>JAABPX010000025.1 GCA_011391745.1 Comamonadaceae bacterium
ACAAGGTCAGCGCCAGCCCAAGCAGCGTGGCAGCGGACATTCGGCAAGTGCTGGGCATGGACGTTGAACAAGGCCAACGCCAGTGGGATGTGTACCACCGCGAGCTGATACAAGCGGCTGAGCGGGCGGGTATTCTCGTCATGCGCAGCGGCATTGTGGGCAATAACACGCGCCGCAAATTGGATGTGGGTGAATTCCGGGGCTTTGCCATCAGCCACGCCACAGCGCCGGTCATCTTCATCAACGCAGTCGATGCGCCAGCCGCGCGCCTGTTCACGCTTCTGCACGAGCTGGCTCACATCTGGCTGGGCAGCAGCGGCATATCGAACGCCGCGCACGGCAACACCCGTACAGAAGAAGTGGCGTGCAACGCCATTGCTGGGGAATTTTTGGCTCCTGCTGACGCCTTTCAATCGGCATGGACCAACGCTTCGCCCGACTGGTCTGTGCGCTTGGCCGAGCTGGCGCGGCGTTTTCATGTCAGCCAGCTGGTGGTGACGCGGCGCGCGCTGGACCTGGGTTTGATCAACCGCGAAACCTATAACAACTTCTATCTCGCGGAACTGGAGCGCTTTCGGCATGCCGAAAGCCAGGGGGGCAGTTATTACCGCAATGCGGGTTCCAAAAACAGCACGCGCTTTGCCAAAGCCGTCATCGCTGAAGCCTTCAGCGGCCGGCTCTTGCTGCGAGATGCGGGCAAGCTCCTCGGTGTGCAACCCGCGAACCTTCGCGCCTTTGCCGAGAAGCTGGGGACATGATTTACCTGCTGGACGCCAACACCCTCATCGAAGCCAAAAACCGTTACTACAGCATGTCCATCTGCCCGGGCTATTGGGCGTGGATTCTGCAAAGCCATGGTCAAGGCGTGGTGGCCAGCATTGAAACAGTGGGCCAAGAACTTCAGCGCGGCAACGACGAACTTGCGGCGTGGACCCAAACTCACAAAAACCTGTTTTGGACCGTGTCCGACGAGGCCACCCAAGAAGCCTTTGCTCAGGTTGCAGCCCATGTGGCCAACTCGGCAACGCAGATGAAAGCCGGGGCCGTCGAAAATTTCTTGTCTGGCGCTGACCCGTGGCTGATCGCCAAGGCCATGACCATCCCCGACTCTGTGCTGGTTACGCATGAACAGCTCAACCCACATGCAAAACGTAAATTCATCATCCCCAATGTGTGCCAGCAATTTGGGGTGAAGTGGGTCGACACGTTTCAGGTCTTGGACGCTACAGGCGCCCGCTTTGACCTGTTGCCAACGTCTCCCTAAACCTGTTCAGCCACACCCTGCCGACTGCACGGGGTCTTGATTGCGCATACACCGCAGCGCGGCTCATTCAGGCAAACACCTTTGCTGATGCCCACTTGGGGCGATGCAACCTGACCAAACACAACAAACACGATGTCGATGTATCGAATCGGCAAGCCCGTCGCCTCCGCAAAACGTCGGCCTTCCAAGATGGCCTTGAAAATTTGCTCATCGCTGTCCAGCAAGCCCAAGCGGTGGAACAATCGGCAAATCACACGGTCAGGCTTCAACACATTCAAACCAATATCCGTCATGAAGTGGTACACCGTGATGCCGCCCAAGTAGGAGAACTTGGTCTGCAGCAGCTCTTTGAGCAAAAGCAAGTTTTCCAACGAATCATTGGGCAACTGCTTGCCCAAAAACCCATGGAACGACTGGTGCTGCTTCACCAAAGCACCAAAGGTTTGAGCGTTCTTCACACAGCCGCGCACCTTGTTTTCGTGGGCGATCATCTCGCCGTCGTTCAAGATACGCTGAATATCGGTCTCGCCGTACTGAGCCACCGTTTGCCAGTTGGGAAAGTGCCGCTTGATCACATCCAACTTGTTGGTCACCGTGGCGGCTCGGAAGCCCGAATAAAAAGCCACCAAAACCAGCTTCCAGAAAACCTCGTCGTCGCTGAAGCTAATGGTGGAAAACGTCTTGAATTTGTTGAGGTGCTGACTGACGGCATCAGCCGCTAACCCTTGTGATCCCAACGCAAGCACCTGCAGCTCTACTGCTCTGAAAATCTCTGCGTAGGGAAATGGTTGGCTAGTCATGGGGTTATGAAAAAGCCGATCTTCCGCATAGTCTATACACCTAAGGTCTGAGGCTGACACCTAGGTTGCCAGATATTTTTAAGAGAAAGTAAACGTGTGCCTTCCGGCGCGTCACACGCAACAAACCCCTAAGGTTTCAGTTCACGCGCATCGGAATGGTCACTGGGCCATCGTTGAGCAACTCCACCTGCATGTCCGCACCGAATTCACCCGTGGCGACCACGGGGTGTTGCGCACGCGCTTGATCGACGAAGTGTTGGTAGAGTGCGCGGCCCTGTTCGGGCGGCGCGGCGTCTTTGAAGCCGGGGCGATTACCGCTGCGGGTGTCGGCGGCCAAGGTGAATTGGCTCACGATGAGCAAGCCGCCTTGCACGTCTTGCACACTCAGGTTCATCTTGCCGACCGCGTCGCCAAAAATGCGAAGCTTGAGCACCTTGGCCAAGAGCCGCTCGGCGGTGGCGGGTGTGTCGGTGGGCTCGGCGCACACCAGCACCAACAGGCCTTGGCCAATGGCGCCAATGGTCTGGCCGCCCACGTCCACTTGGGCGCGGCTCACGCGTTGCAGCAAGGCGATCAAATCAAATCCTTTTCGTCGTTGAAGTGGGCCTCGACGTCGCTGGGCAAGAGTTGGATGCTGGCGCGCAAGCCGGGCACGGCGCTCATGAGCGCTTGCTCCACCGTCATGCGCACCGCCGCCGCACGCCCCAGGGTCCAGCTCGCGGGCATGTGCATGTGCAGGTCCACAAAACGGCGCTGCCCCGCCTTGCGGCTGGTGATGTGGTCAAAGCGAATGATCTCGACCGCACCACGTTCAAACGCAAAGGTCTTCAAAACCTCGTCGATGCTGGCTCGCACTTCAGGCTCCAGCGACCCGTCCATCAGCCCTTGGGAGGACTGCCAGACCAAGCGCGCACCCTCTTTCAAAATGTTCAGTGCCACCGCAATGGCCACCAGCACGTCCATCCACCACCATCCCGTGGCCGCGGCCAAGGCCAAGCCGAGCACCACACCCGCCGACGTCCAAACATCGGTAATGAGGTGGCGGCCATCGGCCTCCAAGGCCACCGAGCGGTGCACCTTGGCTGCCAGCAGCATCACCCAAGCCAACAGACCGTTGAGGGCCGAACTGGCCACCGACAAAGCCAACCCCACGTCGAGCTGAGCCAAGGGCTGGGGCTCGAACAGGCGCTGCACCGACACCGCCACAATGCCCACGGCCGCGACGATGATCAAGATGCCTTCAAAGCCGGACGAAAAATACTCGGCCTTGTGGTGCCCATAGGGGTGGTCGTCGTCGGCGGGGCGTGCGGCAATGGTGACCATCATCAAACCGAACACCGCGCTGGCCAGGTTGACCACCGACTCCATGGCATCGGACAACAAACCCACCGAATCGGTCACCCACCAAGCGGCGGTTTTCAGGCCAATGGTGAGCAGCGCCACCACCACCGACACCATCAAAAGGCGTTTGGGGGTGAGCTTGTTCAGGTCGATCACGCGACGAGCGTCACGCGGACGAATTTGCGTTTGCCGACCTGCACCACCACCGTGCCGCCCCCCAACTTGAGGCCTTTGTCGCTGACCACCGCGCCGTCGACACGAACGCCGCCGCCGTCGATCAAGCGCCCGGCTTCGGTGGTGGAAGGCGCCAAGCCTGCGGCCTTGAGCAACGCGCCGATGCCCATGGGGGCGCCCGACAACGTCAGCTCGGGAATGTCGTCGGGAATACCGCCTTGGCTGCGGTTGATGAAGTCTTGCTCAGCGGCTTCAGCCGCCGCCGCACTGTGAAAACGTGCCGTGATTTCTTTGGCCAACATGACCTTGGCGTCTTTGGGGTTGCGCCCCCCCTCCACCTCTTTTTTCAGCGCGGCGATGTCGGCCATCGACTTAAAAGACAAGAGCGTGTACCAGCGCCACATCAGCACATCAGAAATGCTCAGTACCTTGGCAAACATGGTGTTGGGCGCTTCGGTGATGCCGATGTAATTGTTTTTGGACTTGGACATTTTGTCCACGCCGTCCAAACCTTCGAGCAGCGGCATGGTCAAGATGCACTGCGGCTCTTGGCCATATTCGGCCTGTAAGTGGCGTCCCATGAGCAGGTTGAATTTCTGGTCGGTGCCGCCGAGCTCCAAATCGCTTTTCAGCGCCACCGAGTCGTAACCCTGCATCAGTGGATACAAAAACTCATGCACAGAGATGGGCGTACCCGCCTTAAACCGGTCGTGGAAATCGTTGCGCTCCATCATGCGGGCCACGGTGTACTTGGCCGCGAGTTGGATCATGCCCATAGAGCCCAAGGGCAAGGACCACTCGCTGTTGTAGCGAATTTCGGTTTTGGACGGGTCCAGCACCAAGCTGGCCTGTTTGTAATAGGTCTCGGCGTTGAGCTTGATCTGCTCTGGCGTGAGCGGCGGGCGGGTGCTGTTGCGGCCCGACGGGTCGCCAATCAGGCTGGTGAAGTCGCCGATCAAAAAGATGACTTGGTGGCCCAAATCCTGCAACTGGCGCATTTTGTTGAGCACCACGGTGTGACCAATGTGGATGTCGGGTGCGGTCGGGTCTAGGCCGAGCTTGATGCGCAGCGGCACACCGGTGGCCTCCGACTTGACCAGTTTTTTGACCCAGTCGGCCTCTGGAATGAGTTCCTCGCAACCGCGCAGGGTGACGGCCAAGGCTTCTTGAACGCGTTGGGACAACACGGCTGGGGATGGTGAGGGGGTCATGGTGCTTGCTGCAGTGAGGGTGGCTCGGTATACTTGCCGGTTCGGTACGAATTTTAGTGTTCTACGACCAAACACTTTCACAAAGGTATTTTTTTGCGCGAACAACTGCTTCACTGGTGGACCCAACACCCCCGGCGTTTCATGGCCGGTTTGGGTTTGCTTCTGCTGGGCACAGGGGTCACCGCCTTTGGTATTGCAGTGCCTTCGGTTAACCCTTTGGACACAACGGACACATTCACCGAAAGCTTAAATCTGCCCTCACTCAACACGGCTTCGCGCAAAGAGCCGGTGGTTCTTTTTCAAACCGACCGCGTCAAGCGCACCGACACGGTGGACGGTTTTTTGCACCGCATGGGCGTCAATGACGCGGCGGCCAGTGAATTCTTGCGAGCACAAGCGGTGGCCATCACCTTGTTTGGCACCGCGCAAGCCACTTGGCTCACGGTGGCCAGCACCGACCAAGGCGAGTTGCACCAACTCACCGCCCGATGGGTCAATGAGGACGGCCGCAGTTTCACTCGGTGGGAAATGTCGCGCCAAGCGGCCGACTGGCTGGTGACCCAAACCCAAGCCCCCTTATTGGCCTCCACCCGTTTGAATGGTGGCGTCATCACCAGCTCCTTGTTTGCGGCAACCGATGCATCCGACATTCCCGACACCGTGGCGGTTGAATTGGCTGAGATTTTCGCTGGCGATATCGACTTTCGGCGCGATTTGCGCCAAGGCGACCGCTTTCACTTGGTCTATGAAATTTTGGAAGCCGATGGTTTGCCTTTGCGCAATGGCCGCATCTTGAGCGCCGAGTTCGTTAACAACCAAAAAACCTTCAGCGCCATCTGGTTTGAGCCACCGGGTCAGAAGGGCGATTACTTCACCTTTGACGGGCAAAGCACCCAAAAAACCTTTTTGTCTTCACCTTTGACGTTCTCGCGGGTCAGCAGCGGTTACGGCATGCGCTTTCACCCCATCTCTGGCAACCGCAAAGCACACTTGGGTGTGGACTATGCCGCGCCCATCGGCACACCCGTTCGCACCGTCGGCGATGGCCGTGTCCGATTCGCGGGTTGGCAAGGGGGGTATGGCAAGGTGGTGTTTGTTGAGCACCGCAATGGTCAATCCACCGTTTACGCCCACTTGAGCCGGATCGATGTGCGTTTGGGTCAATCCCTCAGTAAGGGTGAGACCTTGGGTGCGGTGGGGTCCACCGGGGCATCCACCGGACCGCATTTGCATTTTGAATTTCGCATCAATGGACAGCACCAAGACCCCTTGGCCATGGTTCGCAAAAGCGAAGCGGTGACCATTTCACAAACCCTAAGGCCGCAATTTGAAGCGGTTGCGACCGCTCAGCGCCGTCTGCTCAATTCCGCTCAAACCCTGCAACAGGCTTTGGCGCAAGGCCGTTGAGGCCCCGGTCAAACGCTGAAACTTGACCCACAACCGCAGGTGGTGGAAGCGTTGGGGTTTTTAATGACAAATTGAGCGCCCTGCAAATCTTCTTTGTAGTCGATTTCAGCACCAACCAAGTACTGGTAACTCATGGCATCGATCAACAGCGAGACACCGTTTTTGCTCATTTCGGTGTCGTCTTCATTCACCACTTCATCGAATGTGAAGCCGTACTGAAAACCCGAACAACCGCCACCCTGCACAAAGACGCGCAGTTTTAAGTCGGGGTTGCCCTCTTCGGCGACGAGATCTGCCACCTTGGCCGCAGCACTGTCGGTAAACAACAAGGGAGCGGGCATCGGGGTGCTTGGGATGGAAGCCAGTGCGGTCATAAAAAATACCTCTTGAAACTAAATCAAAAATACATGCTACTGGAAAACCCGCTGATCGCGGGGGCGGCTGTTCTTTGACGGCAATATCAGTGGGGGTTATTCACTTCATCCAAGTTCAAGGGACGCAACAAACCCGAGATTAAAGCACCTTGGTGCATTTCCAAGGTGCGGTAGGACACATCACCCACGATACGGGCTTTGGGTTGAAGCTCCAACATCCGACGCGCCACAACAGGGCCTGTGACCGAGCCGTTGATGATGATGTGATCGGCTTGAACTTGTCCCGTCACGCTGGCCGACTCACTGATAACCAAAATACTGGGGTGATCTTCCAGACCAAGTACGTCGCCTTGAATATCGCCATCAATGCGCAATCCATCGTAAAAGTTCACGGCACCATCAACGCGCGTGCCTTGTGCAATAAGACTTTTGATCAGCGGAGTTTTGTTGCTACCAAACATTTTGTTTCCATTCGTTCTGGTTGTTTCACAGTTTCATGGTTTGCACCGAGACGGTGTTGCCATTGCGTTCGACTTGCGCGGTGACGCTTTTAACCACGGCTTGTTCGGGTATTTCAATCACACCCTCTTTGCGCAAGTAACTGCGCACCACCACGGGCTCGGGAGCTGCACTGGCGTGCATTGACCAAGGCTTACCCGCCAAAGTCCCCGTTAAGCTTACCCGAATCGTGCCCGCGAAATCAGGTGAATTTTTGGCAGCCTGGATAACCAGCACCTGCCATTTGTATTGGTTTGACGAAATGCGTTCGGCTTGAAGCCCACGGATGTTCAACGCCCCACTGCCAGCACTGGGCAAGAGCCGTTCGAAAAATCCCAAGTCGTTGCGCAGCATCTCATTGTCTGATTGGAGCTGTTTGATTTGCAAGGCCAACTGCTCTTGCGCCACCTGCTCCGTGGTCAGCAAACTTTGGGACGTATTGGCCACCTCTTTCGCTTTGGACAACTGCTGCGTGAGGTCATCGACCTGGGCACGCAGAGCCAAAAATTCACGTTGGGTGTAGCGGTCCAAACCCGCGATGTCTTTGCCAAACTCAAAGGCCCACAAAGCCAAGGCCGCCGAAAACCCCAAAACCAAAGCCCCAACCAGCCAACGCAGTGGCCAAGGTAAGGCACTGCGCACACTCACCCGCGGTGAGCTCACCGTCAGTTTTCGAAGCATCAGACGCATTCGCATGGGTTCAAAGCTTGTGTTGGTTTTGGATGCCTTCGCCCCAAAGAAACAACCGCCTTCAAGCAAAACCCAAAGGCGGTTGGTTGTGGTTTCAGGCAGCCGATTAGCGTTTGCTGAACTGCTTGCGACGGCGTGCCGAACGCAAACCCACTTTTTTACGCTCGACCTCACGAGCGTCACGCGTGACAAAGCCCGCTTGTGACAGGCTCGGCTTGAGCGTTGCGTCGTAGTCGATCAGGGCGCGGGTGATGCCGTGGCGCACCGCACCGGCTTGGCCAGATTCACCGCCACCATGGACATTGACTTGAACGTCGAAGGTTTCGGCGTGGTTGGTCAGCATCAGGGGTTGCTTGGCAATCATGATGGACGTCTCACGGCCGAAATAGGCCTGAATGTCCTTGCCATTGACCGTGATTTTGCCACTGCCTTTTTTGATAAACACACGGGCGACGCTCGATTTGCGACGGCCGGTGCCGTTATTCCATTCACCAATCATCTCAAGACTCCTTAGATGTCCAGCACTTTGGGCTGTTGGGCGGTGTGGGGATGCTCAGCACCACCGTACACCTTGAGTTTCTTGATCATGGCGTAACCAAGAGGGCCTTTGGGCAGCATGCCCTTAACGGCCTTCTCGAGTGCGCGGCCAGGGTGTTTGGCTTGCATGTCGCGGAAGTTGGTGCCGTAAATGCCACCGGGGTAACCGGAGTGGCGGTAGTACACCTTGTCAATGGCCTTGGTGCCAGTGACGCGCAGTTTGGCTGCGTTGATGATGACGATGAAGTCACCGGTATCGACGTGGGGCGTGTAAATGGCCTTGTGTTTGCCGCGCAGTCGGAGAGCCACTTCACTGGCAACTCGTCCGAGGACCTTGTCGGTCGCGTCAATCACAAACCACTCGTGCACCACGTCAGCGGGTTTGGCGCTGAACGTTTTGGTCATGAGATTCTTCTATCAGAAGGGGTTTGTAGGCTCTTTTCCACGGTCGGTGGTTCTCTGTCGGAACACTCTTAGGTGGGGATTGAAACTTCGCCGCGGAGCCAGAAAATCGCTGCGAAGCCTTGCATTGTACAAAATTCGGGCAAGGTCGGCCATTTTTTGTGCGCCGACCGGTTCAGGCAGTTACCATCGCCGCATGTTCAGTTACCGACACGCCTACCACGCAGGCAACCACGCCGATGTCCTCAAACACATGACCTTGGTCGCTTGTTTGAACCACATGGGCCAAAAAGACACCGGCTTTACCGTCGTGGACACCCACGCCGGCATCGGCACCTACCGCCTCGACCAAGAGCAGGCCCGAACCTCGGGTGAAGCATTGGACGGCATCGTCAAGCTCGCTGCTGCCCTCAACGGCCGAAAAGACCTGCCCACCCTATTGCAGGCGTATTTGGATTTGGTGCGCTCCTTCAACAGCGGCCCACAGATCAAGCACTACCCCGGTTCGCCTTGGGTGGCCAACAGCTTGCTGCGCCCCCAAGACAAGCTCAAATTGTTTGAAGTCCACCCCACGGACGCGCGCCTGCTGGAGCGCCACGTCGCTGGCCTGGGCAAAGGCCGCCAGGTCGAGGTGATCCGCAAAAACAGCTTTGAGTCCCTAAAGTCTTTGCTGCCGCCGGTCTCGCGCCGCGCTTTGGTGCTGATGGACCCGAGCTACGAGATCAAGACCGATTACGCCGCCGTGGCCGCCACCATCCAAGACGCGCTCAAGCGCTTCTCGACGGGCACTTACGCGATTTGGTACCCGGTGATCGCCCGCCCGGAGGCGCACAGCCTGGCGCGCAAGCTCAAAACCATGAGCAACGCCGCTGGCCGGCCTTGGGTGCAGGTCGAGCTCAACGTGGGCGTTGCCGCCAGCAGTGGTCCCATCAACCCACGCGCCACACAACTGCGGGCCAGTGGCATGCACATCATCAACCCGCCGTTCACCTTGGCGGCGGCCTTGCGCGAGAGCCTACCAGTGGTGCTGCAAGCCCTGCGCGAACCCACCGGCGCCAGCTGGGACGTGACCCACGGGGGCTGAGCGTCACGGCGCTCAGCGTTGGGCCAAGCCGTCCAAGATGCCCAAGGTGGGCACGCTTTGGTTCATGGAATAAAAGTGCAAGGCCGGCACACCGGCGGTGATGAGTTGGTCGCACAAATCGGTGACCACATCCAAGCCAAAGGCCTTGATGGATTCCACGTCGTCGCCATAGGCCTGCAAGCGCAAGCGGATCCAGCGCGGAATCTCGGCCCCGCACGCATCCGAGAAGCGCAGCAACTGTGAAGAACTGGTGATGGGCATGATGCCGGGTACCACGGGGATGTCCACACCCAATCGGTGCGCGTCGTCCACAAAACGAAAATACGCATCGCTGTTGTAAAAGTACTGCGTGATGGCCGAGTCGGCGCCTGCGCGGGCCTTGGCCGCAAAGGCCTGCAGGTCGGCTTCGGGCGATTTGGCTTGCGGATGCACCTCGGGGTAAGCCGCCACTTCGATGTGGAAGTCGTCGCCGGTCTCAGCGCGGATGAAAGCCACCAAGTCGCTGGCGTAGTGGAATTCGCCACCCGCGCCATAGCCGCTGGGCAAATCGCCGCGCAAGGCCACCAAGCGCTTGACGCCCATGGCCTTGAGTGTGGCGAGTTGGTCACGCACGCTGGCCTTGGTCGCCCCGATGCACGAAAAGTGCGAGGCCGCGCTCACGCCTTCGGCCAAGATCTCGCCCACGGTATCGAAAGTGCCTTGCTGGGTCGAGCCGCCCGCGCCGTAGGTCACCGAACAAAACTCGGGCTTGAGCGCGTAGAGTTTTTGGCGCACGGCGCGCAGCTTCTCGGCGCCCTCGGGCGTCTTCGGCGGGAAAAATTCAAAGCTTATTGGCAGGCCCATACAAAAAACTCTCGGTTGCCATCACCACCGGTGATGGGACTTTCAAAATAATCGCGCAGCGCTAGGCCGTGGTCGGCGCAGGCTTGCGTCATGCGTTGCTGCACCAGCGCGTAGCTGCTGGCGTCTTTGACCAAACCGCCCTTGCCGATGTGCTCGGGCTGCAACTCGAATTGCGGCTTGACCAACATCAACATCGACCCGCCCGGTTTGAGCAGCGGCACGATGGCTGGCCACACCAAGGTTTGCGAGATAAAGGACAAGTCGCCGACGATCAAATCAAACGGCGCGACCGCTGAGGGGTTGGCTTGCGCCAAGGACTCGGCCGTGAGCTCACGGGCGTTGCATTGCTCGACACACACCACACGCGGGTCATGGCGCAGCTGGGGGTGCAACTGGCCTTGGCCCACGTCCACCCCAATCACCTGCGCCGCACCCGCTTGCAGCAAAGCGTCGGTGAAGCCTCCGGTGCTTTGCCCCACATCGAGGCAGCGCCATCCGCTCACGCTCAGACCACAACGCGACAGTGCGCCGTCGAGCTTGAGCCCACCGCGCGACACAAAACGCGATTCGTTGGTGTTGAGCACCTCCAGCTCCGCGGTTTCGCGCAGCGCTTCGCCGTTTTTGGCCACGGTGTGCCAAGGCCCACCGTGCAAGCGCCAACGCACACCCGACGCAATGAAGCGCTGGGCCTGCGACTTGGTGGTCGCCAGCCCACGCTCTACCAACAACTGGTCGGCACGCATCAATAGCGGTAGGTGTTCGCTTTGTAAGGGCCGTTTTTCGACACACCGATGTAAGCGGCTTGTTCGTCCGTCAGTTCGGTTAGCTGTGCGCCGACTTTCTTCAGGTGCAAACGGGCCACTTTTTCATCGAGGTGCTTGGGCAACACATACACCTTGCCGGCTTCGTACTGGTCTTGTTTGGTGAACAGCTC
Source organism: Comamonadaceae bacterium (assembly GCA_011391745.1). GTDB lineage: Bacteria > Pseudomonadota > Gammaproteobacteria > Burkholderiales > Burkholderiaceae_C > Hydrogenophaga. Next base: position 11,560 of record JAABPX010000025.1, read on the forward strand.
GATCTGCGCGATGGTCTGGTTGGCAAACGACGATGACATCACGAAACTGGGGTGGCCGGTGGCGCAACCCAAGTTCACCAAACGGCCTTTGGCCAACAAAGTGATCTTCTTGCCGTCGGGGAAGGTGATGTGGTCCACCTGGGGCTTGATCTCGTCCCACTGCAGTTTTTCCAGCGAAGCCACGTCGATCTCGTTGTCGAAGTGACCGATGTTGCAGACGATGGCTTCGTCTTTCATGGCGGCCATGTGCTCGTAGCGGATGACGTTTTTGTTGCCGGTGGCCGACACAAAGATGTCGCACTTGTCTGCGGCGTATTCCATGGTCACGACCTTGTAGCCTTCCATCGCGGCTTGCAAGGCGTTGATGGGGTCGATCTCGGTCACCCAGACCTGGGCCGAGAGGGCGCGCAGGGCTTGTGCAGAACCTTTGCCCACGTCGCCGTAACCGGCCACGCAAGCGACTTTGCCCGCGATCATCACGTCGGTGGCGCGTTTGATGGAGTCGACCAATGACTCGCGGCAGCCGTACAGGTTGTCGAACTTGCTCTTGGTCACCGAGTCGTTGACGTTGATGGCGCGGAACATCAGGCTGCCCTTGGCGGCCATTTCATTGAGGCGCAACACGCCGGTGGTGGTCTCTTCGGTCACGCCGATGATGTGCGCACCTTTGCGGCTGTACCAAGTGGGGTCCACGGCCAATTTGGCTTTGATGGCGTTGAACAGGCAAGTCTCTTCTTCGCTGGTGGGGTTGGCGATCAAAGACGCATCGGTCTCAGCACGTTTGCCCAAGTGCATCAGCAGCGTGGCGTCGCCGCCATCGTCCAAAATCATGTTGGGGCCTTCGCCGGGGGTGCCTGCCGCGCCGAAGTCAAAAATGCGGTGGGTGTAGTCCCAGTAGTCGGCCAGGGTTTCGCCCTTGATGGCGAAGACGGGTGTACCGGCCGCAGCAATGGCTGCTGCAGCATGGTCTTGCGCCGAGAAGATGTTGCAAGACGCCCAGCGCACATCGGCACCCAAGGCTTGCAAGGTCTCGATCAACACGGCCGTTTGAATGGTCATGTGCAGCGAGCCGGTGATGCGCGCGCCCTTGAGGGGCTGGGCTTTGGCGAATTCTTCGCGGATGGCCATCAGGCCGGGCATTTCGGTCTCGGCGATTTTGATTTCTTTGCGGCCCCAATCGGCCAGGCCGATGTCGGCGATGATGCAGTCGGTGGTGACGGCGGTGGGCATACGTGCGTTCATGTGGCGCTCCAAGTCGGTTGAAATAAACCACGGGACGCGCGCAGGCAAAAAAAAGCCCATCACACGTTCGGTGGATGAGCGTCGTTGCAATGGTGGTCCGAGCCTCACGCCCCTCGCCGACCGGTGGTCGGGGGTGCGCTGCAACGCTCCTCGGATGGTGCGATTTTAGCGCAGCACCGCTGGGCGTGCATCTGCGACACTCGGCATCGCCATGCCGAACCTGCCCCACCGCCCTCACACCAACCCCCACAGACTTGAACGCCGAGGCTTGTGGGCCATGTTCGGTGCCACGTTTTTCCAGCTCGTCGGCTATTTCATGCTCTTGCCCTATTTGCTGCTGCAGCTCAAAGGCGACGGGGTGTCCACCACGCTGGCCGGGCTGTTCGCCGCCAGCGGTTGGGTCGGTATTTTTGCGGTCACGCCTTTTGTGTCGGCCATCACCCAGCGCTTGGGCCGCCGCCCCACACTTTGGCTCTCGGGCCTGGTGCCCGTCATCGCCGCCGCGGGCTTTTTGCTCACCGACTCGCTGCCGCTGTGGTTCGCGCTGGAGTTCATCGCAGGGGCGGCTTCGGGCCTACGTTGGGTCTTGGCCGAAGCGGTGGTGGCCGAGTTCGCACCACCCGCGCAACGCGGGGGCATGGTGGGCCTGTTTGAGACCATGGTCGGCACCACCTTTGTGATCGGCCCAGCCTTGCTGGCTTGGGTGGGGCCCGAGCGGCCAGACAACCTGTGGTGGGTTTTGGGTGCGCTCTTGATCGGTCTGATCGTCAGCGCGGCCATCCCGCCTTTGCCAGCCGCCGCCGATGCGCACGAAGCCCGCGTCGGCTTGGGTGGGGTGGGGCACGCGTTGCGTGCTCACCCCTTGATCATGGCCGTGGGTTTTGTGGGCGGCTTTTTTGAAAGCGGCCTGACCTCGATCTTGCCGCTCTACGGTTTGGCTTTGGGTATGGGCGCGGTGGCTGCGGCCTTGTTGGTCTCGGCCAGTGGTTTGGGCAGTGCGCTGATGATGTTGCCCGCCGGGGTGGCGGTGGACCGCTTATCGACGCAGCCCCGTTGGGGCAGTGCCCAAGGCGCTCGCTTGGCGGTCATGCACGCGTGTGCGCGGCTGACCTTGCTGGCCACGGTGCTCATCCCTTTTGTGGCGGGCACGCCCTGGTTGGCGGCGGCGGTGGCCTTTGTGTGGGGCGGGGCGGGGGGCAGCTTGTACACACTGGCCATGATCGACATCGGTTCGCGCGAACAAGGCATCACGCTGGTCAACAGCACCGCGGTGCTGGTCTTGTCGTACACCTTGGGCGGGGTGCTGGCGCCCGCCTTGGGTGCGTTCATGTTGGACGCATCACCCACCTTGGGCTTCCCGCTGTTGCTGTTGGCCGTGGCCGGTCCGGGTTGGTGGCTGCTGCGCCGGGCTCAAGCGAGCGAACGGGTTTAACGTTTCGCACCGCCGTCCAACCACCGATCGGCCACCCCGCCGCCGAGCCACATGCCGCCCAAAGACACCCAAGCGGTGACCGCAAAAATAGCGCCCCCCGTCATGCCCGCGCCGACGGCGCAACCGCCCGCGAGCATGGAGCCAAAACCCATCAACACCGCACCGCTGATGTAGCGCGGCATGCTGTAGCCGGGGCCAAAACCCTCGACCTTGAATTCACGCCCCAACCAAGCCCCCAACAGCGAGCCCGCAAATACCCCGGGCATCAAACCCAGGCCAAAGGTCCAAGGACCGCTGGGTTCGTGCAAGACGCGCATGAGCCATTCGGCGGACGGGCCGCTGAAGGTCAGGCCTTGGATTTGCACCGGCTCAAACGAGTTGGACATGACCGAATAGGTGCCCCACCACGCCAAGGCCACCATCAACCCAGTGCCCAAGGCACCAATCCATTTCCAAAAGGACCAGCCGCTGTAATGGGCGAAGTACAACCCCGTGATCAGCCACACCAGCGCAAACACCAAGCCATCCCAAGGCCCCACGCCGATGAGCGCAAGCAAGCTGCGCGAGGGACCCCCATCGACCACCCACCACGACGCAATGGTCTCGCGCCAAGGGGCCAAGGCTCCGGCCAGCGAGGCTTGCGCCACCACCGCAAACACCAAGCCCGACAACAACGCGCGCAAATTGCCGTTGGCCGAGAGCACCAACAAACGGCTGGCACAGCCACGCGTCATGACCATGCCCACGCCAAACAAGACCCCACCGATGGCCGCACCCGATAAGCTGCCGCGCGCGGAGATCTGGCGTGCGCTGCTGATGTCGAGCGAACCCATCACGATCAGGGCTTGCACCGCCACCACCGCCGCACCAAAAGACAACAACCACACCGCCAGCTTGTCACCAAAGCGACCGTGCCAAAACTCAATCACCGCCCCGCGCAAACAAAATTTGGAACGCTGGGCAAAAAAGCCAAAACCCACCCCCACGGCCACACCCAAACAGGCCATGACAGCGCCCTCACCCCATTGCTCGACCCAAGCCGCCACATCCATGTGCTCACCTTTGTTGATTGCCCGTATTGGCGTGACATGGTAAGCCCCGAAGGCGAACGGCCATTTGACCTGCCGCAAATCCGGTGCAGGTTAAGCTATGGGTTAAGCCACCACAAGGATTTGCCATGGCCATTGCTTGGTTAACCGCCCTCAAAGTGATTCCTTGGGGAGACGTGATCGAACACGCCCCCAAAGTCTTGTCTGCCGCCCGAAAACTGCTTGACCGCACACCCGCCGCCTTGCCACCCAGCAAAGACGAGGTGCAAGAACGCATGGCCAAAACCCTAACCGACTTGGCCGAGCAGAACACCCGCTTGGTCAACGCGGTGGAGGTGTTGCGCGTACGCACCCGCATCCTGATGCTGACCACGGTGCTGCTTGGTTTGGCCGTGCTTGGGTTGTGGTTGCGCTGATCAGCGCGGCCAATCTGGAGTCAGCAGTTCAAAGGCCCCCACGTCGTGGGCCTGTCCGTTGATGAGCACCTCCACCGCGTGAATGCCTGGGTGGTGGGTTCGGGTGCTCATTTGGCGCAGCGACCAGGTTTTTTCCAAGACCTGTTGCGCCCCGGGTGGCACACGCACGGTGCTGCCCTTAAACACCTTGGGGCTGCTGCGCCCGTCGGCCTTGGTGTAGTGCACCCGCCAATCGACCAAGGCCGTGGCCAACTCGTGGCTGGGGTTGTGCAAGACCACCCGCAGGCGAACCGAACCGCCGATGCGTGGGCGCTGGGGTTCAACTTGGCTTGATTGGACCTGCAAAGCGCTGAGCTGCCCATGGCCCAACAAAGCCAGCGCTTGGGGGTGGGTTTGTTTGACGAGGCTGCGCAAGGCGTGGCGCACCAAGGCCACACGGGCTGCGGGCGCTGGGTCCAACCAACGGACCGCGATGCCCAGCAAGCGCTCGGGGTGGTCTTTGCCGATGTCGTTGAGGTGGTTGGCCACCGAACGGCGCACATAGGCCGACGGATCGTCGCGCAAGGCCTCGAGCAAGGGCAGACAAGGGCTGGGGTCGCGCACGAAGTCGCTCAGGCGGGCGGCCCAAGGCAGACGGGGGCGTGTGGCTTCGCTCGCGGCGCGGCGCACGTGGGCGTTGGGGTCTTGGGCCCAACGCCCCAAATGGGCCAAGGTGGCTTGGGGATGGGCTTGCAAAAACGGGCGCAGGCTGAACTCGGCCGTGAAGCGCTGCGTCAAAGCGTGTTGGGCTTGTATGGCCAGATCGAGGTGGTTCAAACCGTGTTGAGCAATGAACAGGCTGTGCGGCAAATAAAAAAAGCCGCTGGGCACATCGCCTGCGGCGACTGGCTCGCCCTTGGCGTCCAGCCCCATGGGCTGGCCCATAGAAGCCACCAGCAGCGGGGCGGCTTGGGCAAAGTTGGTGGGCAGGTGCTCGGCCAAGGCATCGGCCAAACGCTGGCCTCGGGCCATCAAGGGCAAGGTGTCGAAATCGGCCCCCGCGCTGCGCGCCAGCGCTGAAGCACCAAAACCCGCCCCGGCGCGTGCCAGCTGCTCACCCAAGCGTTGGGGCGTGTCGGCGGGGATGAGGTGGTGCAGCGTGCCCGCCATCAAACCCTCGCCAACACCGGCCCCAGCACGCGCCCGGTGTGGGTATCTTGTCGCACCACGTCTTCGGGCGTGGCGGCCGCCACGATGCGCCCACCGCCCGAGCCGCCTTCGGGGCCGAGGTCCAAGATCCAGTCGGCTTCGGCCATGACATCCAGGTCGTGCTCAATGACCACCACGCTGTGCCCACCGTCGACCAAACGGTGCAGCACGCGGATGAGTTTTTCCACATCGGCCATGTGCAAGCCCACCGTGGGCTCGTCGAGCACGTACAGGGTGTGCGGGGCTTTTTGCCCACGCCGACCGACCTCGTCGCGAACCTTGGAGAGTTCGGTCACCAGCTTGATGCGCTGCGCCTCCCCGCCCGACAAGGTCGGAGAGGGCTGCCCCAAGGTCAGGTAACCCAAACCCACGTCTTTGAGCAACTGCAAGGGGTGGGCGATGGCGGGCATGCTGGCAAAGAAGTCCACCGCGTTGTCCACCGGCATTTGCAAGACCTCGCCGATGTGTTTGCCCTTCCAAGTCACGGCCAAGGTTTCGGGGTTGAATCGTGCGCCGTGGCAGACCTCACAGGGCACTTTCACGTCGGGCAAAAAGCTCATCTCGATGGTGCGCAGGCCTTGGCCTTCACAGCCGGGGCAGCGGCCTTCGCCGGTGTTGAAGGAGAACCGCGCCGGGCCATAGCCACGCGCCTTGGCTTCCAGGGTATCGGCAAAGAGCTTGCGCACCGTGTCCCAAAAACCGATGTAGGTGGCCGGGCACGAGCGCGGGGTTTTGCCGATCGGCGTTTGGTCGACCTCCAACACGCGGTCCACCGTCTCAAAACCTTCGACCGAATGGCAACCGACCCAGCTCGGCATGGCGCCCGCGTCCATGGCTTCGCGACCGGCCCGGGTGCTGCGCTGGCCCACGGCCGTGGCAACGTTGCTGAGCAAGACATCGCGCGCCAGCGTCGATTTGCCGGAGCCCGACACGCCGGTCACCACCACCAAACGGCGCAGCGGCACACGGGCGTCCACGCCTTGCAGGTTGTGCAGGCGAGCGCCCTTGACCACCAAGGCCTCGGTGGCCGGGTCCACGGTGCGGCGGCTTTGCAACGGGTGGCGCATGGCGTGCAACAAATAGCGCCCGGTCACGGATTCTTCGACCGCAGAGACTTGGGCCACCGTCCCTTGGGCGACCACACGGCCACCGCGCACACCGGCGCTGGGGCCGATGTCGATGATGTGGTCGGCGCGGCGAATCGTGTCTTCATCGTGCTCCACCACCACCAAGGTGTTGCCCTTTTGGCCCAGCAGTTGCAAGGCGTTGAGCAAGAGGTGGTTGTCGCGGGCGTGCAGGCCGATCGTGGGCTCGTCGAGCACGTAACACACGCCTTGCAAATGGCTGCCGAGCTGCGCGGCCAAGCGGATGCGCTGCGCTTCGCCGCCCGACAAGGTCGGGGCACCGCGGTCCAGCGTCAGGTAATTCAAACCCACCGATTCCAAGAAACTCAGGCGGCCCTCGATCTCGGGCAAGAGGTCGCGCGCGATGTCGGTTTCGCGCTGGCTGAGTACATCGGCTTGCATGAGTCCGCGCACCCATTGACGCACCTCACTGACCGACCAACGCGCCACCTCGGTGATGGTCACACCCGAGCGGCCCGAGGCCGCATGGGCGCCAAAGCGCACCGCGCGGGCTTGGGCGTTGAGGCGCGTGCCCTCACACGTGGGGCATGCCTCGTCGACCAGGTCGTCCACCTCGGGCTCGGCAAAACTTTGCTCGCGGCCACGGTCTTTGTCGTCGCGCACCGAATCGTCCAAGACCTTGCGCTGTTCGCGCGACAGGCGGGTGCCGGTGCCCACGCAGTCGGGGCACCAACCGTGTTTGCTGTTGTACGAGAACAGGCGCGGGTCGAGTTCGGGGTAGCTGGTGGCGCACACCGGACAAGCACGGATGGTCGAGAACACCTCCAAGCGGCCCAAATCGCGTGTGGACACGCCATCGGCCAAGGCCTGCGCCAAACCGTTGAGCGGGCTGAGCACATGCACCACACCTTTGCCGAAGTCCAAGGCCTTCGCCAGTTGCTCGCGTAACCACGCTTCGTTGGCGCGGCTGACCACCCCATCGGCCACCGGCAGCTCGATGGTGTGTTCTTTGAAACGGTCCAAACGCGGGAAACCCTCGGTTGGCAAAAACTCGCCGTCCACACGCAAGTGGCTGTGGCCCTTGGGCCGCGCCCAATCGGCGAGTTCGGTGTAAACGCCTTTGCGGTTGATCACCAGCGGCGCGAGCAGGCCAATGTGCTGGCCATCAAAACGCGAGACCAAGGCCGCGGCGATGCTGTCCACGCTTTGCGGCATCACCGCCGCGCCGTCGTGCACACAGTGTTGGGTGCCGAGCTTGACGTACAACAAACGCAAGAAGTGCCACACCTCGGTGGTGGTGCCCACGGTGGACTTGCGACCCCCACGGCTGAGACGCTGCTCGATGGCCACGGTGGGCGGGATGCCGTACACCGCATCCACCTCGGGTCGGCCCGCAGGCTGAACGATGCTGCGCGCGTAAGCGTTGAGGCTTTCCAAATAGCGGCGCTGGCCTTCGTTGAACAAAATGTCAAAGGCCAAAGTGGACTTGCCCGAGCCGCTCACGCCCGAGATCACGTTGAAGCGCCCGCGCGGGATGTCCACGCTGAGGTTTTTCAGGTTGTGCTCTTTGGCGTTGACGATTTGGATGTTGGGGTTGGGAATCGATTCCCGCCTGCGCGGGAATGACGCCTGTTGGAATGACGCCACATCACTGACGTGCGTGACATCGCCCATGGATTGGGCGTAGTCGCGCAAGGCGGCGGCGGTGTGGGAAGTGGGGTGTTGGCGCAGGTCTTCGGGGGCGCCAACGGCGACGATCAGGCCGCCGCCCTCACCGCCTTCAGGCCCGAGGTCGATCAGCCAATCGGCCGAGCGGATCACATCCAGGTTGTGCTCAATGATCACCAAGGAGTGCCCGGCCTCCAACAAGCGGCGCAGGCTGCGCATGAGCTTGGCGATGTCGTCGAAGTGCAAGCCCGTGGTCGGCTCGTCGAACAAGAACAGCGTGCCCTTGCGGGCCACCGATTGGCGGCTGGCGGTTTGGCTTTTGGCGGCCTCGGCCAAAAAGCCCGCGAGCTTCAATCGCTGCGCTTCGCCGCCCGAGAGCGTGGGCACGGGTTGGCCCAAACGCACGTACTCCAAACCGACGTCCACGATGGGCTGCAGCACACGGATCACCTCGCGGTCGTTGGCGAACAGGCCAGCGGCCTCACTCACGGTCAGTTCCAGCACATCGGCGACATTGAGCGAACGCCCGCCGCGCTCGATCTTCACTTCGAGCACCTCAGGACGGTAGCGCTGACCGTCGCAATCGGGGCAACGCAAATACACGTCGCTCAGGAACTGCATTTCCACGTGTTCAAAACCCGAGCCCCCACACGTGGGGCATCGACCATCGCCGCTGTTGAAGCTGAATTTGCTGCCCGTGTAGCCGCGCTGACGCGCCACCGAGGTGTTGGCGAACAAGGTGCGGATGGCGTCCCACGCGCCGACGTAACTCACCGGGTTGGAGCGCGCGGTTTTGCCGATCGGCGACTGGTCCACAAAGACCACGCCGCCCAAGTGATCGGCGCCGAGCAAGCGGTCGTGCGCGCCCGGTGTTTCGGAAGACTGGCCAAAGTGGCGCAACAAGGCCGGGGCCAAGATGTCTTGCACCAAACTCGATTTGCCCGAGCCCGAAACCCCAGTGACCACCACCAGGCGCTGCAGCGGGATGTCCACCGTCACGTCGCGCAGGTTGTGCTCGCGTGCGCCTTCCAAGATCAAGCGCGGCGTGCTGTCGTTGACCATGCGCTTAAAGCCCATGCCCACCTGCTTGCGTCCGCCCAAGTACGCGCCGGTCAAGGTGTCGGCGTGGCGGATGGCCTCGGGTGGGCCGTCGAACACGATCTCGCCACCGCGCTCACCGGGGCCGGGGCCCATGTCGATCAAACGGTCCGCCGCCAACATGACCGCCGGGTCGTGCTCGACCACCACCAAGGTGTTACCCGCGTCGCGCAAGCGCAGCATGGCTTTGTTGATGCGCGCCATGTCGCGCGGGTGCAGGCCGATGCTGGGCTCGTCGAGCACAAACAAGGTGTTGACCAAGGACGTGCCCAGCGCCGTTGTGAGGTTGATGCGCTGCACCTCACCGCCGCTCAGGGTGCGGCTTTGGCGGTCCAGCGTCAGGTAGCCAATGCCCACGTCGCAGAGGTAGCGCAAGCGGGTGTTGATTTCCTCGAGCAACAAACGCAGCGCCTGCTGTTCGCCCGCGCCCGTGGCATCGACCTCGGGCGAGAGCGAGGCGAAAAATCGACGCAGGGCATCCAGCGGCAAGCACATGAGGTCGTGCAAACTCAGGCCGGGCAAGGCTTGAAGCTGTTCGCGCGACCACGCCACGCCTTTGGGCAGGTGGCGTTTGGCGGGGGCCAAGACGGCATCGGCTTGCGCCTGGGTGCCCACGCGCCACAAGAGACTGTCGATCTTCAGCCGCGCGCCGCCGCAGCTCGGGCACTCGGTGTAGCTGCGGTACTTGGACAACAAGACGCGGATGTGCATCTTGTAGGCCTTGCTCTCCAGGTATTCAAAAAACCGCGCCAAGCCGTACCACTGCTTGGTCCACTGGCCCTTCCAATCCGGGCTGCCGTGGATCACCCAATTGCGCTGCGCCTCGGTCAACTTGGCCCACGGCGTGTCGCGCGGAATGCCTGCGGCCTCAGCGTGGCGCATGAGATCGTCTTGGTTTTCTTGCCAAGCCGGGGTTTGCAAGACCTTGACGGCTCCGCCACGCAAAGTGAGTTTGTCGTTGGGGATGACCAGGCCATAGTCCACCCCAATCACACGGCCAAAGCCTCGGCACACAGAACAAGCCCCCACCGCTGAGTTGAATGAAAACAACGATGGTGTGGGCTCGCTGTAGCGCAAACCGCTTTCGGGGCAATGCAGTCCGGCGGAAAATTTCCAGCTCAGCTCGGGACCGTCTTCCGGCACCACGTGCACCTGCAAACGCCCGCCGCCGCGCTTGAGCGCGACCTCGATGGCCTCGATCAAGCGCGCCGGCTCGGCGCTGCTCAAACGGAAACGGTCGGCCACCACGTCGAGCACCTGCACCTCGGTGTGCTCGGGGGCGGCTTTGGTCTTGCCTTTGGCCTTGGCTGCGTCGGCCACGGGCGCGGCGCGCGTCTCGATGCGCTGCCCATGCACGCGGGTGAAGCCGCTGGCCGATAGCCACTGCGTGACCTCGTCGGCGCTGGCCGTGGCGGGCAGCTCCACCGCAAAACTGATGACCAAACGCGGCTCCACCGACATGGCCGCGACGCGTTCGCGCAGCGCTTGGGCAATCGATTCGGGCGAGTCGTGACGCACCGGCAATGCGGTCTGGCGGTCGAAGAGCTGGGCCCCGCGCGCGAACAAGAGCTTCAAGTGGTCATTGAGCTCGGTCATGGTGCCCACGGTCGAGCGCGAGCTGCGCACCGGGTTGGTTTGGTCGATGGCGATGGCCGGTGGCACACCGTCGACCCGGTCCACCGCGGGCTTGTCCATGCGGTCCAAAAACTGGCGTGCGTAGGCGCTGAAGGTTTCGACGTAGCGGCGCTGGCCCTCGGCGAACAAGGTGTCGAACACCAAGCTGGACTTGCCCGAGCCGCTGGGGCCGGTGACCACGGTGAGCTCGCCCGTGCGAATGTCAAGGTCGAGGTTTTTGAGGTTGTGTTGGCGCGCACCGCGGATGCGGATCAGCCCGGTGCCGTCGTGTTCGTCGGGGGTGGGCGTGGTGACGTCGGTCATGGTGGGCCTTGTGGATGGGTGCCAAACATTCTAGGAGCCTCAACGTTCTTGCGCACCCAAGCCCGCCATGATCCGATCGCGCAACAAGGCCATGCGAGTACGTCGGGTCTCGGCCTTCTTGGCGGCGTTCAGAAAAATCACATGACTGCGTTGCCGGCCAGGTGTCAAACGATCATAGGCTTCGGCCAGGGCTGGGTCCGCTTTGAGCGCATCGATCAACTCCAAAGGCAATTCAAGTTCAACCACCTTTTTCGCTGGCCGGATACCCGCTTGCGCATAGGCCATCGCCTCCTTCAAGTAAGCCCGCAAGGTATCCGCCAGACGCACCACTTGGGCCGCGTCGGTCAGGCGAATCGTATCGGGATGCTGGGTATTCGGGCCACAACGCTCCAAGAGCGCGCTGGGATCTTTCAGCAAGGCTGCGTTAAAAAATGCCAAGCGAAACTCGGCCCTGAGTGCCCCCAAGATCGCGATGTTTCGGCCTTGATGCACATAACACGGACACCCCCACTTGACCGTTTCAACCAAACCCAGATCAAGGCACAGCTGGCGCAACGTCAACAGACCCTCACGCCAAAACTGGGTAGAACAATCACTGGTCTCAAAGCGCTCACAGCGACCACAACCACGAGAAAAGAAATCGTTGGCCTGGACGATCATGCGCGACGCAGCGGGCCGTGAGCGATCCGAAAGACTGCTTTGAATCTTTGAATTCATCGTGTAATGGCTCGTGTGGGTTAAGCAAAGTTCTGACGGGCCTCAATGGCGGCCCAAACGGCCTGTTTTTCCGCGTCGTCCAAGATGGACCACACGGCAATTTCGTCCAGCGTTCGGAAACACCCTTTGCAGCTGGCGCTGGCTTCGTCCATCTCACACACCGACACACAGGGCGAGGGCATGGCTTGACCCGTGCGGCGTTGCGCGTCGATCAGGCTCATCGGGGCGCGCGTGCTCATCTCATGCCACCCGTTTGACCATCAACAGGCTCGCACCCATGGCCATGAGCACACCACCGAACACGCGGTTTTGAGCGCGCCGCGCTCGGGCGCTGGCCAACCAGCGTTGGGCACGCGAGGCCAAAAACGCATAACCGTGCATGACCGCGATGTCGACCACCGACATGGTCAGCGCCAAGATCAACAGCTGCAAAGCCAAGGGCTTTAGCGGGTCGATGAACTGCGGCAACACCGCCACCATGAACACGATCCCTTTGGGGTTGGTGAGGTTGGTCATGGTGCCGATCACCACACGCTGGCGCACCGAGGGCACACCGCTGGTGATGGCGGCGGCTTCACTGCCTTGGGTCGCGGCGACCACCACCGGTGCCCGCCACTGCTGAAAGCCCAACCAAAACAAATACGCCGCCCCCACCACCTTGACCACCGTAAAAGCCGTGGCCGACGCCACCAAGACCGCGCCCACGCCCACACCGGCGATCAAAAGCACGATCACCAAGCCGATTTGCAAACCCACAATCGTGGCGGTGGTGCGCTGCACGCCGTAGGCCAAACCGTGCGTCATCGACAGCACCGCGCCCGAACCCGGTGAGACCGCAATCACCACACACGCCACGGCATACGCCAACCACACTTCCCAAGCCATCGTCATCCCTTTCGTTTGGCCAACACGGCCCGAGCCACCCGCGACGCGCTGGGGCGACCCAATTGTTCACCGATCCAAATACCCGCGTCGATCAGCGCGTCCAAATCGATGCCGGTCTCGATGCCCATGCCGTGCAGCATAAACACGAGATCCTCACTCGCCACGTTGCCGGTCGCACCTTTGGCATACGGGCAACCGCCCAAACCCGCCACCGAGGACTGGAAATTCCACACGCCCATGTGCAGCGCGGCCAAGGTGTTGGACAGCGCTTGACCGTAGGTGTCGTGAAAATGGCCCGAGACGTGGTTGATGTCGAAATGCACCAGCGCGGCCTCTAGGGCGCGCTGCACCTTCAGCGGTGTGCCCACCCCTATCGTGTCGGCCACGTCCACGCGCTGTACACCGATGCCCTTCATGAGCCCGGCCAATTGCCGCACGCGCTCAGGGGGAATGTCGCCCTCGTAGGGGCAACCCACGGTGCAGCTCATGGCGCCGCGCACCGCAATGCCTGCGGCCCGCGCCGCCTCGACCACCGGCGCAAAACGCTCAATGCTCTCGGCCATGGAGCAGTTGATGTTCTTCTGGCTGAAGGCCTCGCTGGCCGCGCCGAACACCACAATTTCGTCGGGCCGGTCCAACACCGCGGCCTCAAACCCTTTGAGGTTGGGCGTGAGCACCGAGTAACGCACCCCGGCTTGGCGCGCGATGCCGCTCATGACCGCGTGGTTGTCGGCCATTTGCGGCACCCACTTAGGCGACACATAACTGGTGACCTCAATCTCTTTGAAGCCCGCCGCCTGCAAGCGCTGCACCAGCTCAACCTTGACCGCCGCCGGTACGGCTTGCGCTTCGTTTTGCAGGCCGTCGCGGGGGCCGACATCGATGATTCGGGTGCGTGGGGGTGAAGATAAGAAAGACATCGATAAATTCCCTCACAGACAATCACATCTTGGCTTGATTGGGGAATTTTTTTAATAACCAACGCAATACTTCAAGCTGATCATTCGCCGTGGCGCGACGCACTTGGATAAATAATTTCTGTAGGTCAGGGCGGGTTAGCGTCGCATTTGAGGCGCCCTCGTTGCAAACAGAGCAAATTGCTCTCAAATTACTGGGGTCATCGGTTCCACCCATACTTTTGTCAATCACATGTCCCAAATGCAATCGGGTTTTTCGAGTTGCATCGTACGGATGCGGTTCGCCCGCAACAGCACCACACATTTGACAAGTAAACCCATTACGATCCAGCACATAGGCGCGAGTTTCCTTGGAAATAGACCTAGAAAACGCGGGCTGGGGCTTTGCGATTTCCAAGAGGTATTGGCCCGGCTTAAGCTCACTGAGATCGTTGTGGGTCAGTATTTGATATCCCTCTTCTGTGCGAAGTTCTCGAACCCTCCTGGCCCATTCGGATTGATTCTTGGCGACACGTCTTAACTCTTCGGAGTCCATGACACGGCCAATATTTGCCAGAAAATGAGCTCGGAGTTCTGCCTTGGCACCTCTACCGGTTTTAATCGCTTTCATATTTAGGCTCTTTTGAGTTTGGCTCTCGCGGCTGCATTAAGCGCCAGTTGGATTTGCAACCCCACAGCGCAGGCCACAGGAGGCGGAAATGCATTGCCAATTTGCCGATAAGCAGCCGTTTTTTTTCCACTGAACTGCCAATGATCTGGAAAACCTTGAATGCGTGCTGCCATTCGAACTGTCAAGCGTGGCATACCCACAAAATCCAATGTGGGCACATCGTCGGCAATGCCTTTGCCATCCACACCCAGACTGGCCCAAGCTTGTTTGGCTCGGGTCGGGCCCAAGTCTGGCCCTCCGTGTTTTTTACTACCCCCGACAAGCGTTGGCGCGACATCACAAGCCCTTTCGCTCCACGCCTGCGCACCACGCCAGCCTTTGGAGGCCATGAGATCACCAAGCGCAGCACCAACGGTTGGCGCGGTTTGCAAACCGGGTGTTGGCCAATCAAAAAAAGCCGATGCGCCCGGTTTTAAAGCCACGAAAATCACACGCGGCCTGAGTTGCGGCACCCCGAAGTCACTGGCATTCATCAAACGCCATTGCGCGATATACCCCATTTTTTTCAGGTCGCCGATCAACTTGGCTCGGTATTCATCAAATACGGAATCCAGTAGGCCACGCACGTTTTCCAACATCACCGCTTGGGGTTTGCATTCGGACACCAAGCGCAGGGCTTCAGGAAATAAATCGCGTTCGTCGCCGTTACCCAATTGCTTTCCCGCTTTGGAAAAAGGCGGACAAGGCACTCCACCGGCCAAAAGTTCGACACCGCGCCACTTCGTGGCTGAAAAGTGATGCAAGTCTCCTTCGACCACATGCCATTGAGGACGATTGAAGCGCAGTGTTTGACAGGCAGGGGCATCAATTTCAACAAGGCAGGTGTGATCGAAGCCCGCTTGCTCCAAGCCCAAGGCTTGCCCTCCTGCACCAGCGCAGATTTC
>JAABPX010000026.1 GCA_011391745.1 Comamonadaceae bacterium
GATTTCGATTGAATTGAACGTCATGATGCTGAATCGGTTTTAATACTGTTTAACTATACAGCCCTAGTATCCTCTCTGCGCATTGACCTCACCCACCACCGCTTCGCCGCGTTCGACGGCGGCGATTTTGCGGGTGATTTGGGCGATGGTGTCGACCACCAAGGTGCGGGCGGAGGTGTGGGGGGTGAGGCGGATCTGCGGGTGGCGCCAGAACGGGTGATCGCTGGGCAAGGGTTCGGTGCGGCACACATCCAAAGTGGCACCCGCCACGTGGCCGCTGGCCAGCAAGGCCAACAGGTCTTCGTCCACCAAATGACGCCCACGCGCCACGTTGATCACAAACGCGCCGGGGCGCAAGCGCGAGAGTGTGTCGCGGTTGAGGATGTTCTCGGTGGCCGGGGTCAGGGGCAAGAGGTTGACCAGCACACGGGTTTGCGCCAAGAAATCGGGCAAGGCCTCGGCGCCGACAAAACCGCGCACGCCCTCGATGGCCTTGGGGCTGAGGCTCCAACCATTGACCGGGAATTCAAACGTCTGCAAAGCGCGCGCCACGCGCTCACCCAACACGCCCAAGCCCATCACACCCACCGGCCAGTCGGCGCGCGCTTCGGGCTCGCGCGCTCGCCAAATGCCAGCGCGGATGTCGTGGTCGATGGCCGCCCATTCGCGGAAATAAGCGATGACGGCGTGGCACACGTATTCGGCCATTTGCACCGCCATGCCCGCGTCGTCCAGCCGCACGATGCGCGCACCACGGGGCAAACGCTGCGCCATGAGCGCATCCACGCCCGCGCCGATGTTAAAGATGGCGCGCAAACGCGGCTGAGCATCCCAAAAGGCTTGCGGCGGCATCCACACCACGGCCACATCGGCGGGGGCATCACCGGGCTGCCAGACCAACACCTGCGCACCGGGCAAGGCCGCACGCAAGCCCACGAGCCAAGGTTCGGGCGGGGTGTTGGTGCAGCAAAAACTGATGTTCATGCCGCCATTGTGTCAGCAGGCTTGCAGCTTGAGCAGCGCATCGCCGTCGTTGACCTGATCGCCAGGGGCGAACAGCAATTCGGCGACCACCCCGTCGTGGGGCGCGTTGAGGGTGTGCTCCATTTTCATGGCCTCCATCACCGCCAAGGCTTGACCGGCCTTGACGCTGTCGCCCGCTTTCACCGAGAAGGACACCACCTTGCCCGGCATGGGCGCGGTCAAGCGCCCGCCCGCGGCGGCGGTTTCCCCCGCATGGGCCAGCGGGTCGAGCACCGACACACGCGTCGCCCCGCGCGGCGTGAACACATGCGCGACCTCGCCTTGCCAATCGACCGTGCTGTGCAAACGCTCGGCGTACACCACCCACAAGCCCGCACCATCGGCTTGCCAGCGCAGCGACAGGTCGGGGCCCTCGTCGATTTGCAGGCGCAGGCCGTCGCGGCCGTGCGTCAACACGGCCGACACCGTTTGTTCGCCGCGCAGCAACTGCCAGCGTCGGCGCGTGGTGCCGTGCGATTGCCAGCCGTCGCGCTGGCTGAAGGGGTCGCTGCCGGCTTGGGCCTGCTCGGCCACACACGCGTGCGCCACAGCGGCGGCCACCGCCGCCGACAGGCCCACCGGATCTTGGTCAAACAAGACGGCCGCTTCGCGCTGAATGAGCGCGGTGTCGAGCTGGGCTTGGGCAAACGACGGGCTGCGCACCACGTGGCGCAAGAACTGCACGTTGGTGTTCAGGCCCACGATGTGGATTTGCGCCAAGGCCGCATCCAGCCGCGCCAAGGCCTGCTCACGCGTGTCGCCGTGCACGATGAGCTTGGCCACCATCGAGTCGTAAAACGGGCTGATGGTGTCGCCTTCGCGCACACCGTCGTCCACTCGGACGGTGCCCCGTTCGAAGCTGGTCGCTGGCGGTTTTCGGTACACCTGCAGCGTGCCGGTGGCGGGCAGAAAAAGGTTGTCGGGGTTTTCGGCGCAGATGCGCGCCTCGATCGCATGCCCTTGGATGCGCAGCTGGTCTTGCCGCAGCGGCAGCGGCTCGCCCCTGGCCACGCGCAACTGCCACTCCACCAAATCCAGACCGGTGATGGCCTCGGTGACCGGATGCTCGACCTGCAAGCGCGTGTTCATTTCCATAAAAAAGAACTTCATGGACTCGGGCTGGTCGTAAGCGGTTTGCTCGACGATGAACTCCACCGTGCCCGCGCCCACGTAGTTCACCGCCTTGGCCGCCGCCACTGCGGCTGCGCCCATTTGGGCACGCAACGCCTCGGTCATGCCGGGGGCCGGGGCTTCTTCGAGCACCTTTTGGTGGCGGCGTTGCACCGAGCAGTCGCGCTCGAACAGGTACACACAGTTGCCTTGTGTGTCGCCAAACACCTGAATCTCGATGTGGCGCGGGCGTTGCACGTATTTTTCGATCAACACCGCATCGCTGCCAAAGCTGTTGATCGCCTCGCGCTGGCAACTGGCCAAGGCCGCCGCAAAGTCTTCGGACGTCTCCACCACCCGCATGCCTTTGCCGCCGCCACCCGCACTGGCTTTGATGAGGGCAGGGTAGCCAATGCGGTCGGCCTCGCGTTGCAGCAGCGCCGGGTCTTGATCGGCACCGTGGTAACCGGGCACCAGCGGCACACCGGCCGCTTCCATCAAACGCTTGGACTCGGCCTTGAGACCCATGGCCAAAATGGCCGAAGCGGGTGGGCCAATGAACACCAAACCCGCGGCGGCACAGGCCTTGGCGAAGTCTTCGTTCTCGCTCAGAAAACCATAACCCGGGTGCACGGCTTGCGCCCCCGTGTCTTGGGCGGCTTGCAGGATGCGCTCCCAGCGCAGGTAGCTGTCTTTGGGGGCCGAGCCGCCCATGTGCACCGCTTCGTCGCAGGCCCACACGTGTTTGGCGTGGGCGTCGGCATCGGAGTAGACCGCCACGGTTCGGATACCCATGCGGCGCGCAGTGGCGGCCACACGGCAGGCGATTTCGCCACGGTTGGCGATCAGGATTTTTTTAAACATGGTGATTTCCTCAAGCCATCCAATGGGGTTTGCGCTTTTGCAAAAAGGCCTGCACACCCTCGCGGCCTTCGTCGCTGGCGCGGATATCGGCGATGGCCTCGACGGTTTGGCGCACCAGCGCGTCGTTGATCTCGCGCTCGGCCACGTCTTGCACCAAGCGTTTGCAGGCGCGCACGGCGTGGGGGCTGGCGTTGACCAGCGCTTGGGTCAACTCGGCCACTTCGGCGTCCAGCGCATCGGCGGTCACCACCGCGTGCAGCAAACCGATGCGGTGCGCCTCGGCGGCACCAAAGCGCTCAGCCGTCAAAAAATAGCGGTGCGCCGCACGGACGCCCATGGCGCGGATGACGTAGGGGCTGATGGTCGCCGGGATCAGGCCCAGCTTGACCTCACTCAAACAAAACTGCGCCGTGTCCACACCCACCGCTATGTCACACGCCGCCACCAAGCCCATGCCGCCGGCGTACACATCGCCTTGCACGCGGGCAATGGTTGGTTGAGGGCATTCATAAATCGCACGCAGCATGGCGGCCAACTCGCCCGCATCGGCCCGGTTTTCTTCGCGGCTGTAATCGGCCATGCGGCGCATCCAGTTCAGGTCGGCACCGGCACAAAATGCCGGGCCCTCGGCGGCCAGCACCACGCAGCGCACCGACGCGTCTTGCGCCACCGCCAGGAAAGCGTTTTTAAGCTCGGCGATGACTTCGTCGTTGAAGGCGTTGCGCACCTCGGGGCGTGCGAGCGTGATGGTGCGAACGGCGTCTTGGTCGTGAAGGGTCAGGGCGTTCATGGGTGTGGGCCTCTCACATGCGGAACAAGCCGAACTGGGTGTTGGCAATGGGCGCATTGAGCGATGCGCTCAGACCCAGTGCCAACACGCGGCGGGTGTCGGCCGGGTCGATGATGCCGTCGTCCCACAAACGGGCGGTGGCGTAATAGGGGTGGCCTTGTTGCTCGTACTGTTCTTTGATCGGGACTTTAAAGGCCGCTTCTTCCTCTGCGCTCCACTGCCCGCCCTTGCCTTCGATGCCGTCGCGCTTGACCGTAGCCAACACACTGGCGGCTTGCTCGCCGCCCATCACCGAGATGCGCGCGTTCGGCCACATCCACAAAAAGCGCGGGCCAAACGCGCGGCCACACATGCCGTAATTGCCCGCACCAAAACTGCCGCCGATGATGACGGTGAACTTAGGCACCGCCGCGGTGGCCACGGCCGTGACCATCTTGGCGCCGTTGCGCGCGATGCCTTCGTTCTCGTATTTGCGACCCACCATGAAGCCGGTGATGTTCTGCAAAAACACCAGCGGTATCTTGCGCTGACAACACAGCTCGATGAAGTGTGTGCCCTTCAAGGCCGACTCGCTGAACAAGATGCCGTTGTTGGCGATGATGCCCACCGGCATGCCTTCGATGCGGGCGAAGCCACAGACCAAGGTGGTGCCAAAGCGCGATTTGAATTCGTCGAACTCCGAGCCATCGACGATGCGGGCGATGATCTCGCGCACGTCAAACGGTTTGCGCGTGTCGGTCGGGATCACGCCGTACAGCTCTTTCGTGTCGTACTTGGGTGGCACCGGCGCGTGCGTGGCGATGTTGGGCTGCTTTTGCGCGTTGAGGTTTTTCACCGCTTGTCGGGCCAACGCGAGCGCGTGCACATCGTTTTGCGCCAAATGGTCAGCCACGCCGGAGAGGCGCGTGTGCACATCGCCACCGCCCAAATCTTCGGCACTCACCACCTCACCGGTGGCGGCTTTGACCAAGGGCGGGCCACCCAAAAAGATGGTGCCTTGGTTCTTGACGATGATGGTCTCGTCGCTCATGGCAGGCACATAGGCACCGCCTGCCGTGCACGATCCCATCACAACCGCAATCTGTGCGATGCCCTGAGCGCTCATGTTGGCTTGGTTAAAGAAGATGCGGCCAAAGTGGTCGCGGTCGGGGAAGACTTCGTCTTGGTTGGGCAAGTTGGCGCCGCCCGAGTCCACCAAATAAATGCAGGGCAAGCGGTTTTGCTGCGCGATCTCTTGCGCCCGCAAATGCTTTTTCACCGTCATGGGGTAATAGGTGCCGCCCTTGACCGTGGCGTCGTTGCACACCACCATGCAGTCCACGCCGCTCACGCGACCGATGCCCGCGATTAGGCCGGCGCTGGGCGCGTCGTTGTTGTAGAGGTTGAGCGCGGCCAAGGGCGCCACTTCCAAAAACGGCGTGCCGGGGTCCAGCAGCATGTGCACCCGCTCGCGCGGCAGCAACTTGCCCCGGGCCAGGTGTTTGCTGCGCGCAGCCTCCCCGCCGCCTTGGGCGATGCGCTCCAGATGCACGCGCAAGTCGTCGACCACGGCGCGCATGGCGGCGGCGTTGGCGGCGAAGTCGGCCGAGCGGGGGTTGAGGATCGTGGACAAAACCGGCATGGGGAACGCTCCTGGGTGAAACATCAGCGCCCAGCTTACGCCCAATGGCGGCGCAGCTTACGCCATAATGGTTGCAAATTGCGCCAATCGTGAACGCCAATCCCTTACGCCAACCCAGCAGCAAAGGCCGCACCGAGACACCGATGGCCTTCATCCGATGTATGGTGCAGGCCTACAAACACTACGGACGGGACCCCACCACAGCGCTGGCCAAAGCGCAAATTACGCCATCGGAATTGAACAACCCCCAAGCCAAGGTCAGTGCTTTGCAAATGGAGTGGATGAGCGAGGCCGCCATGCGCGAGCTGGACGACGAGGCGCTGGGTTGGTTCGAGCGCCGCCTGCCCTGGGGCAGCTACGGCATGCTGCTGCGTGCCTCGCTGAACGCCCCCAATTTGGGGGTGGCGTTGCGCCGCTGGTGCCGCCACCACGGCCTCTTAACCGACAGCGTGACCTTAAGCCTCAGTGAGCGCGATGGCGTGGCCACACTGTGCGTGAGCGAGGTTCGCAGTTTGGGCGGGTTTCGGGAATTTGCGGTGGTCTCGTTGCTGCGCAACGCCTTGGGGGTCGCCTGTTGGCTGAGCGATTCACGCATACCGCTGCACCACACCACGTTGGCCTTTGCCCCGCCGCAACACGTCAACAGTTACCGCGTGCTGTTTGACGGACCAACCGAATTCAACGCCCACCAACACAGCCTAAGCTTTGACGCCGGCTACCTGGCCCTGCCGGTTCGGCGAGACGAAGTCGCCCTGCGCGGCATGCTGCAGCGGGCCTTGCTGCTGACCGTGCGCCCCTACCGGCGCGACCGCTTGCTGGTCGACAGCGTGCGTCAAGCCCTGCGCGACACACCCGCGCTGGGACGCAACGCCGAAGCACTGGCCGCGCACCTCAACCTGTCCACCCGGACACTGCACCGCCAACTCAAAGAAGAAGGCGCCAGCCTGCAGACCCTCAAAGACGGCGTTCGCCGCGAACAGGCCACCCACGCGTTGCAGCGCACCCAAAAAGCCATCAAACACATCGCGGCCGAGGTGGGGTTTCAGAACGAAAAGAGTTTCATGCGGGCCTTCAAGGCTTGGATGGGACAGACGCCACAAGCGTACCGACAAGGCTTGTCCAGCTGAGCGCTCAAACGCCCCAGCGCAAACCGTCCATGTGCTCAAACAACCCCTGCGCGCCGGCTTGACGCAAAGCCCCTTGGTGGCCCCCGCAGCCGCACCAGCAGTGATACCCAAGGCGGTGTCTTCCACCACCCAAGGCAGCGCTCATACGCACGGGCCACGTTCAGCGCACGTCCCCATCCACATACCACCAGCGCCCACCTTCGCGCACAAAACGGCTGCGCTCGTGTTGGCGCACGGCATGGCCAGCCACACGAAAGCGCGCCACAAACGTCACCTCAGCGCTGTCTGCGCTGGTAATTTGGTGGTCTTTGATCTCCAAGCCCAACCACTGCGCAGCGGGCTCCCATTCGACGGACTCGGGGCGTGTGCTGGCGTGCCAAGTGCGCAACAGGTATTCGGTGAGGCCCAACACAAACGCGCTGTAGCGCGAGCGCATGAGGCGCTCGGCGTCGGGGGCAGACTCGCCTTGGTGCAACGGCGCACAGCAGTCGGTCAAAGCCAAGAAACGCCCCTTGGCATCGCTGCGGCCACACGGACAGGGTTCGGGGTTCACGATTTTGGGCGGACCGCACTCTCGGCCTTGTGCTGGGCCAAAGTGACCACCGGTGCATCGGCATGTTTCCAAGCGGCAAAGCCGCCGTCGATGTGCGCCACATTGGTCATGCCCATGTCCATCAGGGTTTTGGTGGCCAAGGCGCTGCGCCAACCGGCACCGCAGAACAAGACAAAGGTCTTGCCCTCGTCGGCGAACACGGGTTTGAAATAGGGGGACTCGGGGTCGACCCAAAACTCCAACATGCCCCTTGGCGCCAGCAGCGCGCCGGGCACGGTGCCTTCTCGCTCAAGTTCGCGCACATCGCGGATGTCCACGATCTGCACCGCTGGGTCGTTCAGCCACGAACGGACCTCTTCAACGCTGTGGGTGGTGACTTGGGTCATGGCCTCGTCGACCAGTGCTTTGAAACCTTTGATGATGGGCATGGGGGGGAACTCCAGGGTTTATTTGCGCCAAAACTGGGCGGTGAACAAGACCCACAAGACAGTAGGAAAACTGGTGATCACGGGAGCACGCTTCTCTGCGGGTCAACCAAAAAACGTGGCGCCCACTTGAAACAATCGCTCCACCTCACGCACCAAGCGCTTGTTGGGGATGAAAATAATGATGTGATCGTCGGCTTGGATGAGCGTGTCGTGGTGCGGCATGAGCACCTCGGAGCCTCGACCTTCACCACGCACCACGGCCCCAATGCGTGCGCCAGTGGGCAGCTTGATTTCTTCGATGCGTCGCCCCACCAAACGAGACGTTTTGATGTCGCCACGAGCAACGCCTTCCAAGGCCTCTGCCGCACCGCGGCGCAAACTGTGCACCGCAGCCACATCGCCTCGACGCAGATGCGCGAGCAACTCACCAATCACGGTTTGTGCGGGCGAAATCGCGATGTCGATGGTGCTGCCTTGCATCATGTCCGCGTAAGCACGGCGGTTGATGAGCGACATCACCCGGTTGGCACCCAAGCGCTTGGCCAACATGGACGACATGATGTTGTCCTCATCGTCGCTGGTGAGGGCCAAAAACAGGTCCATGTCGCCCACGTTTTCCTCCAACAGAAGTTCTTCGTCGGCACCATCGCCGTGCAGAATCAACATGCTCGATGGCAGTTGGCTGGCCAAGTATTCGCACCGTTTTTTGTCGCGCTCAATGATTTTGACCTCGCACTGGCCTTGCAGGCTGCGCGCCAAACGCAGGCCGACCTTGCCGCCGCCAGCGATCATGACGCGCTGAACCGGCTTGTCGATGTTGTGAATGGCCGCCAGCACCAAGCGGATTTTGTTGGTATCGGCCAGCACAAAGACCTCATCGCCCGGCAGGATGCGGGTGTTGGGCGTGGCGTCCATTTCGGTGTCCAAGCGATACAAGGCCACCACACGCATCTCGGCGTGGGGCAAGCGTTCGCGGAACTCGCCAATGGTGCGCCCCACCAAGGCGCCCCCGTGAGCCGCGCGCACCGCAATCAAACTGACGCGGCCTTCGGCAAACTCCAACACCTGCAAGGCTTCGGGATAGCTGATGAGTTGGTGGATATAGCGCGTGACGGACTCTTCGGGGCAGATCACGTGATCGACCGCAAAGCCGTTTTTGCCAAGCAACTCATCGCCTTCGTTGAACTCTGGCGAGCGCAAACGGGCGATGGTGGCGGGGATATTAAAGATGTCGTGAGCGATTTTGCACACCACGAGGTTGGACTCGTCGGCCGCCGCACAGGCAATCAACATATCGGCGTCTTTGGCTCCCGCCTCACGCAACACCGAGGGTTGAATGCCATTGCCCACCACACCGCGCAAGTCCAGCCGCTCTTCGAGCAAGCGCAAGCGGGCTGGGTCTTGATCGATGATGGTGATGTCGTTTTGTTCCGAGACCAGGCTTTCGGCCACGCTCTCGCCCACACGGCCAGCGCCCAAGATGATGATGTTCATGGGTCGAAATCATACGCCTGAGGCGAATGGACCGGCCAAAGCCGTCCAAGGCGCTCAGAGCCCGCGGGCGATGATGATTTTTTGGATGTCGCTGGTGCCTTCGTAGATCTGGCACACGCGCACGTCGCGGTAGATGCGCTCCACGGGGAAGTCGCTCACATAACCATAACCACCGTGCACCTGGATGGCGTCGCTGCACACGCGCTCGGCCATCTCGCTGGCAAACAGCTTGGCCATGGCCGCTTCCTTAAGGCAGGGCTGGCCCGCGTCGCGCAGGGCCGCGGCGTGCATCACCAAGGCGCGCGCGGCTTCGATTTGAGTGGCCATGTCCGCCAAACGAAAGCCCACGGCTTGGTGGTTAAAAATGGGCTGACCAAAGCTTTCGCGTTGTTTGGCGTAGGTGAGTGCGCACTCATAGGCGCTACGCGCCATGCCCACGCTTTGAGCAGCGATGCCGATGCGCCCACCTTCGAGGGCACTCAAGGCGATTTTGTAGCCCTCACCTTCTCGCCCAATCAGGTGCGAGGCCGGAATACGGCAGTTGTCCAAGCGAATCTGCGCGGTGTCGCTGGAGTGTTGGCCCAGCTTGTCCTCCAAGCGCGCCACCACATAGCCTGGTGTGGTGGTGGGCACGATGAAGGCGCTCATGCCTTTTTTGCCCGCGGCTTTGTCGGTCACGGCGATCACGATGGCCACGTCGCCGTGTTGGCCGCTGGTGATGAACTGCTTGTCGCCGTTAATCACATAGTGCTCACCGTCTTTGACCGCGGTGGTGCGCAAGGCCGACGCGTCCGAGCCCACGTGCGGCTCGGTCAGGCAAAACGCGCCCAGCATGTTGCCTTGCGCCAAGGGCGTGAGCCACTGGCGCTTTTGTTCGTCGTTGCCGTAGGCCATGAGGATGGCGTTGACCGGGCAGTTGGTCACGCTGATGACGGTGCTGGTGCCGCCGTCGCCAGCCGCGATTTCTTCGAGCACAACGGCCAGCGTGGTGTAGTCCAGCCCCGCGCCGCCCCAAGCTTCGGGCACACAAATGCCGTAACAACCCAACTCGGCCAAGCCCCGGTGCACGTCTTTGGGGAAATGGTGTTCTTTGTCCCAGCGCGCCGCGTGTGGCCAGATTTGCTCTTGCACAAAACCGCGAACGGCCTCTCGAATCAAGGTTTGGTCTTGCGTCAACATGGTGTGTGACCCTCAGCAGCGTTCAAAGCCGCGTTGAATTTCCCAATCGGTGATGGCCTGTTCGCTTTGGGCCAGCTCCCAGCGCGCCGCTTGCACCCAATGATCGACCACCTCAGCGCCCCAAGCCTCTCGCAACCAAGCACTGCCGTGGGCTGCCTCAATCGCCTCGCTCATGCGACGGGGGATTTGTGGCAAGCCCTCGCGGTAAGCGTTGCCCACCACCGCCTCGGGCAAGCTCAACCCTTGTTCCACACCGGCCAAGCCAGCGCTGATCATGGCCGCCAAGGCCACATAAGGGTTGAGGTCCGCCCCGCCGATGCGTTGCTCGATGCGGATGCCGCGGCTCTTTGGGCTGCAAACGCGCAAAGCCGCGCTGCGGTTGTCCACCGACCAGACCAACGCCGTGGGCGCGAAACTGCCGGGCAAAAACCGCTTGTAGGAGTTGACGTGGGGGCAATAAAACAGGGTGGTGGCTTCGCCGTGGGCGATCAAACCGGCCACAAACGCGCGCATCAGGTCGGACATGCCGTGCTCGGCTTCTACGTCCAAAAAGCTCGGCTGGCCGGATGGCCCGTCCCAGAGCGACAGGTGGATGTGGCTGCTGGAGCCGGCCATCTCGGGGTGCCACTTGGCCAAAAAACTGGCCGACAGGCCCATGCTTTGGGCCATGTCTTTGATGGCCATCTTCGCCAACGCATGGGCATCGGCCAAAGCCAAAGCCTCGGTGTAGCGCAGGTTGAGCTCTTGCTGGCCAGGGCTACACTCGCCCATGCTGCCTTCGATCAAGACACCCGAGCGCGACAGTTCGGTACGCACGCGCTGCATCAACGGCTCGTCGAGCTGGGTTTGGAAGATTTGGTAATCGGCGTTGAGGTGGTTGTGCGTGCGCAGGTCTCGGTGACGCTGTTGGTGCCAGTGTGCGTAACCGCCCGAGAACACATAAAACTCCAGCTCGGTGGCGCACTGCGCTTGCAAGCCCATGGCCTGCAAGCGCTGCAACTGGCGTTTGAGCAAGTGGCGCGGGCTGTGCAGCACCGGCTGGCCTTGCTCGGACCCCGAGAGGTGGACCAAATCGCAGATCACCAGCGCCGTGCGCGGCATCCACGACAAGACGCGCAAGCTGCTCATGTCGGGCAACAAACCAAAATCGCCCCAACCGTTGGCAAAGTCGTCGGCCCCCTCGGCCTGCACCACTTCCATGGCCAGGTCCAGGTGCAAGAGGTAATGGCAGGCGGCGATGCCGCGGTGGGCTTGCGACACAAAAAACGGCGCGTGCAGGCGCTTGCCCACCAAGCGACCTTGCATGTCGGGGAAACACACCAGCACGGTGTCGACCTCGCCGCGTGTGACCCGAGCTTGAAGCTCGTCGGGAGTGAGCATGCCTTGCAAATTCATTTACAGCATCTCAATGGCCAAGGAAGTGGCTTCACCACCGCCAATGCACAAACTGGCCAAGCCTTTTTTCAAGCCCCGCGCCTGCAAAGCGTGCAACAAGGTCACCAAAATGCGCGCACCCGACGCGCCGATGGGGTGGCCCAAGGCACAGGCGCCGCCATGGACATTGAGCTTGTCGTGCGACACCTTCAAATCGGCCATCAAGGCCATGGGTACCACGGCAAACGCTTCATTCACCTCCCACAAATCCACATCGCCCACCGTCCAGCCGATGCGCTGGAGCAGCTTCTGGGTGGCGAACACCGGTGCGGTGGTGAACCAATTGGGCTCTTGCGCGTGGGTGGCGTGTCCGACGACGCGTGCCAAGGGCTTAAGACCTTGGGCGGCGGCGGTTGAGGCGCGCATGAGCACCAAGGCCGCCGCGCCATCGTTGATGGACGAGCTGGAGGCGGCGGTGATGGTGCCGTCTTTTTTGAACGCGGGCTTGAGCGTAGGAATCTTGTCGAGCTTGACCTTGCCTGGGCCTTCGTCGATGGACACCACACGCTCACCACTGCGGTCTTTGACCGTGACCGGCGCGATCTCGGCGGCGAAGGCCCCGCTCTCGGTCGCGGCCTTGGCGCGCTGCACGCTGGCGGTGGCGAACGCGTCTTGTTGTTCGCGAGTGAAGGCGTACTTGGCCGCACAGTCTTCACCAAAAGTACCCATGCTGCGGCCAGGCTCGTAGGCGTCTTCCAAGCCGTCGAGCATCATGTGGTCGTAGACCTTGTCGTGTCCCAGCCGATAGCCGCCACGGCCTTTTTGCAGCAGGTAGGGCGCGTTGGTCATGCTTTCCATGCCCCCGGCCACCACCACGGTGGCACTGCCGGCGAGCAGCATGTCGTGCGCGAGCATGGTGGCCTTCATGCCCGAACCACACATCTTGGACAAGGTGACAGCACCCGTCGACAAAGGCAAACCCGCCTTCAGCGCGGCTTGGCGCGCCGGGGCTTGGCCTTGACCGGCCATCAAACAGTTGCCGAACAAGACCTCGTCCACCATCTCACCCTTCACGCCCGCTCGCGCCAAGGCGGCGCGGATGGCCACACCCCCGAGGTCGTGTGCGGCCAAGCTGGTGAAGTCACTTTGAAAGGCCCCCATGGGGGTGCGGGCGGCGCCGACGATGACGATGGGATCAGGTGCAGACATGGTGGGGTCTCCGAAATTATCAGCGGGTTTGAGCAGCCACCCGCGCAATGGCTTGTGTGTAGACGTCGTCCAAGGTGGCTTGGCTGTCCACGGTCATGCGCAGGTCTTGCAGCAACCCATCACGCAAGCCGTAGATCCAACCGTGCAAGGTGAGGTTTTGACCGCGGGTCCACGCGTCTTGAACCACGGTGGTTTGCGCCACGTTCATGATTTGCTCAATCACATTGAGTTCGCACAGCACATCCCCTCGACTGATCGCGGGCGTGCGCTCGATCAAAGCGGCGTGGCGATCACGCACGTCCTTGATGTGGCGCAACCAGTTGTCGGCCAAACCGACGCGCACATTGGACAAAGCAGCAAGCACACCGCCACAACCGTAATGACCCACCACCATCAGGTGCTCGACCTCCAGCATGTCCACGGCGTATTGGATGGTGGACAAGCAGTTGAGGTCGGTGGGCACCACCACGTTGGCCACGTTGCGGTGCACGAACACCTCACCGGGTGCCAGGCCGGTGATTTGGTTGGCGGGCACGCGGCTGTCGGAGCAGCCGATCCACATGTAGCGCGGGTTTTGCTGCGCGAGCAGGTCGGTGAAAAACGTGGGCTTTTCTCGCACGGTTTGTGCAGCCCACGCACGGTTGTGTTCAAACAGGTCTTGAAGTTCAGCGCTCATGCGTCGATCTTACCGGGCACGGGTGTTCAGCAGGTTTCAGCAAACAACTCTCGGCCAATCAGCATGCGGCGAATCTCGCTGGTGCCCGCGCCGATCTCGTAGAGCTTGGCATCGCGCCACAAACGGCCCAAGGGGTATTCGTTGATATAGCCATTACCACCAAAAATCTGCACGCCCTCACCCGCCATCCAAGTGGCCTTTTCGGCGGTCCACAAAATGACCGAGGCACAGTCTTTTCGCACTTGGCGCACGTGATCAACCCCGAGCGCATCCAAATTCTTGGCCACGGTATAAGCAAAGGCACGCGCGGCTTGCAGCACGGTGTACATGTCGGCCACCTTGCCTTGGATGAGTTGGAACTCACCGATGCTTTGGCCGAACTGTTTGCGGTCGTGGATGTAGGGGATCACGTTGTCCATCACCGACTGCATGATGCCCAGCGGCCCGCCGCTGAGCACAGCGCGCTCGTAATCCAAGCCACTCATGAGCACCTTGGCACCCATGTTCAGACCGCCCAAGATGTTCTCGGCCGGCACCTCAACGTTCTGGAACACCAGCTCACCGGTGTGGCTGCCGCGCATGCCCAGCTTGTCGAGCTTTTGCGCGATGCTGAATCCCGGCATGCTTTTTTCAATCAAGAATGCCGTCACGCCGCGCGCGCCCAGCTCAGGCTCCGTTTTGGCGTACACCACCAAGGTGTCGGCGTCTGGGCCGTTGGTGATCCACATCTTGTTGCCGTTGAGCAGGTAATAACCGCCCTTGTCCTCGGCTTTCAGCTTCATGCTGATCACGTCTGAGCCCGCGCCGGGTTCGCTCATGGCCAGCGCACCCACGTGTTCGCCGCTGATGAGCTTGGGCAGGTATTTCTGTTTTTGTGCTTCGCTGCCGTTGCGGTTGATTTGGTTGACGCACAGGTTGCTGTGCGCGCCATAGGAGAGGCCCACCGAGGCACTGGCGCGGCTGATCTCTTCCATGGCGACCATGTGTGCGAGGTAGCCCATGTTGGCGCCGCCGTACTGCTCCGGCG
Organism: Comamonadaceae bacterium; assembly: GCA_011391745.1. Taxonomy (GTDB): domain Bacteria; phylum Pseudomonadota; class Gammaproteobacteria; order Burkholderiales; family Burkholderiaceae_C; genus Hydrogenophaga. Next base: position 14,476 of record JAABPX010000026.1, read on the forward strand.
CAGTGATGCCCAACACGCCCAACTCACCCATCTTGCGCCAGCAGTCCATCGGAAACTGATCGTTGCGATCGATCTCGGCCGCACGCGGCGCGATTTCGGCTTGCGCGAATTCGCGCACAGTATCGCGCAGGGCGTCAATGTCTTCCCCCAGTTGAAAATTAAGGCCGGGCAAGTTGTGCATGGGATGTGTTCCTGTTCAATAGGTTTTGGCCACCACACCAACAGCCCCACCATGAAAACCCCCTTGCTGTTGGGTCACCCGCTCGCTGTAGGGCAAACCAATGTCCACCTCACCTGGCGAGACACGGACCAAGCGCGCGCCCAAGTGTTGCATAAGGCTTAGTCGAACGAAGCTCGCATGCACGCGCTCTTTAAGGTTCTCTGGGGTGTTTTTTTGGGCAGCCGACATGATATGACGTTTACGTAAACGTCAATTATGCACAACACACTTCTTCGTCACAAGCCGTGGCAACCCTAGGTGTTGGGGTTTGACTTGCTGACTTTGACCAACAAGGCCCGGGCTTCTTTTTCGTGCACCTTGACCTCATCGAGGTTGGCCACGAGATCGGCCATTTGCTCTTCGAGTTGGCGGCGGTGATCGGCCAAGACGGTGAGGAATTTGCGCAATTGCGGACCGGTGTCGCGCGGGCTGTCATACATGTCGATGATGTCTTTGGCCTCGGTCAGCGACAGGCCCAAGCGTTTGGCGCGCAAGGTGAGCTTGAGGCGCGTGCGGTCGCGGCTGCTGTAGACGCGGTTTCGGCCACCGGGCCCTTCCCGTTGAGGTTGCAACAAGCCCATGTCCTCGTAAAAACGAATGGCACGGGTCGTCAAGTCGAACTCGCTCGCCAAGTCGCTGATGGTAAAGGTGCTGCCGTGGGCCATGCGGCGAATCTTAACGGAATCCCCCTCTTTCGGCCTTGCGGCTGAGTGATGCGGGGCGGTTATGCGCTGCGGGGCGTGGCCTCGTTGAGGGCGCGTCGCCGTTCGACGTGGTCAGGCAACACACTGGCCACCACATCCCAGAATTGCGGGCTGTGGTCCATGTGTCGCAAATGGCTGAGTTCGTGCACCACCACGTAGTCCACCATGTCCAAACGCTGGTGCAACAAACGCCAATTCAATCGAATGGTGCCATCGGCACTGGCGCTGCCCCAACGCTTGCCTGCGCTCGAGAGACGCAAACGTGTCCAACGGACACCCAAGAGTGGGGCGAAATGCGACAAACGGGCCTCAAACACCTGCACGGCTTGACGCATCAACCACGCTTGCACCGTGTCGCGAATTTGTGCTTCGCTGGCCGTCTGTGGCAAACCCAAACGCAAACAGGGTGCGTCACATTCGCTGTCGTCCAAATGACAAGGAGCGGCCTGTGTGGGGTCGATACGCAAGTGCACACGCCGACCCAAGTAATCGAACGCCCCCCCCTCGACCCACTGCACACGCGATTGCGCCAAGGCCTGGGCGCGTTGACCGGACTCCCTAAGTTTGTCCATGACCCAATCGGACTTGCGCCGCAACAGCGCCTCGACCTCGCTCACCGGCGTCCAACGTGGGGCGCGCACCGACAAGCCATCGGGGGTAATCGTCAGGCCCACGGTGCGTCGCTTACCGCGTTGAAATTCATACGCGATGTCGCAGTGATCCAAACGAATGCGACGGTTGGCGCGCGGATGCTGCCACTGGCCGACCGGCACCACCTCGCTGAGCAAGGCACCGGGTACAAAAGGTGCGTCGTTTGGCGCATGGAGCGTTACTGGGCTTGGAGCGTCCCACAAGTCCAGCGCCATCTGAACCAAACGCGGAAAACCCATGGTCTCAGCCTTTGCCCTGGGTGTAAGCCTGCGGATCCAAGCGGCGCATTTCCGCCTCAATCCAAGACTCCACCTCGCGCATCAATTCCTCGGGCTGACGGCCTTGGCTGGCGATTGCGGGCCCGATAGAAAACGTGACCACACCCGGACGTTTGATGAGGGCCTTGCGCGGCCAACACACGGCTGAGTTGACCGCCACCGGAATCACGGGTGCGCCCGTGGCAATCGCCAGCCGTGTCCCGCCGGTTTTGTAAACGCCTTGCTCACCCCGGTTCACTCGGGTGCCTTCGGGGAACATGATCACCCAAGTGCCTTGGTCAAGCAAACGCTGGCCTTGTGTCACAACCTTGCCAAACGCCTGCGACCGTTGGCTGCGGTCGATGTGGATCATGTCCATTTTGGCCATGGCCCAGCCAAAAAATGGCACATACAACAGCTCTTTTTTGAATACATAGGCCAGCGGGCGTGGCATCAAAACAGGCATACAAAAGGTTTCCCATGTCGACTGGTGTTTGACCAACACAATCGCCGGATCGGACTGCCCCAGTGGCAGGTTTTCCCAACCCACCACGGTGTTTTGTATCCCCAGCATCCACTGCCCCGATCGCACCGCCAGTTTGAGCCATCCCACACAAAGCCAATAAATGCGGGTGCTGCTCATGAACGGCGCGGCCACCAACACCGCCAGAGCCCAAGGCACCACCGTGACGGCCATAAATAAGAGGTGAATCACTGAGCGTAATGTGGCCATGGGAACGGGGTCTTTCAAAAATCACTCTTGCCCGCGTGGGGTTGATGCGTGTTGAAGCAACCAAGCGGCAAATGCTGGCAGGTCCAAGTGGGCACGGGTGCCTATGGGCAATCCTGGCCAAAGGCCTTCGGGCACCACGTCTGCGTTCGAGGGCACGCGTTCGCGCCATTCAAACGACTGACCCGTCAACAGCAGGTGGGTGGTGCAGCCCAAAGCAGCGCCCGCTTGGACGTGGCGCAAGGCATGCCCCGCAACAACCATGTGCTGCGGCGCAATGCCTGTGTGATCGGCGATCTGTTGGAACAAACCCGGCGCTGGCTTGCGGCACGCACACCCGTCACCAGGCGCATGGGGACAAAAAAACACCGCATCGACCCGCGCACCCGCGGCAGCCAAAGCACGATGCATTTTGGCGTGCACCGCGTTGAGCGCGGCCATGTCAAAAATGCCACGACCCAAACCCGACTGGTTGGTGGCCAACACCACATGCCAGCCCGCTTGGTTCAATCGAGCCACGGCTTCGAGCGCACCCGGTATCGGCTCCCACTCATCGGGCGAGGCCACATAGTCCTCGCGCTGCCGATTCAATGTGCCGTCGCGGTCAAGAACCAAGAGTTTCATGCGGCGAGGCGGGAAAGGTCGGCCACGCGGTTCATCGCCACATGCAGCGACTTGAGCAGGCCCAAGCGGTTGCGGCGCAAATTCGGGTCTTCGGCGTTGACCATCACGTCGTCAAAAAAGGCATCCACCGGTACACGCAAAACCGCCAATGTTTGCAAGCTGGCGGTGTAGTCGCCCGCTTTGAACTGCGCTTCGGACTCGGGCAACTGCTTTTGCATGGCGGCGTAGAGGTTTTTCTCAGCGTCTTCGGTCAGCAGCGCGGCCTTCACGTCGGCCTGCGACTCGTCTGTTTTTTTCAGGATATTGCCAATGCGCTTGTTGGCTGCGGCCAAAGCGGGTGCTTCGGGTAAGGCGGCAAAAGCGCGCACGGCTTGCAGCAACTGGCTGACTTGGCTGAGACGAGCCGGACGCAAGGCCATGACGGCATCGACTTCCTGCGCGCTGTAGCCCTGCTCGCGTAGGCTGCCGGATAGGCGGTCGTAGATGAAATCGATCAATGCTTCAGAAGCGCCAGTGATCTTGTCACCAAAGACCGGGACCGATATTTCGAGCAAGTCGGACAAGCCCAAAGCCACCTCTTTTTCGATCAGCATGCGAATCACACCCAAAGCATGACGGCGCAAAGCAAACGGGTCTTTGTCGCCGGTGGGCAGATTGCCAATGCCGAACATGCCCACCAAGGTTTCGAGCTTATCGGCCAAGGCCACAACCAAACCGACATTGTTGCGTGGCAACTCGTCACCCGCAAAGCGCGGCTTGTAGTGGTCTTCAATCGCTTGCGCCACCTCGTTGCTCAAACCATCGTGGCGGGCGTAGTAGCCACCCATGATGCCTTGCAGCTCAGGGAACTCACCGACCATGTCGGTCAGCAAATCGGTCTTGGCCAAGCGGGCCGCCTGCTCGGCTTGCTGCGCCAGCGCATCGCCGCCCACTTGCTGGCCGATGGCTTTGGCGATGGCGCAAACCCGCGCCATGCGCTCGCCCTGCGTGCCGAGCTTGTTGTGATAGACCACCTTGGACAGACCATCAACGCGCGATTCGAGCGTCTTTTTGCGGTCTTGGTCAAAGAAGAATTTGGCATCGGCCAGACGCGGGCGCACCACGCGCTCGTTGCCGCCGATCACAAACGACGCGTCGTCGGGGCTGATGTTGCTCACCACCAAGAAGCGGTTCGTCAGCTTGCCCGACGCATCGATCAATGGGAAGTATTTTTGGTTGGCCTTCATCGTGAGGATCAGGCACTCTTGCGGCACACCCAAGAACTCGGTCTCGAACTGGCAGGTCAGCACATTGGGGCGCTCGACCAGGGCGGTCACTTCGTCCAGCAAGGCGTCGTCTTCGATGGGACGGGCACCACCGCCGACTTTGGCCGCCGCTGCGTTCAGCTGGCACACGATCTCGGCGCGGCGCTCGGCAAAGCTGGCAATGACCGACCCCTCGCGCTTGAGCACTTCGTCGTACTGGTCGGCGTGCTGCAAGACCACTGGCGAGACCTTGGCCTCAAATCGGTGGCCTTGCGTACTGTTGCCTGCGGTCAGGCCCAGCGCTTTGACGGGCACCACGCTGCTGCCGTGCAGGGCGATCAGGCTGTGCGCAGGTCGCACAAAGTTGACGCTGCTCCAGCCCGGCAATTCGCAGTCGGTTTCCAGCTGGTACTGCATGACTTTCGGAATCGGCAACTTGGCCAGCGCTTCTTCTAGCGCCTTTTGCAGGCCCGCCTGCAGCGATGCGCCTTTGACGATGCTGTCGTAAAACAGTGCTTCCGCCTTGCCGTCCGGTGCGCGCTTGAGCGCGGCCACTGCAGCCGCCGGGTCGCTCACATCTGCCCCCAGCGCTTGCAGTTTTTTGAGTAGCGCGGGGGTGGCGTTGCCAGCCGTGTCCAGGCCCA
>JAABPX010000027.1 GCA_011391745.1 Comamonadaceae bacterium
GGCCATGGCATGGGCCGCTGGCGCGTGCTTGTTGACGGCTTGCACACCCAGCCAGTCCTCCAGCGCGGGCCAAACGCCTGCGGCCGTGGTTAAACCCGCCGAGGTGGTGGCGGCGCCCGTGGTCAACGGCAAGCCCATGGCCTACGCCCTGTTCGCCGGTGGTTGTTTTTGGTGCATCGAGGCTGACTTTGAAAAACTCGCTGGCGTGCTGGAGGTTGAGTCGGGCTACACTGCTCGCCAAACGCCCCAGCCCACCTACGAGCAAGTCAGTGCCGGCCGCACGGGCCACACCGAGGCGGTGCGGGTGCTGTACGACCCGAGCCAAGTCAGCTATGCGCAGTTGGTCGACTACTTTTGGCGGCACATCGACCCAACCGTCAAAGACCAGCAGTTTTGTGACGTGGGCTCTCAATACCGCAGCGGGATCTATTGGCAAAATGAGGCCGAACGCGCCATTGCCGAAGCCAGCCGCGACGCCTTGATCCGCAGCGGCCGCTTCACCACCATCCACACCGAGCTGGCACCCAGCTCCACGTTTCACCTGGCCGAGGACTACCACCAGGACTACTACAAGAAGAACGAGTTGCGCTACAACTACTACCGATTGAGTTGTGGGCGGGACGCTCGGGTTAAAAAACTCTGGGGTTGAAGTCCTTTCATGGCACCCACCCACCGCCCCTTTGGGGGCGTTTTTTTTGGAACCACCGCATGGAAATCAAAGTCAACTTTCTCGACAAACTGCGCCTGGAGGCCAAGTTTGACGACTTCACCGTGGTGGCCGATCAGCCCATCCGTTACAAGGGTGACGGCTCGGCGCCGGGGCCGTTTGATTATTTTTTGGCCTCGTCGGCTTTGTGTGCGGCGTATTTTGTCAAGCTGTATTGCGAGACGCGCTGCATTGCCACCGAGCACATCCGCCTGTCGCAAAACAACATCGTGGACCCCGACAACCGCTATTTGCAGACCATCAAGATCCAGGTGGAGTTGCCGGCCGACATGTCCGATAAGGACCGCCAAGGCATCTTGCGGTCGATTGACCGCTGCACGGTTAAAAAGGCGATTCAAGCGGGACCCACCTTCATCGTTGAAGCGGTGGACAACCTGGATGCCGATGCACAGGCATTGCTCACCCTGAGCCCCGACGCGCAGTCACAAACCCGCATCGCAGGCAAAGACTTGCCGCTGGAGCAGACCATCGCCAACATGACGGCGGTGTTGGCCAACTTGGGCATCAAGATCGAGATCGCGTCGTGGCGCAACCTGGTGCCCAACGTCTGGTCGCTGCACATCCGCGACGCGCATTCGCCCATGTGTTTCACCAACGGCAAGGGCTCAACCAAAGAGAGCGCCTTGGCATCCGCCTTGGGTGAATACATTGAGCGGCTGAACAACAACCACTTTTACGCGGGCGTGTTTTTTGGCGAAGACATCGCGCAGGCCGACTTCGTGCACGACCCCCGCGAGCGTTGGTTCCAACCGGCCAAGCGCGACGCCTTGCCCAAAGGCTTGTTGGACGCGCATTGCTTGCGCATTTACAACCCCGACGGTGAGCTGCGCGCCTCGCACCTGTTCGACACCAATTCGGGCAACACCGAGCGCGGCATTTGTGCGCTGCCCTATGTGCGTCAGTCCGATGGTGAGGTGGTGTACTTCCCGTCCAACCTGGTGGAAAACCTGTTCGTGAGCAACGGCATGAGCGCGGGCAACACGCTGGCCGAAGCGCAGGTGCAGTGCCTGTCGGAAATTTTTGAGCGGGCCGTCAAGCGCGAGATCATCGAAGGTGAGATGGCCCTGCCGGATGTGCCACAGGCCGTGTTGGCCAAGTACCCCGGCATCGTGGCGGGCATCGAGGCCTTGGAGGCTCAGGGCTTCCCGGTCTTGGTCAAAGACGCGTCGCTCGGCGGTGTGTACCCCGTGATGTGCGTGACACTGATGAACCCGCGCACGGGCGGTGTGTTCGCTTCCTTTGGCGCACACCCCCGCATGGAGGTGGCGCTGGAGCGCAGCCTGACCGAGTTGCTGCAGGGCCGCAGTTTTGAAGGTTTGAATGACTTGCCCGCGCCGACCTTCATCAGCAACGCGGTGACCGAGCCCAACAACTTTGTCGAGCACTTCATCGACTCCAGTGGCGTCGTGTCCTGGCGGTTTTTCAGCGCCCAATCGGACCATGAATTTGTGGAGTGGGACTTTGCCGGACAAGGCGAAAATGCCACCGCCCAAGAGGCCGCCACGCTGTTTGGCATCTTGCAGGCCATGGGCAAAGAGGCCTATGTGACTGTGCACGACCAGCTCGGTGCCACCGCCTGCCGCATCCTGGTGCCGGGGTATTCCGAGGTCTACCCGGTCGACGACCTGATCTGGGACAACACCAACAAAGCGCTTCTGTTCCGCGCCGATGTGCTCAACCTGCACCGCTTGGACGACGCGGCTCTGGCGGCCTTGCTGGATCGCTTGGAGAACAACGAGCTGGACGATTACCTGGACATCGCCACCCTGATCGGCATTGAGTTTGACGACAACACGGTGTGGGGGCAACTCACGGTGATGGAGCTCAAGCTCTTGATCCACCTGGCTTTGCAGCAACTCGAAGAGGCCCACGAACTGGTGGGCGCTTTCCTACAATACAACGACAACACGGTGGAGCGCCGCTTGTTTTACCAAGCCTTGAACGTGGTGCTGGAAGTCACGCTAGGCGACGATTTGGCCTTGGAAAACTACGAGGCCAACTTCCGACGCATGTTCGGCCACGAGCGCATGGATGCGGCCATTGGCTCGGTGGACGGCAGCGTGCGCTTCCATGGCCTCACGCCCACCAGCTTGAAGCTGGAGGGTCTGGATCGGCACCAGCGCTTGCTCGACAGCTACAAAAAACTGCACACGGCGCGGGCTTAAAAATCAAAACCGAGCTGGGGGCTGTGCGCTGGTGGGGCCGAACGCTGAGGTTTGGGTGTTCGCTGTAACCGGCGCGAGGCGTGTTGTTCAATAACGGCACGCTTGCCCGCCCGCACATCGGGTTCGGCGCGGCGGGCGTGTAAGGCGGCTTTGGCGCGGCGCGTGGCCTCGGCCAAGTTCACCGGCGGCAGCGGGATGTCCTCGCCCAAGCGCAGGCCACATTGGTGCTGCACCTCCACAGGCATACGCCAAGGCTCAAACAGCCAAGCATCTGGCACACGTCGCAGGTGAGGCAACCAATGGCGCACAAATACACCGTTGGGGTCGTGGTCTTGGGCTTGTTTGATGGGGTTGTACACGCGGGTGGTGTTGATGCCGGTGGTGCCCGATTGCATTTGCATTTGACTCCAATGGATGCCCGGCTCGTAGTCCAAAAATTGTGTGGCCAGCCATTCGCCCACGGGTCGCCAGTGCAGCCAAAGCGGGTAGGCCGCCACCGACACCAGCATGGCACGCATGCGAAAGTTCAGCCAACCGGTTTCACGCAGCATCACCACACAAGCGTCCACCATGGGCCAGCCGGTGCGTGCTGTGGTGAAGGCCTCGAAGTGCGCGTGGTTCCAGTCGCCCTCCCGCAGGCCGTCGTAGCCGCGATGCATGTTGTGCCATTCGATGGCCGGTTCGCTTTCCAGTTTTTGGATGAAGTGGCAATGCCAATACAAGCGGCTGATGAAGCCGCTCAAACCGGCGCGGTGGCGTGTGGCCGTGGGTGGCAGTGAGGCCAAGGTGGCTCGTGTGGCTTGCACCACCTCGCGCAGGCTCAGGCAGCCCCAAGCCAAATACGCCGACAGCCGTGAGCAGGCATCGGGGGCGCTCAAAGGCGATGAAATACCGCCCCGATAGCGCAAGGCGCGGGCGTGCAAAAAATGGTGCAAGGTGTGCAGCGCCAGCGAGCGCCCACCGCGTTGGCGTTGGGGCGGGTCGTGGGTCAGGCCCGCGGGTGCGGACAGATCGCCCAGTGAGACCGATGGCCCTGCGTTGGCCCAGCGCAGGGCGTGTCGCGGCGGGCAAGGGTCTTGGGGCGCGGCCATGTGGGCTTCCCAGCGCCGTTGCCAGGTGTTGCGGTCTTTGAGTCGGCGCACCACGCCAAACGCGGGCCACTCAGTCCACCGCACGCCGCTTGAAGCACACCAGGCGGCCACCGCAAGGTCGCGTTGATAGGTCCAAGCGTTGCCCGTTTCCATGTGCGAAACCAATTCAAGCAGGGGGTCTTGGGCATGCAGTTCGGCCAACACCGACACCACCGAGCCCACGCGCACCATCAGGTCACCGCCCAGCGCTTGCAGTTCGGCCCGCAAGGCCACGAGCGACTCGCGCACAAACTCAAAGTGTTGCCGCGCGGCATCGGGCTGTGCCCACAGCTCGGGTTCCACCACGTACAGGCAACGCAGCGGACCTTGGCGCGCGGCGTGTGCAAAAGCGGCGTGGTCGTGCAGGCGCAAGTCGCGCTTGAACCAAACAACGCAGGTGGTGGGAATCATGCCAACGATTGTGGCCATGGAGCAGAGGCCGTGTGTGCCAATGGGTTAAGCGGTTTTAACATCCGATACGATGGCGAGGGCGCTGGCGATGTCCGCCGCGCCGTCCAACGTGATGAAGGTACACACATGAAAATCGCAAACCTGTTTTTGGCTTTGAGTCTGGTGAGCACTTGGGGGATGGCACAAACCGCCGCGCCGGCCGAAAAGCCCAAAACCGAACAACAAAACCGCATGACCACCTGCAACAAAGAGGCGGGCGACAAAACCCTCAAAGGCGACGAGCGCAAAGCGTTCATGAAAAGCTGTTTGAGCGGCGAGAAGGCCGAGGCCCACACCTCGCAGCAAAACAAAATGAAGACTTGCAACAAAACCGCAGGCGAAAAAGCGCTCAAGGGCGACGCGCGCAAGCAATTCATGAGCACCTGCCTCAAGGGTTGAGGCATGTTGATGGTGCTGGTTGGCTTTGCCTTTTTCTTCGGCTTGTTGACCAGCCGCTTGGGCTTGGCGCCCATGGTGGGGTTTTTGCTGGCGGGTTTTGCCTACAACTTGGCTGGCTTGGAGGCACCCGATGGCCTACAGGTGGTGGCCGATTTGGGCGTGACCTTGCTGCTCTTCACCATTGGCCTCAAGCTCGATCTGCGGGGCTTGGCCAAAACCGAAATTTGGGGCACCTCACTGGCACACATCGTCGCCTCCACCGCGTTGTTCACGGCGGTGTTGGCGGCGGCGCAGCTTTGGATTCCTTGGCCTTTGTTTGACCTCTCGCTCGCGGCGATGGTGGTGTTGGGTTTTGCGCTGTCGTTTTCAAGCACGGTGTTTGCGGTCAAGGTGTTGGAAGACAAAGGGGATATGTCGGCCTTTTACGGCAAGGTCGCCATTGGCATTTTGGTGATGCAAGACGTTTTTGCCGTGGTGTTTTTGGCGGTGAGCGAGGGCAAGTACCCCACGCTGTGGGCCTTGTCGGTGGTGGTGTTGTTGTTGCCGTGGGGGCGCAAAGCCATTCACCGTTTGCTCGATTCGGCGGGGCACGGTGAGCTGTTGGTGCTCAGTGGCTTGTTTTTTGCGCTGGCCGCGGGCTTTGGGTTTTTTCAGGCGGTGGGCCTCAAGGGCGACTTGGGCGCCCTGGTGTTGGGGGTGGTGATGGCCGGGCACCCCAAATCGTCGGAGTTGGCCAAGTCGCTGTTCAGCTTGAAGGAGCTGATGTTGGTGGGGTTTTTCTTGTCCGTGGGCATGCAGGGTTTGCCCACCGGCCCACTGGTCTTGACCGCCTTGGCTTTGTGCGCGCTGTTGCCCCTGAAAACCGGCTTGTATTACGCCATTGTGGTGCGCTTGGGTTTGCGTTCGCGCAACGCCTTGTTTACTTCGTTGAGCCTGGCCAATTACTCTGAGTTTGGTTTGATCGTGGCCGTGTTGGGTGTTTCGCAGGGTTGGCTGTCGGTGGACTGGTTGATTGTGTTGGCCTTGGCGGTCAGCATGAGCTTTGCCTTGGCGGCCCCTGTGAGTGCCGCCTCAGAAGGGGTGTATCAGCGGTTTAAACGCTTTTGGGATGGCTTTGAGCCCAGCCGCTCCGCCGCCCAAGGGTCGGTGCTGAATGGGGGACACGCCCACGCGCTGGTCATTGGCATGGGCCGCGTGGGCACAGGGGCCTACGACGAACTGGCGGTGCGCTGGCCCGGCCAAGTGATGGGCATTGAACATAACCCCGAAAAAGTGCAAACCCAGCAAGCCGCTGGGCGGCGTGTGTGGGTGGGTGACGCCACCGACACCGATTTTTGGCGTGCCATCACGCGCACCCACACGCCCGCTTTGGTTGTGTTGGCCATGCCCAGCCACCGCAGCAATGTGTTTGCGGCGGAGCAAATTCGCCAAGCGGGTTTGCGCACCCAGGTGGTGGCCATCGCCAAGTTTGATGAAGAGGTGGCGGAGTTGCAGGCACTGCAGGTGCCGTCGTTCAATATGTACTCCGAAGCCGGCATGGGTTTGGCCCGGCACGCCTTGGGTGCCATGGCAAACCCCCGGGTGTGACGCCTGCGCTGGTTACAGGCGCGACAAACGCTGCAAAGCGGTTTGCAGCGTGCCGTCTTGTTTGGCAAAACAAAAGCGAATGACCCGCTGGTCAAATCCGTTGCCGTAAAACGCCGACAAGGGAATGGCGGCCACACCGACCTCGCGCGTGAGCCATTGGCAAAACTCGGCTTCGGGCAGGTCGCGTTCGGGCACGGCCAAGTCTGAAATGTTCACGCACTGGAAGTAAGTGCCTTCGCTGGGCAACAATCGAAAGCGGGTTTGGGCCAAGCCTTGGCGAAAGAGGTCACGCTTGCGCTGGTAAAACGCGCTCAATTCGAGGTAGGGCTTGGGGTTGGCCATGTGGGCGGCCAAGGCGTGTTGCATGGGGGTGTTGACGGTGAACACATTGAATTGGTGCACCTTGCGAAATTCGGCGGTGAGTGCGGCGGGGGCCACCACCGTGCCCACTTTCCAGCCCGTGACGTGGTAGGTTTTGCCAAAGCTGCCCACCACAAAAGCCCGCTCAAACAGGCCAGGGTAACGCGCCGCGCTGGCATGGGCTTGGCCATCAAAAACCATGTGTTCGTACACCTCGTCGCTGATCAGCAGCACCTCGGTAGGGGCCAAGAGGTCTTGCAAGCGTTGCATGTCCGCCTCGCGCCAGACGGTGCCGCTGGGGTTGTGTGGACTGTTGATGATCAGCGCGCGGGTGCGCGGCGTGATCGCCGCCGCCAGGGCGTCGAAGTTGGGCCGAAACGTGCCTGGTACCAAGGGCACCCGCACCACCACGCCACCGGCCAGCTCGATGTTGGGCACATAGCTGTCGTAACAAGGTTCGAGCACGATCACCTCATCGCCTGGGTGCACGATCGCCAGCAGGGCGGTCAGGATGGCTTGGGTGGCCCCAGCGGTGACCGTGACTTCCGCGTTCGCGTCCACCGCAGCGCCATACAGCACATGCATTTTGGCGGCCATGGCTTGGCGCAAGGCCGGCACACCGGGCATGGGTGGGTATTGGTTGTGGCCTGCGGCCATAGCGTTGCACACGGCTTGGGGCAGGGCGGGGTCGCAGTCAAAGTCGGGAAAGCCTTGGCCCAGGTTGACGGCCTGGGTCTCAGCGGCCAAGGCCGACATCACGGTGAAGATGGTGGTGCCCACATGGGGCAAGCGCGATCGAAGTGCCATGGCTGTGTCTCAATGTCAAAGGCTGTAGTTGTCGGGCGTGCCGTTCATGGTTTTTTGAATCAGCGCGGCGCTCAAGCGGTCGCTGAGCAGTTCGGCAAAGCGCAGCACGAATGGACGCAAATAGGTGCCGCGTTTAAAAGCCACCCGGGCCAGATTGCGACCAAACAGGTGCCCGGCAGGTTGCGACACGAGGGTGCCGTTGGGGTCGGGGCTTTGCATGGCCATTTCGGCGACGATGCCCACGCCCATGCCCAAACCCACATAGGTTTTGATCACGTCGGAGTCGATGGCTTCGAGCACGATGTTGGGTTGCAATTTGCGCTGGGAAAAGGCTTGGTCGATGCGTGTTCGTCCGGTGAAGCTGGGGTGGTAGGTGATGATGGGCTCTTGCGCCAAGTCGCTCAGGGTGATGCGCTCATGGTCCAACAATCGGTGGCCCATGGGCAGCACCAACAGGTGTTGCCATTCGTAGCAGGGCAGGGTGATGAGGTTGGGGAAGTCGTTGAGCGATTCGGTGGCCACGCCGATGTCGGCCACATCGTCCATGAGCATCTGGGCGACTTGCGCTGGCGAGCCTTGGTGCAGGCTGATTTTGACGTCGGGAAATTCTTGGCGCAGTTGGGACACCGGTGCGGGCAGCACATAACGCGCTTGGGTGTGTGTGGTGGCAATGGACAAGGTGCCTTGGTCTTGGTGCGCAAAGTGCTCACCAATGCGTTTGAGGTTGTTGACCTCCAGCAAGATGGCTTCGATGCTTTTGAGCACGTGTTGCCCCGGCTCGGTGATGTGTTTGATGCGTTTGCCGTGACGCGCAAAAATGTCCACGCCCAGCTCTTGCTCCAATTCCAAAATGGCTTTGGACACACCGGGTTGGGAGGTGTGCAACGCCTTGGCGGTTTCGGTCAGGTTGAGTTTGCGCCGAACGGCTTCTTGGACGAATCGAAATTGGTGCAGGTTCATGGCAGACTGGTAAAAGCTTCAGCGACGCAGCACCAGCCAGCCAAAGGCGCTGAGCGAGAGCAGGGAATAGAGCATGGAGGGCAAGCCCGCAGCCAACCACGGTGTCCATTGCCGCAGGTTGCCGATGAAACCGAACATGTTGTTGAGCAGGAAAAAGCTGATGCCGATCATCACGCCCACGAACACGTAACCCGCCACCCCGCCAGCGCGCGTGTGTAGGTAGGCAAAGGGCAAGGCCAAGACCACCATCACCAAACAACTCAAGGGGTAAAACACCTTGCGCCAAAACTCGATTTCGTAGCGCTGGGCGCTTTGCTCGTTGTTGTTGAGGTGCTGAATGTAGCCGAACAAGTCCACCGTGCGCATGCGCTCGGGTTGCAGCAGCGCCACCGCAATCATTTCGGCGGTGATGTCGGTTGGCCAAGTCCATTCCGATAAGTGACTGACGACGAGTGGACTGCTGTTGTTTTTCAATCGACCCGCTTGGAATTCACGCCGCTGAACATCGCTGAGCAACCAGCCCTTGGGTGCGATAACGCCTTGGCTGGCACGGGCCGTGGAGACCAAGGCCCCTTCGTTGGTGAACTCAAAAATGCGAATATTTTCCAAGCTGCGGTCCGGGTTCATGGCTCCGATATTGATGGAAAAATGGCGTTCACCTTGCCGTTCTTTGAGCCAAACACCGGTGGCACCTTGGCTGATTCGACCCTCAAACTGGGCCTTGAGCAATTGGGCTTGTTGGCTGGCCCAAGGGGCTAAGTAGTCGCCCACAGAGAAGGTCAGCACCACGGTTCCCAAGCCCAAGCCCAGCAGGGTGCGTAGCGCACGCCAAGGACCCAAGCCGCTGGTGCGCAAAATGGTGAATTCGGAGGTGCTGGCCAAACGGGCCAAGACCCACACCGTGCCAATGAGCACCGCCATGGGCAGCAACTCATAGATTCGGGTGGGCAATTGCAAGCCCAAATACATGAGCACGTGGTGCAAGGCGTATTTGAGTTCGGGGGTGGCGCTGGTTGAACGACCCAGATCGTTGAGCTCTTCAACCAGGTCGAAGAAAACAAACAGAGTCAAAAAGGCCAACAGCACAAAGCCGATGGATCGAACGATTTCGCCATACAAGTAGCGGCGCAGTGTTCTCATGCGCCAGCCTTCATTGACTGGGGTTTGCGCACCAGCCAGTCACGTAAGCGCAGGTTTTCTTGGCGCATCCACAACACCAGCAAAGACAGCAACAGCACCGGCAGGTGCAGGGCTACCATGCCCGACCAAACATCGACCCTGCCTGAAGCCACCCAACTCTTGGTCACGTTGACCATGTTGTAATAAACGGCAAAGGCGAGCAAAGCGGTCATGAGCTGTCCGCCCTTGGCCGCTCGGGGGGTGTTGTGTGTGATGGCCACGGCCAGCAAGGCCAAATTGAACGCGGTGATGATCAGCCCCAAACGCCAGCCGAGTTCGGCCAATGCCGCTGTTGAGGGCTGGGCCAGTAAGTCCAAGGTGCCACGCGCTTGGTTGGGCAGGCCAAACGTGGGGCCATTTCGGCTTTGGTTGACTTCGATGCCGTAGGTTTTGAATTCACTCAGAGTGAGCGATTGGCCATCGGTGCCAATGTCCAAGCGTTGCCCATCGCTGAGCAACAAAAATTGTCGGTCGTTATTCCACTCCAAGCGACCACTTTGCGCCGACGTGATGCTTTCGCTGCCGTCGGTTCCCAAAGTGTGAACAAACACATTGCGACCGGTGCCGGGCAGGGCGTCTTTTTCAATGAAAAACACACGACGCCCATCGCTGGATTCCCGAAATTGGCCAGGTGCGACGCGGTCCAAATCGCTGCGGCGCTCGAAACGTTCTTTGAACTGCGCGATTTGTTGGTTGGACCAAGGCCAAGCAAAAAGTTGCAAGGTTCCAATGATCAGTACGATGGGCCAGATGAACCGCAGCACCGGAACCACGACATGGCGCAGCGATTGGCCGCTGGCCAACCAAATCGTCATTTCGCTGTCGCGGTACATGCGAGAAAGGGTGGACACAATGCTCACGAACAACGCCAAGGTCAACAGGGTGGGCATGCGGCCCATGACCGTGTAGCCCAAGATCAGCAGAATCTCTTGCGGGTTGACCTTGCCCGAAGAGGCTTGCCCCAAGGTGCGAATCAACATCATGGTCAGCACGATGGTGAACAACACCACCAAGGTGGCGCCAAAGCTGCGGGTCAACTCTTTGCGAATGGAAGAATGGAATAACATCGTGCGTTAACGGTAAAACACGATTATGAACTTTCAAATCAAAACCCTGGACTGGGCACAAGCCGCGACGCTCGTCGCGGATGCTTTGTTGGTCTTGGTGCCCGAACAAACTGCTTTGCCCTCTTCGGCCAAGGACCCACTGAGCCTGACTTTGCGTCAGGCCTTGGCGGCAGGCGATTTGTCCGCCAGCGCCAAGACTTTGGTGGCGTATCGCTTGCTGGGCGTTAAAGCACCTCGCGTGGTGTTTGTGCATGTGGGCGAAGGCGGTGCGGCGGCACTGCGCCAAGC
The DNA here is from genome assembly GCA_011391745.1 of Comamonadaceae bacterium. Lineage (GTDB taxonomy): Bacteria > Pseudomonadota > Gammaproteobacteria > Burkholderiales > Burkholderiaceae_C > Hydrogenophaga. Next base: position 11,120 of record JAABPX010000027.1, read on the forward strand.
GCTGGCCAGCGCGGCGGCGGCCCTCAAACAGCCCAATGTCAAACATTGGGGCTTGGTGCTGAGCCTTTTGGGCCAAGACGAAGCGGCGGCCTTGCAGCCCGTGATGCTGGCGCTGGGTGATGCCACCTACAGCTACACCCACACCAAGCCGTCGGCCAAGGCCCGAACCCTGAGCAAGGTCACCTTGGCTTTGGCCGATGCGCCCGCCGCCAAGGTGGCATTTGCACAGGCCTTGGCCACGCTTCGTGGCGTGGAGCTGGCCAAAGAGTGGGCCAACCGCCCCGGCAACCACGCCACACCGAGCCGCTTGGCCGATGCCGCCAAAGCCTTGGGGCGTGTGGCGGGGTTTTCCTCCGAGGTGTTGGGCCCCAAAGAAGTGGCCAAATTGGGCATGGGTGCGTTCATGGCCGTCGCGCAGGGTTCGGCCGAGCCGCTGCGCTTCATGGTCTTGCATTACAACGGCGCGCCCAAATCACAAGCCCCGGTGGTGTTGGTGGGCAAAGGCATCACGTTTGACACGGGCGGCATTTCCATCAAACCCGCCGCCGAGATGGATGAGATGAAGTTTGATATGGGTGGCGCAGCCAGTGTGCTGGGCGTGTTTGAGGCATTGGCGCATTCGCGCCCCAAAATCAACGTCGTTGGCTTAATTCCGAGCTGTGAAAACATGCCCGATGGCTTGGCGGTCAAACCCGGCGATGTGGTAACCAGCATGAGTGGCCAAACCATTGAGGTGCTCAACACCGATGCCGAGGGGCGCCTGATTTTGTGCGATGCCTTGACTTACGCCAAACGGTTCAAGCCGCACAGCGTGATCGACGTGGCCACGCTGACCGGTGCGTGCGTGGTGGCCTTGGGCGCGGTGCGCAGTGGTTTGTTTGCCAGCGACGATGCCTTGGCCCAAGCGCTCGGCGACGCTGGAGAGCGTTCGCACGACCTGTGCTGGCGCATGCCCTTGGACGATGCCTACGCCGAGGGCTTGAAATCCCATTTTGCGGACTTGGGCAACGTGGGCGGGCGCGCGGCCGGTGCGATCACCGCCGCCAAGTTTTTGCAAAAATTCGCCGCCGACATGCGTTGGGCGCACTTGGATATTGCTGGCACCGCTTGGCGCAGCGGTGCGGCCAAGGGCGCAACGGGCCGTCCTGTGCCGCTGCTGCACCAGTACCTGTTGGACGTGGCCAGTGGGCAAGCCGGGCTTTGAATGGCGCGACGACCATGACGCAGGTGGCGTTTCATACGGGCTTGACCGACAAGACCCATCACCTGTTGCGTTTAATCCGCAAGGCCAGCCGTCAGGGGGCGCGTTTGTTGGTGCTTTGTGAGCAGCCCGGCGCGTTGTCACAGGCTTTGTGGGCACTCTCCCCGCTCGATTTTGTGGCACACGCCACCTTGGACGCTTCGCCTGCCACGCTGGCGGCTTCGACGGTGCTGCTGTGTGACCATGCCCCGGTTCCCGGACGCAACTGCAGCGCCGATGTGTTGATCAACGCCACCGCCGCATGGCCGTCTGCCTACCGGGACTTTGCCCGGGTCATTGAACTGGTGGGCCCAGATCCCGTCGATGTGGTGGCCGGGCGTGAACGCTGGCGTTTGTATCGGGCCAACGGCGTGGAACCCGAAAAACACGGTTAAAACCGCAAACGCCCCCGATTTCGGTTATCTTTCGTATTGTGGAGCCAAAAAACGGACTCCGCGAATCAACTCACCCTTCCATCAAAGGAATTTTATGAACCTGAACATCAAACTGGCTGTTATTGCTGCGGCGGTGGCCTTGGCTGCCTGCGGTAAAAAAGAAGAAGTCGCGACCGAACAAGTGATCAAAATTGGTCACGTGGGCCCAACCAGCGGTGGTATTGCTCACTTGGGCAAAGACAACGAAAACGGTGCCAAGATGGCCATTGAAGAACTCAATGCGGCCAAATTGATGATTGACGGCAAGCCCGTTAAATTTGAGTTGTTGGCCGAAGACGACGCCGCCGATCCCAAGCAAGGCACCGCCGCCGCCACCAAACTGGTGGACGCCAAAGTCAATGGCGTGATCGGGCACTTGAACTCTGGCACCACCATTCCCGCCTCGCAGATCTACAACGACGCTGGCATTCCCCAAATTTCGCCTTCCGCGACCAACCCCAAGTACACCCGCCAAGGTTACGCTGGCGCCTTCCGTATGGTGGCCGATGACGTGCACCTGGGTGGCACTTTGGGCAAATACGCTGTGGAAACGCTCCAAGCCAAAAAAGTGGCTGTGATCGATGACCGCACCGCTTATGGTCAAGGCGTGGCCGACGAGTTTGAAAAAGGCGCCAAAGCCGCTGGTGCTGAAGTGGTGGGTCGTGAATTCACCAACGACAAAGCCACCGATTTCAACGCCATTTTGACCACCCTGAAGGCCAAGAAGCCCGACGTGGTGTTCTTCGGCGGCATGGACGCCGTGGCCGGTCCCATGATTCGCCAAATGAAGCAATTGGGCATCAACGCCAAGTTCATGGGCGGCGATGGCATTTGCTCATCCGAACTGCCCAAGTTGGCTGGCGACGGCATGAGCGACGAGCAGGTCTACTGCGCCGAAGCGGGTGGTGTTGAAGGCGAGCAAAAGGCTGGCATGGACAAGTTCCGCGCTGACTTCAAAGCCAAGTTTGGTGCCGACGTTCAGGTGTACGCCCCTTACGTCTACGACGCTGTGCACGTCATGGCCAAAGCCATGGTCAATGCCAACTCGGCCGACCCTGTGAAGTACCTGCCCGCACTCAAAGCCATTGAGCACAAAGGTGTGACCGGCAACATCGCTTTTGACGAAAAAGGCGACATTAAAAACGGCGCGTTGACGCTCATGACTTACAAGGGCGGTGAGCGCACCTCCTTGGCCGTCATTCGCTGATCGCGTTGGCGTTCTGCGCACAAAGCCACCCCTCGGGGTGGCTTTTTTGAAAGAGGATTGTGAGCAAAAGCACCACCGAAAAAACAAGCAGCGACGCGGTTCGCATCATTAAAAAGTACCCCAACCGTCGCCTCTACGACACCCAAACCTCAACCTACATTACCTTAACTGAGGTGAAGACCTTGGTGTTGTCAGGCCATGCTTTTGTGGTTCGTGACGCCAAGTCCAACGAAGACCTCACGCGCAGTATTTTGTTGCAAATTATTTTGGAAGAAGAAACGGCAGGTGTGCCCATGTTCACCGAACAAGCACTGGCCAACATCATTCGGTTTTATGGCCACACGATGCAAGATTTCATGGGCCCTTACTTGGAAAAAAACGTCCAGATTTTTATGGACATTCAACAAAAAATGGCCCAACAAACCCAAGGCCTAACCCCCGAGCTGTGGCAACAGTTCATGACCTCTCAAACCCCCGTCATGCAAGGCATGGTGGGCAATTACATGGACCAGTCCAGTGTGGCGTTTGCCAAAATGCAAGAACAAATGAACAAAAACAGCGAGGCCATGCTGGCCGCGCTGGGACTCAAACGCTGACATGACCGAGGCCATCACCATCCCCGCAGCTCCCAAGGTGGGCTTTGTCAGTTTGGGTTGCCCCAAGGCGCTCACCGACTCCGAACTCATCCTCACGCAGCTCAGCGCTGAGGGTTATCAAACCAGCAAAACCTTTGCGGGTGCCGATCTGGTGATTGTCAACACCTGTGGCTTCATCGACGATGCGGTCAAAGAAAGCTTGGACACCATTGGTGAGGCCTTGGCCGACAATGGCCGGGTGATTGTCACGGGTTGCTTGGGTGCTCGCACAGGCGAGGGCGGAAGCAATTTGGTGCGCCAAATGCACCCCAGTGTGCTGGCCGTGACCGGGCCACACGCCACCGACGAAGTGATGGCGGCGGTGCACCAACACCTGCCCAAACCGCACGACCCCTTTGTGGACCTGATTCCCCCTCAGGGCATCAAACTCACGCCGCGTCATTACGCTTATATCAAGATCAGCGAGGGCTGTAGCCACCGCTGCACCTTTTGCATCATTCCGTCCATGCGCGGCGACTTGGTCAGCCGCCCCATCGGGGATGTTTTGAGCGAAGCGCACAAACTCTTTGAGGCCGGTGTTAAGGAATTGTTGGTGGTGAGCCAAGACACCTCGGCCTACGGCGTGGACATTCAATACCGCACCGGTTTTTGGGATGGCAAACCTGTCAAAACCAAGCTCTTCGATTTGGTGCGCAGCTTGGGCGAACTGGGTCAGCGTTATGGCGCTTGGGTGCGCTTGCACTACGTCTACCCTTATCCGCATGTGGACGACATCATCCCCCTCATGAACGAGGGTTTGTGCTTGCCTTATTTGGACGTGCCACTGCAGCACAGCCACCCCGAGGTGCTCAAGCGCATGAAGCGTCCGGCCAGTGGTGAAAAAAACCTGGAGCGACTCTCGCGTTGGCGCGAGATGTGTCCCGAGTTGGTGGTGCGCAGTACCTTCATCGCCGGTTTCCCGGGCGAGACCGAGGCCGAGTTTGAACACCTCTTGGACTTTGTGGCCGAAGCGGGTATAGACCGCGCTGGGTGTTTTGCCTATTCACCCGTACAAGGCGCGGCGGCCAATGCCTTGGAGAATCCCGTACCCGCCGAGTTGCGTGAAGAACGACGAGCCCGTTTTATGGCGGTGGCCGAGTCGGCGTCAACCGAGCGTTTGAAGCGCCGCATCGGCGCGACCATGCAGGTCTTGGTGGACCATGCGCCGGGCTTGGGCAGAAAAGGTGGGATGGGGCGTTCGTACGCCGATGCGCCTGAGATCGACGGCGTGGTGCGTTTGTTGCCGCCCCAAAAAATCAGCAAAACCCTAAAAGTGGGTGAATTCACCGCAGCCCGAATCGTGGGCACCGAAGGCCACGACTTGGTGGCGCAACCCATTTGATGCGGGCCTACTGTGGTGAGCAAAAAATAAAGGCTTGCACGGGGTGCAAGCCTTTATGATTGGTGCCCAGGAGAGGACTCGAACCTCCACGCCTCTCAGCGCTAGTACCTGAAACTAGTGCGTCTACCAATTCCGCCACCTGGGCATTTCAGGAAAAACAAAATTTTAGCAGATAAAGTGAATCAAAACAGCAGCCTGATGGCAGAAATCGAAGGCATCGTCTCGGGTCACCGCGATGGTCATGGCTTCGTCGTGAGTGACGACGGACAACCCGATATTTATTTACCGCCCAACGAAATGCGGGCCGTCTTGCACAAAGACCGGGTCAAGGTTCGCATTGTTCGACAAGACAGAAAAGGTCGGCCGGAGGGGCGGGTCACCGAAATCTTGACGCGCTCGCCTTCGCCCATCATTGGCCGCTTGTTGCAAGAGAGCGGCATCTGGTTGGTGGCACCCGAGGACAAGCGTTATGGGCAAGACGTTCTGGTGCCCAAATCGGGCATTGGATCGGCCAAAGCGGGGCAGGTGGTGGAGGTTGAGTTGACCGAGCCTCCCGCTTTGTACGGGCAGCCCGTGGGGCGAGTCAAAGAGGTCCTGGGTGAGGTCGATGACCCTGGCATGGAAATTGAGATTGCGGTGCGCAAGTACAGCGTCCCCCATGTTTTTTCAGACGCGGCGCTCGCACAGGCGCGCACCTTGCCAGACCACGTGCGCAGCAGCGATCAGCATCAGCGGGTGGACTTGCGCGATGTGCCGTTGGTCACCATCGATGGCGAAGATGCGCGCGATTTTGATGATGCGGTCTATTGCGAACCCGCCAAAGTGGGTCGAAGCAAGGGGTACCGCTTGCTGGTGGCGATTGCCGACGTGAGCCATTACGTACAGACCGGATCGGCCATTGACATCGACGCGTACGACCGAGCAACCTCGGTGTATTTTCCTCGCCGGGTGATTCCCATGCTGCCGGAAAAACTGTCCAACGGATTGTGTTCGCTCAACCCCGGTGTTGAGCGTTTGTGCGTGGTCTGCGACATGTTGATCACCACCAAAGGGGAGGTGCAAGCGTACCAGTTTTATCCTGCCGTGATGTTCAGCCACGCTCGACTGACCTACACCGAGGTGGCCGCGATTGTGTCCAACACGCGTGGTCCGCAAGCACAGCAGCGCAATGCATTGGTGCCGCACCTCTTGCATTTGCATGAGGTGTACCGTGCGCTGGTAAACGCTCGTCAAGTGCGTGGCGCGGTCGACTTTGAAACCACCGAAACACAAATTGTCTGCGACGAGGCCGGGCGCATTGAAAAAATTGTGCCTCGCACGCGCAACGAGGCACACAAAATGATTGAAGAGGCCATGTTGGCCGCCAATGTGTGTTCTGCCGACTTCATCGCTCAAGGCAAGCATGTGGGCTTGTATCGCGTGCATGAAGGTCCAACCCCTGAAAAACTCGACACCTTGCGTAACTACCTCAAAGCGATGGGGGTGATGCAAGGCATCGGCGACAAACCGCATCCGCGTGAGTTCCAAGCCATTGCAGCGGCCACCAAGGACCGCCCGGAGGCGCAGCAAATTCATTCGATGTTGTTGCGTTCCATGCAGCAAGCCATCTACACCCCCGAAAACAATGGGCACTTTGGCTTGGCGTTTGACGCTTACACGCATTTCACCAGTCCCATTCGGCGTTACCCGGATCTGTTGGTGCATCGCGTGATCAAAGCCATTTTGCTGGGACAGCGCTACCAGTTGCCCGCATTGCCCACGCCTGGCGAAGCCCAAGCCAAACTGAGCAAACGTTTGGCCAGTCGCGTCAAAGCGCCGAGCGAAAAGCCCCAGAAAAAACCCTCGGCCGATACCTTGGCTTGGCAAGCCGCGGGCTTGCATTGCAGCGCCAATGAACGAAGAGCGGATGAGGCCAGTCGTGATGTGGAGGCTTGGCTCAAATGCAAATACATGCGCGAGCACTTGGGCGAGCAGTTCAGCGGTGTGGTGTCCTCGGCCACGGGCTTTGGTTTGTTTGTCACGCTCGATGCGATGTACGTTGAGGGCTTGATTCACATCACTGAGCTGGGTGGTGAGTATTTCCGTTTTGACGAGGCCCGCCAAGAACTGCGCGGCGAACGAACAGGTATACGGTACGCTTTGGGTTCTCGCGTGGATGTGCAGGTCAGCCGCGTGGACTTGGACGGGCGGCGCATTGACTTTCGTTTGGTGACCGACGGTGAGCCACTTCAGCCCCGAAAATCCGCTGCCAAAGGGGCCGGGAAAAGCACGGTTGAGCCCAATGAATTGACGCCTGCGCGATCACGTAAAGCACGTAAGACCCCGTCAACCAAGGGCGCAAAAGCCAACAAAGCCCCGCCCAAAAAGCAGCGCCGCTGAGCCGCACCCACAACCATTCAATTTGGACTTAACCATGCGCATTGCTTTTTTTGTTTTGGATACGGTGTTTTTTGTTTTGGTGGCCTCGGCGTTGCTGCGTGTGTGGATGAATCAGTTGCAGGTCAAACTCACACAACAACCGGGGGTGTTTGCCATGGCTGTGACCGATTGGTTGGTCAATCCGGTTCGTGGCATTTTGCCCAAGCCGCTGCGGCAATCCCAAGCCGATTGGGGGAGTTTGATGGCGGCGGTGCTGCTCTGTTTGGCTTATGGTGGGGTGTGGCTCATGCTGAGCTTGGGCAGCGGCGCTTCGGTGTCTTCGTTGGTGACCGTGGGTTTGGCCATTGTGGCCGTGGCCTTGAAGTTTTTGTTGAGAACCGCCTTGCAGGCCTTTATGTTCATGCTGCTGGCGTATGCCGTGCTGTCTTGGACCCGTTCGGATTCCCCTGTATTGAGCACCTTGGATCGTTTGTGTGAACCGCTGCTTCGCCCGGTTCGTCGTTGGGTGCCTTTGCTTGGTGGGGTGGATTTGTCGGTCTTGATTTTGGTGGTGTTGCTGCAAATTGGCCTGATGTGGGTTGGCTAAATTCGCACGACTTGCTTCATTCGGCACGTTCCCAGCGCTTGGTGCTGAACGCTTGCCAATCGATGGGGCATTCACGCTGAGCCAACAAGTCAGTCAGCACACGAGCGCTGCCGCTGGCCATGCTCCAGCCGCGCAGGCCATGACCCACGTTTAACCAAACACCCGGCACCGCCGTGGCACCCAAAGCGGGCAAGCCGTCGGGCAACACGGGGGTGTGCCCTGTCCACGTTTGGATGCTGTTCATTTGAGCCGCACCTGGGAACCAGTCGAACAGGGCTGCGTAGAGCTGTTTGAGCACGCCGGCATGAGGTGCGGGTTTTGTGTTTCCCAATTCTTGGCCGCCTGTGATGCGAATGCGCTGGCCCAGTCGAGTGATGCCGATGTTGTGCAAGCTGTCAATGACCCCCGATTTGGGCGCATCCAATGGGTCGCGCAGGTTGGCACTCAGCGAATGTGAGCGCAAGTTGCGCAGCGGCAGCTGAATGTTCAAGGGCTGCAGCAAACCCAAACTCGCCACGCCAGAGCACAACACAACCGCATCGAAATGCGCCAGCGTGTGGATGCCTGACTTGTGCTGCAATACGTCCAACTCAACGCCGCCACCGATGGGTCGGATGGCTTGTATGGTGTGGCCAAAAGAGAAAATTGCGCCTTGCTGCTGAGCCACGTGTTTGAGTGCTCCGGTGAATTGTCGGCAGTTACCCACGGTATCTTGGGGCAGATGAATGGCGGTGTGTAGAGGGGTTTGGGTATTCAAGCCCGGCTCTGTGCTTAGGGCCAAACTTGCATCACCCACTTGGTGTTTGATGCCCGCATCGTTTAACCATTGCAGATAGCTGCCCAAGCGTTCACGATCTTGTGCGCTGCGCACCAAAACGGTCAAGCCATCAGTGGTTTCATATTCAAGTTTGAGATCGGTGCTTGTACGAACGAGTTCGCGTTGGCTCAGCTGAGTCAAAGCCAATGCGGCGTTTTGTTGTGCGGCATGGGCTTTTTTTCGGGTGTGTAACCACCAACGAAACAGCCAAGCGGTGTTGGCGGAGCGCAAGCCTTGCGCAAGGCGGATGGCGGTTGCAGATGAACCTGGGTAGAGCAGCTCCCAAGCCATGCCTGGGGCCGCCAAAGGGCTCGGCCAGCCTGCCGAGAGCAAGCCGCCGCAAGCAAAACTGGCCTCTTCCGCCGCGGTTTGCCGCTGTTCATACACCTGCACCCGATGGTCGTCGCGCAACAAGGCGTGGGCCAATGTGACGCCCGTGACGCCTGCACCGACGATGGCGATATTCATGACAGGTCTCCAAACGTTTTGGCTTTGGACAAAAGGTAGGTGTGAGATATTGGGCGCATCTGCGTATTGTCACTGCTATAATCGATTGGCTTTGTTGTAGTGATGCGTTTTTCAAACGTTTTCATGCCGCCGCAGAGCAAAATCGCAAACCGCCCCCACCAGGTGCCTTTGAGTTCGCCTTTGCGCAGATCAACGGTCAGGAGCGGATTTAAGAATCAACCTTTGAAAGTCAAACCCCATGTCCGTATCGATGCGCGAAATGCTCGAAGCCGGTGTCCACTTTGGTCACCAAACCCGCTTCTGGAATCCGAAAATGGCCCCGTACATTTTTGGTCACCGCAACAAAATTCACATCGTTAACCTTGAAAAAACGTTGCCGATGTTCGAAGAGGCCGCCAAATACGTGCGCCAACTCAGCGCCAACCGTGGCACCGTTTTGATGGTGGGCACCAAGCGCCAATCGCGAGACATCGTGGCACAAGAAGCCCGTCGTGCTGGCGTGCCGTTTGTGGATCAGCGTTGGCTCGGCGGCATGTTGACCAACTTCAAAACGGTCAAAACATCCATCAAGCGCTTGAAAGAAATGCAAGCGCAAAAAGAAGCTGGTCTGGATGCCATGACCAAAAAAGAACAGTTGACTTTCTCGCGTGAGATGGAAAAACTCGAAAAAGACATCGGTGGCATTCAAGACATGACTGCGTTGCCCGATGCCATTTTTGTCATCGATGTGGGTTTCCACAAAATCGCTGTGCTTGAAGCCAAAAAACTGGGTATTCCATTGGTTGGTGTGGTGGACACCAACCACTCGCCCGAGGGCGTGGACTACATCATTCCAGGCAACGATGACTCCGCCAAGGCGGTGGCTTTGTACGCCCGTGGCATCGCTGATGCCGTGCTGGAAGGCCGTGCCAATGCCGTCAACACGGTGGTTGCAGCGGTGTCCGAAGGCAAAGACGAATTCGTTGAAGTTGACGCTGAGGCCTGAATCGGGCTCCGGTCGAACAAGGGGCTCCTGTAGCCCCTTTTTCGTCACTGTGGGGCTGTGAGCCGAGATCTATTTGTGTATTGACCCTTTGGGGTCTTGGAGAACTGAAAATGGCAATTACCGCAAGCATGGTCGCCGATTTGCGCGCCAAAACCGATGCCCCGATGATGGAGTGCAAAAAAGCCTTGACCGAAGCCAATGGCGACATGGACAAGGCGGAAGAAATTCTGCGCGTCAAGCTGGGCAACAAGGCCGGCAAGGCCGCCAGCCGCGTCACCGCTGAGGGTGTGATCGTCAGTTGCATTGAAGGCGGTACGGGCTCTTTGGTGGAAGTCAACTGCGAAACCGACTTTGTGTCCAAAAACGACTTGTTCATGGCGTTTTGTCACCACGTCGCCCAATTGGTGGTTAAGAGCAACCCCGACGACGTCGAAGCCCTGTCTGCTTTGCCCTTGTCCATGGAGAGTTTTGGCCCCACCGTGGAAGACGTTCGCAAAGGCTTGATTGGCAAAATTGGCGAGAACATGACCATTCGCCGCTTCAAGCGTTACAGCGGTACGAGCCAACTGGCCAACTATTTGCATGGTGTGCGCATTGGTGTGATGGTGGAGTTTGAAGGCAGTGATGTGGCCGCCAAGGACACGGCCATGCACATTGCGGCGATGAAGCCCGTGTCGCTGTCCAGTGCTGAAGTCCCTGCCGAATTGGTGGCCAAAGAGCGTTCGGTGGCCGAAGCCAAAGCCGCTGAGTCTGGCAAGCCAGCGGACATCGCCGCTAAGATGATTGAAGGCTCGGTTCAGAAATACCTTAAAGAGGTGTCTTTGTTCAACCAGCCTTTTGTGAAGAACGACAAGCAAACCGTTGAGCAAATGCTCAAGGCTGCGAGCACGACCGTCAAAGGCTTCACCATGTTTGTGGTCGGTGAGGGCATCGAGAAGAAGGTCGATGATTTTGCGGCTGAAGTCGCGGCACAAGTGGCTGCAGCCAAAGGCGCTTAATTGGCTGTTGACGCTCGTCACGACAGCGGGCCGAAAGGCCCGTTGTTGTGTGTGGGGTCGGTACACTTCGATGGGTGAACGGGGTTTTTTAAACACAGGGGATTTCATGCCAGCCTACAAACGAATCTTGCTCAAGCTCTCCGGCGAAGCCCTGATGGGAGACGACGCATTTGGCATTAACCGCGCCACCATCGTTCGCATGGTTCAAGAGGTGGCTGAGGTCACGCGCTTGGGTGTCCAAGTCGCGGTGGTGATTGGTGGGGGAAATATTTTTCGCGGTGTGGCGGGTGGTTCGGTGGGTATGGACCGTGCCACGGCCGATTACATGGGTATGTTGGCCACGGTCATGAACGCCTTGGCATTGGCCGATGCGATGGACAAGGCCGGTTTGACCGCGCGGGTGATGTCGGCCATTGGCATTGACCAAGTGGTGGAGCCCTACGTTCGACCCAAAGCCTTGCAGTACCTTGAAGAGGGTAAGGTGGTGATTTTTGCTGCTGGCACGGGCAACCCCTTCTTCACCACCGACACTGCAGCGGCCTTGCGTGGTGCAGAGATGGGTGCTGAAGTGGTGCTTAAGGCGACCAAGGTGGATGGTGTTTACACCGCCGACCCCAAGTTGGATGCTTCGGCCACGCGCTACAGCAGCATCAGTTTTGACGAAGCGATGGCCAAAAATTTGCAGGTGATGGATGCCACGGCGTTCGCTCTGTGCCGTGACCAAAACCTGCCGGTCAAGGTGTTCTCGATTTTTAAACCCGGTGCCTTGCGCAGCGTTGTGTTGGGCAACGACGAAGGCACGTTGGTGCATGTGTGACCCCAGTGGTCGGTGTTTTGATCTGAGGAGTTGTGATGAGCATTGAAGAAATCCGCGCCAGCGCAGAGCACAAGATGCTGCAGTCGATCGATGTGTTTAAGAACAGCTTGAGCCGTGTGCGTACGGGGCGGCCCAATCCCGCCATGCTCGATGTGGTGCAAATCGATTACTACGGTTCGATGGTGCCTCTGTCACAAGTGGCCAACTTGACCCTGCTCGATTCGCGCACCATTGGCGTGGCACCCTGGGAAAAGGGCATGGGCGCAAAAATTGAAAAAGCCATACGAGAATCCGACTTGGGGCTCAATCCCTCATCACAAGGCGATTTGATCCGTGTGCCCATGCCCGCCATGACCGAAGAACGTCGCAAAGAACTCACCAAAGTGGTTCGGGGTGAAGGCGAAAACGCCAAAATCATTGTGCGCAACCAACGGCGTGATGCCAATGAGGCCATTAAGCGCTTGGTTAAGGACAAACTGGCCTCGGAAGACGACGAGCGCCGATCGCAAGAAGACATTCAAAAACTCACCGATCGCATGATTGCCGAGGTTGATCGTTTGGTGGCCGCGAAAGAGCAAGACATCTTGGCTGTTTAATTTATTCCATGTTGCACAGTCCCAATACAGCTGAAACCGACTTACCGCGTCACGTCGCCATCGTGATGGATGGTAACGGGCGCTGGGCTAAGCAGCGCTTTTTACCCAGGGTGGCTGGGCACAAGCAGGGAGTAACAGCTTTGCGCAGAACGGTGCAGCACGCTTTGGACCGGGGTATTGAGGTACTGACTGTATTTGCTTTCTCGTCTGAAAATTGGTCAAGACCGGCCGATGAAGTCAATTCATTGATGAAATTATTGGCTTTGGCGCTTAATCGAGAAGTCCCCTTGATGAATCAAAATGGGGTTCGATTGCATTTTCCCGGAAAAAAACAAGCCTTGTCGGAGCGAACTATCCAATCTTTGGCGGCGGCCGAGATGGCCACGCAAAACAATCGGCGTCTGGTGTTGAATGTTTGTTTCAATTACGGCGGGCGTTGGGATATTGTTGATGCCGCTCAGCGATTGGCTGAACAAGGGGTTGCGATCACAGAGGACAGCATGGCCGCTGCGACGGCGTTGGCGCATGTGGGAGACCCCGATTTGTTGATTCGAACCGGCGGTGAGCGTCGCATCAGCAATTTCTTGTTGTGGCAGTGCGCTTACAGCGAATTGTATTTTTCTGACGTGTTGTGGCCGGATTTTGGACCCGAAGCCATGGACCACGCCCTCAACGATTTCGCTCGTCGTGAACGGCGTTTTGGGCGAACATCCGACCAATTGAAAACCGCAGGAACAGGGCCCCATGCTTAAACAACGCATCATCACAGCGGTGTGTCTGCTGGCGGTCTTTTTGCCTGCGTTGGTGCACCCGTCTCCTGTGTTTTTTGGTGGCTTGACCTTGCTGTTGATTGCGGCATCGGGTTGGGAGTGGGCCCGCATGTTGGGCGCTGGTGCTGCACTGAGTTGGGGTTCGGGTTTGTTGGTTTCGCTGGTCTTGGCTGCGTTGATGTTTGCTGGCGTTGAGCTTCACTGGCGAGTGGTTTGGCTGACGGCCGCAGCGGCTTGGGTTTTGCTGTCTGTTTGGATGCTGGCGCGTGGCGTGGGGGGGTGGACCGACTGGCCCTCGTGCTTGCGTCTTGGTTTGGGCTTGGCTTTGTTGGTCTTGTCTGGTGCCGCACTGTGGCAAGCACGTCTGCAAGGCTGGGTCTTTTTGTTGTCCATTTTGGCCTTGGTTTGGACTGCCGATGTGGCCGCTTATTTTGGTGGCAAACGCTGGGGCAAGCGCAAGTTGGCCCCGATGCTGAGTCCTGGCAAAACATGGGCTGGAGCCATTTCGGGTTTGGCGGCGGTGTTGTTCTTGGCTTCGGTTTGGTTGGCGTTGGAGTCGGTGAATCCAGCGAACAGCCCCAGCTTGTTCGCTCGCTTGTGGGACTGGGGCCCGTGGATGGCGGTATTGGCTTTGGTGTTTTTGACCACCATGGCGGTGGTGGGTGATTTGTTGGAGTCTTTGGTCAAGCGCAGTGCAGGCCTGAAGGATTCCAGCGGCCTGTTGCCCGGGCATGGTGGTGTGTTGGACCGAGTCGATGCCTTGTTGCCGGTGTTGCCGCTGGCCATGATGTTGATGTCTTTGTGAGGCGACCATGGACACATTGAGCGTCTCGGTTTTGGGCTCCACAGGCTCGATTGGCAGCAACACGCTGGATGTGCTCTCGCGTCACCCCAACCGGTTTCGTGTGTTTGCCTTGACCGCATCGATTCAAGTGGATCTCATGCTGGCCCAGTGCCGTGCGTTTGCTCCCCGTTTTGCCGTGATGTCAAACGCCCAAGCGGCACAGGCGCTGCTGGAGCGCGTCAACGCTGAAGGCTTGGCGGTGCAGGTGCTTTCGGGACAGCAAGCGTTGTGTGAAGTTGCAGAACACCCGGAGGTGGATGTTGTGATGGCCGCCATCGTGGGTGCCGCCGGTTTGCCCCCGAGTTTGGCCGCCGCGCGTGCAGGCAAACGGCTGTTGTTGGCCAACAAAGAAGCGATTGTCGTGGGGGGTGCTTGGTTTATGGAGGCGGTGCGACAGGGGGGAGGAGTCCTGTTGCCCATCGACAGCGAGCATTCGGCGGTTTTTCAGTCCTTGCCTGAAGACCCTGCCAGTTGGCCCGATCGGGTGAGCAAAATCATTTTGACCGCCTCAGGTGGCCCGTTTCGCACGCGTGACCCACTCACCTTGTCGCAGGTCACGCCCAGCGAAGCCTGTGCCCACCCCAATTGGCGCATGGGTCGAAAAATTTCGGTGGATTCGGCCACCATGATGAACAAGGCTTTGGAGGTCATCGAGGCGCATCATTTGTTTGCCATCCAACCCCAGCACATTGAGGTCGTGATTCATCCTCAAAGCGTGATTCACTCCATGGTCGAATTCCACGACCGATCGGTGGTGGCCCAATTGGGTACGCCCGATATGCGCGTGCCGATTGCCTACGGCTTGTCATGGCCGCAGCGCATGGATTCGGGGGCCAAGGGCTTGGATTTTTCCGCGCTCAGCGGTTTGACTTTTGAAGCGCCCGACCCGCAACGTTTCCCCGGTTTGGGTTTGGCTTGGCAGGCCTTGGCCGGGCCGTTGGGCACCACCGCGGTGCTCAACGCCGCCAATGAAGTGGCGGTGGCTGCTTTCTTGGACCACGGCTTGCGTTTTGATCGCATCCATGCGGTGAACGAGCAAACCTTGGCGGCGGTCTTGCCCTCGGCCATCGGTGGTTTGGATGATTTGATGGCCTTGGACGAGGCCGCGCGACGAGCCGCCGCCGGTTTTGTCAAGCCATGGCTGAATTGACATGACCACCTTGTTCGCTTTTGTGTTGGCGCTGGGTGGCTTAATTGTTATCCATGAGTACGGCCACTACCGTGTGGCGCTGGCGTGTGGTGTGAAGGTGTTGCGGTTTTCCGTGGGTTTTGGAAAGCCCTTGTGGCGTTGGCAACGCCACCCCGGTGCCACCGAGTGGGTGTTGTGTGCTTTGCCCTTGGGCGGCTATGTGCGCATGCTCGACGAGCGCGAAGGGCCTGTGCCTGCAGACCAACAGCATTTGGCGTTTAACCGTCAGCGCTTGCGCAACCGCGCTTTGATTGTGGCCGCTGGGCCTGCGGCCAATCTGTTGACCGCTGTGCTGCTGTACGCCTGCGTGGCATGGATGGGGCAGGCGCAGCCAGTGGCACAACTGTCTTCCCCGTCTCCCGCTTCGCTGGCACACCAAGTGGGTCTGCGCAGCGCCCAGTGGGTTCAGCAAGTGTCGACTGGCACGGGGTCAGCGCAAGCGGTGGCCTCGTTTGGCGATTTGCGCTGGGCCTTAACCCAAGCGGCTTTAAACGGTCAGGACGTTCGTTTGTGGGTGGCCAACACACCAGAGGGTGCTGCCCAAGAGGTCTTGTTGCCATTGTCTGATTTGCAAGCCCGTGAGGCCGATGCGGCTTTGTTCGAACGCATCGGTATTGAGGCACCGTGGAGCGCGCCGGTGTTGGGCCGTTTGCTGCCCAATGGAGCGGGTGAACGGGCCGGTTTGCGCGAGGGTGATCGGGTGTTGTCGGTCAACGGGGTGGTGGTGCTCGATGCCCAAGACTTGCGGCAGCGAATCCGAAACGTCGATACGGTCAATAACGCACCAGCACAAGCTCAGCGTTGGCGTGTAGAGCGCGCGGGCGTGACGATGGATCTTTCAGTGACCCCAGACATCGACAACCGTGTGCTGCCTCACAGAGGGAGGATTGAGGCTTATATTGGCCACACGCCACAGACCGTTTGGATCAGCCATGGGCCATGGGCTGGGTTGATCCAAGGCCTTGAGCGCACATGGGATGTGTCGTGGATGAGCTTGCAAATGTTTGGGCGCATGCTCATCGGTGAGGCATCCCTGAAAAACCTCAGCGGCCCGCTGACGATTGCGGACTACGCTGGCCAATCGGCCAGTTTGGGTTTGAGCGCTTATTTGGTGTTTGTGGCACTGGTCAGCGTCAGCCTTGGGGTTCTGAATTTGCTGCCGTTACCGGTCCTCGATGGAGGACACCTGATGTATTATCTTTGGGAGGCTGTCACTGGCCGTGCAGTCTCGGTAGTCTGGTTGGAGCGCTTGCAGCGTGTCGGGGTGATGGCCTTGATGGCCCTGATGTCCGTGGCCTTGTTCAACGATGTGGCCCGACTTTTGGGCTGAGTACACAACCTCATGAAATTCCTAAACAATGCTTTCGTTCGCGCTTGGCACGTCGTTTGTTTGATGGGTGTATTGATACCCATGTCATCGTGGGCTGTTCAGCCCTTTGCGCTGCGAGACATCCGTGTTGAGGGTTTGCAGCGCACGGAGCCTGGGACGGTGTTTGCTTCGTTGCCGTTTCGGATTGGGGACACCTTCACCGATGACAAAGGATCGGCCGCCATTCGGGCGCTGTTTGGCTTGGGGTTGTTTGCCGATGTCGGTTTGCAGGTTGAAGGTGACGTGTTGGTCATCACCCTGCAAGAGCGCCCGCTGGTAGCAGATGTCACGTTTTCAGGCATCAAGGAATTTGACGCTGAGGTATTAAAAAAAGCCTTGCGCGACATTGGTTTGGCTGAGGGACGGGCCTTTGACAAGTCCATCACGGATCGGGCAGAGCAAGAGCTCAAGCGTCAGTACCTCAACCGAAGCATGTACGCGGCCCAATTGGTGACCACCGTGACCCCGGCCCCAAGCAACCGCGTGAGCCTGAACTTCAGCGTGGTCGAGGGCAACGTGGCTGAAATTCAGTCCATTCGAATTGTCGGTGCTCAGGCGGTGTCTGAGAGGACCTTGCGTGACCTCTTTAACTTGGACACTGGCGGTTGGCTCACGTGGTACACCAAAGCCAACCGATACTCGCGCGCCAAGCTCAATGCCGACTTGGAAACTTTGCGTTCGTATTATTTGAGCAATGGTTTTTTGGAGTTTCGCATTGATTCCACCCAAGTGGCCATTTCGCCTGGCAAAAGCGAGATGGAGTTGATTGTCAACATCACCGAGGGCAATCGCTTTGTGGTGTCCGCGGTGGAGTTTGAAGGCGATTTTTTGGGTAAAGACGACGAATTCAAATCGTTGGTTGCCATTCGTGTGGGGCAGCCCTATAACGATGAAGATGTGGCGCAAACGATCAAAGCGTTTACAGATCATTTCGCCAAATTTGGTTATGCCTTTGCCCAAGTCCAAGCGGCTCCTCGCATCGATCGCAACAGCAATCGGGTGATGTTTGTGTTGCAAGCTCAGCCGCAACGTCGCGTGTATGTTCGCAAGATCAATGTCGCGGGTAACAACAAAACCCGAGATGAGGTGCTGCGCCGCGAATTTCGTCAGCTCGAAGCGGCGTGGTACGACGGTGAGCGTATTCGTCGCTCTCGCGACCGTGTGGATCGGCTGGGATTTTTCACGGAAGTTTCGGTAGAGACGGAGCCCGTGCCCGGCACCAACGATCAAGTGGATTTGACGTTCACCGTGGTCGAAAAGCCCACCGGCAATTTATCCTTGGGGGCTGGATATTCGCAGTCGGAAAAACTGTCGCTCGTCGCGGGTATTCGCCAAGAAAACGTGTTTGGCACGGGAAACTATTTGGCCTTGGACATCAACACCAGCGA
>JAABPX010000028.1 GCA_011391745.1 Comamonadaceae bacterium
TCAGCACCACCAACCCTTATTTCACGGCCGATGGTGTTTCGCGCTCTTTAGACCTCTCGTACACCACCAACAGCCCACTCAACACCCAAGGGGAAGGTTACCGCTTGGTCACACCCCGAGCGGCGGTGCGCTTTGGCGTGCCCATTGGTGAGAGCGACACGCTCTTCTTAGGCGCAGGTGCCGAGCAAACGACGATTGAAATCAACACCTTGGCGGGCTTGCCTGTGGCTTACCAAAGCTACACCCAGCAATTTGGCAAGACCAGCACCGCAGTGCCCCTCACTTTGGGCTGGGGGCGCGACTCCCGGGACAGTGCTTTGGTGCCCAGTGAGGGTCGTTTGCAAAGACTCAACGCTGAGCTTAGCGTGGCAGGTGATGTTCGATACCTCAAAACCAGCTACCAATTTCAGCAGTACATTGCCTTGAGTAAAAAATACACCTTGGCGTTTAATACCG
>JAABPX010000029.1 GCA_011391745.1 Comamonadaceae bacterium
TTCGGTTTGGGTTCTGGGTCTGGCGGTAAGGATTTCCCGTTGTTTAAGAACTTTTATGGTGGTGGTTTGGGCTCGGTTCGCGGGTTTGAGCAAGGGTCTTTTGGTGGCCGCTCCAAGACTTTGGACGCCAACGGCGTTGAAACGACCGATACCATTAATCTGGGTGGGGATCGAAAAATTCAATTTAATGCTGAGTTCATCACCCCTTTTCCGGGGGCTGGCAACGACAGAACGTTGCGGTTGTTTGGGTTTTATGACTTGGGTACCGTTTTGGGCGTCGACAATGGCGTGAGACAGGCCTTCACTTCAGATGAACTACGTTCGTCTGTGGGTATTGGTTTGAGCTGGATTTCCCCGGTAGGCCCCTTGCGTTTTGCTTGGGCCAAGCCCATCCTCAAAAAGGAAGGCGACCGCCTTCAAAGCTTTCAATTTCAAATCGGGACATCGTTCTAATGCAAATCATGTTTAAACCTTTGTTGGCGGCAGGCTTGAGCTTGGCCTTGGTCTTCACGGCGGCACAAGCACAAGAATTGCGCATTGGCGCGGTCAACGTGGATCGTTTGTTGAGAGACTCCGAACCCGCCAAAGCGGCAACCGCTAAATTGCAACAAGAATTTTCCAAGCGCGACAAAGACATCAAGGCCGCTGGTGCTGAATTCCAAGCGGCGGCGCAAAAGTTTGAGCGCGATGCCCCTACGCTATCGGAAACCCAACGTTTATCCATGCAACGCCAATTGGCCGAGCAAGAGCGCGATTTGCAGCGTCGTCAACGTACTCTGCAAGAAGACTTGGGTTTGCGGCGCAACGAAGAAACCCAAATGCTCATTGAGCGCATCAACCGCAGCATTCAGCAGGTGGCTGCGGCGGAAAAGTACGACCTCATCGTTCAAGAGGCGGCCTACATCAATCCGCGACTGGACATCACTGAAGCTGTCATGAAACGCATGGCCGCCGCCAAGTGATGGTGTCCTTGGCTTCTTTGGTGCATGCCTTGGGCGGCCGCTTGGTCGGTCATGGCGAGTGTCAGGTCAGCCGTTTGGCACCGATTGAGTCCGCCGACGGTGTCTCGTTGTCTTTTGTCTCTCACCCCCGATACGCCGCTCGCATCGCCACCACACAAGCCGCTGCGCTGATTGTGTCCCCGGCCTTGGAAGCGGCGGCTTCTGAGCGCGGTCCGTGCATCGTCACCGACGACCCTTATCTGTATTTTGCGCGACTGACACAGTGGTGGCGTGCACGTCAGCGCGCAAGCATTGAGCCATCGATTGACGCCACGGCCCAAATTCACCCCAGCGCCCATTTGGGGCATGGGGTTACCGTGGCGCCCTTTGTGGTCATTGAGGCGGGTGCGCTGGTGGGTGATGGCGTGGTTTTGGGCGCGCACACCGTTGTCGGCGCAAATGCCCGCATTGGGGCCAACAGCCGCTTGGCTCCCCGCGTGACGGTCGGTGAAGATTGCCAGATTGGTGATCGTTGTGTGGTGCACGCGGGCGTGGTGATTGGGGCCGATGGTTTTGGTTTTGCGCTACACCAAGGTCGGTGGGTCAAGATTGAACAGCTCGGAGCGGTGCGCATTGGCCACGACGTTGAAATTGGCGCCAACACCTGCATTGACCGTGGTGCGCTGGACGACACCGTGATTGAGGACGGTGTGAAGCTCGACAACCTGATTCAAATTGGGCATAACGTTCGCATCGGTGCCCACACCGCCATGGCCGGTTGTGTGGGCGTGGCCGGCAGTGCAACGATTGGGGCGCATTGCACCGTTGGCGGCGGGGCAGTGGTCTTGGGTCATTTGCAATTGGCCGACCGGGTGAATATTTCGGCCGCATCGGTTGTGATGCGATCCATCACCCAGCCCGGCCATTACAGTGGTATTTTCCCTATCGACGACAATGCGAACTGGGAAAAAAACGCCGCTTCACTCAAACAACTCAGCCGCTTGCGCCAACGTTTGGTCGCTTTGGAGCGTGCTTTACCCACCCACTCATCTCAGACAGAACCATGATTGATATCCACGAAATCCTCAAGCAACTGCCCCACCGTTATCCCTTTTTACTCGTTGACCGTGTGTTGGCTATTGAGAAGGGCAAATCGATCAAGGCCTTAAAAAACGTCACCATCAACGAGCCTTTTTTTGTGGGCCATTTCCCGCACCGCCCCGTCATGCCGGGTGTGCTGATGCTCGAAGCCATGGCACAAGTCGCCGCTTTGTTGGCCTTTGATACCTTGGGCGTGACCCCCGACAACAAGACCATCTACTACTTCGCTGGCATCGATGGTGCGCGTTTTAAGCGCCCTGTGGAGCCGGGCGATCAATTGGTCATGGACGTCAGCTTAGAGCGCATGAAGGCTGGTATTTTTAAATTCAAAGGCACCACGCGTGTGGGGGACGAGATCGCGTGCGAGGCCGAGCTGATGTGCACCATGCGCACCATCGCCTGATCGGAATGAGCGCCGTGTCTTTGATTCACCCCACCGCAGTGGTTGACCCGCAGGCCGAGCTTGATTCGTCGGTGTCGGTCGGGCCTTATACCGTCATCGGCCCACACGTTCGGGTCGGTGCGGGCACAACCATCGGCCCACATTGTGTGATCGAAGGCCACACCACCATTGGGCGCGACAACCGCATCTTTCAATTCAACTCTTTGGGGGCCATTCCCCAAGACAAAAAATACGCGGGCGAACCGTGTGAGTTGCACATTGGCGACCGCAACACGATTCGGGAGTTTTGCACCTTCAACATTGGTTCGCCCACGGGGGGCGCCATCACCCGTATTGGGCACGACAATTGGGTCATGGCCTATGTGCATTTGGCGCACGATTGTTTGGTGGGGGATCACACAATTTTCGCAAACAACTCGCAGCTCGCTGGTCATGTGGAAGTGGGTGACTGGGTGATATTGGGCGGCTTCACCGTGGTGCATCAGTTCGTGCGCATCGGTGCCCACGCCATGACGGCCATGTGTTCATTGTTGTTCGCCGATGTGCCGCCTTATGTGATGTGCCAAGGTCAGCCCGCAGGGGCCCGCTCCATGAACTTCGAAGGCCTGCGCCGTCGGGGTTTTGGCCCTGAGCGTATCTCGGCTGTGAAAGCCATGCACAAGGCCTTGTACCGCGATGGCCTGACCTTGACCCAATCGCTTGAGGCCATTGAGGCCCTCAAAACCCGCATCCCCGAATCGGTGTTGGATGTGGACGCGATGCTGGCCTTTTTGAAGCAGTCGGCCAGCAGCCAGCGCGGCATCGTTCGCTGAGTATTGGCACGCACCGTGGACCCACGTTTTTTTGCGCTGGTGGCGGGGGAAACCTCGGGCGACTTATTGGCGGGACTCTTGCTGCAAGGCTTTTTGCAACGTTGGCCCCCACTGCGCAGCGCGGGCATTGGCGGGCCGCGCATGGGGCAGCAAGGCTTTGAGGCTTGGTGGCCCAGTCAGAAATTGGCTGTTCGTGGTTATTGGGAGGTGCTGCGTCATTACCGCGAAATCGTGGGCATTCGCAGCGAACTCAAGCGGCGGCTTTTGAGCGGTCCTAGGCCCGATGTCTTCATTGGCGTGGACGCGCCCGATTTCAACTTGGCCTTGGAGGCCGATCTCAAAGCGCAAGGCATTAAAACCGTGCACTTTGTGTGCCCCTCGATTTGGGCTTGGCGTCCTGAGCGCGTACAGACCATTCGCCGCAGCGTGGACCATGTGCTGTGCATCTTCCCGTTTGAACCCAGCCTTTTGGCCCAGCACGGCATTGCCAGCACGTACGTGGGCCACCCCTTGGCCGGCACCATTCCCTTGGTGCCCGACCGCGCTGCGGCTCGAGCCCATTTGGGGTTCACGCAGGAGGACACGGTCGTGGCCATCTTGCCCGGCTCACGGGTTTCCGAGATTCAATACTTGGCCCGTGTGTTTTTTGAAGCCGCCGCGCGTGCTTTGCGCGAACGCCCGACGCTGAAATTTGCTGTGCCCGCGATTCCCGGCTTGCGCCCCGCCATTGAGGCTGCTGCGCGTCAGGCGGGTTTTGAACGGTGGCCAGCGTCTTTGCACATCGTGGATGGTCAGTCACACGCGGTGTTGGCGGCCTGTGACGTGACGCTGATCGCCAGCGGCACCGCCACGTTGGAGGCAGCGCTGTTCAAGCGCCCGATGGTCATTGCGTACAAAATGAATGCGCTGTCCTGGCAAATCATGCGGCGCAAGCAATTGCAGCCGTGGGTGGGTTTGCCCAATATTTTGTGTGGCGACTTTGTGGTGCCGGAGTTTTTGCAGGACGCTGCCACGCCCGAAGCCTTGGCACAGGCGGTCTTGGCGTGGCTCGATGCGCCTGCGCAAGCCCAAGTGTTGGCTGAACGCTTCACCGAGTTGCACACCTCCTTGACCTGTGACACCGCACAGCGGGCCACCGATGCGATCCAAACCGTTTTGGCAAGCTGAGCAAGCGCCGCTGGTTTGGGACGCGCCAGGTTTGGTGGCGGGCGTTGATGAAGCGGGTCGTGGCCCTTTGGCTGGGCCGGTGGTGGCCGCAGCCGTAATCCTCAACGACAAAATGCCCATCCAGGGTTTGGCCGATTCCAAAAAACTCACGGCGCTGCGACGGGAACGTTTGTACGACGAAATTTTGGCCAAAGCGCTGTGCTGCAGCATCGCCCAAGCCTCGGTGCAAGAAATCGATGAAATCAACATCTTGCAAGCCACGCTCCTGGCCATGCGCCGAGCGGTGCAAGGCTTGCGCTTGAAGCCGAACAAGGTACTGGTTGACGGCAACCGATTGCCGTCCCTGGATGTGTTGGCCGAAGCCGTGGTTGGTGGCGATGCTTTGGTCCCCGCCATTTCTGCGGCGTCGATTTTGGCCAAGGTCACCCGAGACCGCTTGTTGTTGACCTTGCACGAACAACACCCGGCTTATGGCTTTGACCGCCACAAAGGCTACGGCACCGCCGAACACCTGAGGGCTCTGAGCACCTTGGGGCCACTGCCGGCGCATCGCAAGTCCTTCGCTCCGGTCGCCTTGGCTTGGCGCTCAGTGCGCCCAACACCTCCTTGAGTTTTGATGAACACCCCCATCACCTCCAAAGACAACCCCCTGCTCAAACAATTGCGTTTGCTTGGGCAGGACAGCACGGCTTACCGCACATTGGGTCGGGTCTGGTTGGAAGGGGACCACCTCTGCCGGGCCTTGCTCCACCGTGGGCAAACCCCTGCAGTGGCCGTGTTCAGTGAGTCGCATTGGCCACAGGCCGATGAGCGTTTGCGCCGTGCGGCGCCCGTGGTGCACACCGTCCCCGATCGTTTGATGGCCAGCGTGAGTGCCTTGGAGTCACCCGCCGGGGTTGGTTTTGTGTGGGTACTGCCCCAAGCCCCTGCGGTCTTGCCAGACGTGCCCACAGTGATTTTGGACCGTTTGCAAGACGCCGGCAATGTGGGCTCGGTCTTGCGCAGTGCAGCGGCCTTTGGGTTCCGCCAGGTGCTGGCTTTGCGGGGCACCGCCGCCTTATGGTCACCCAAGGTGGTGCGCGCGGGCATGGGGGCGCATTTTGGCCTGCGTTTGATCGAGTCTTTGTCGGTCGAAGACCTGCAAGGCCTGCAAGTGCCGCTCGTCTTGACCAGCTCACACCAAGGCGATTGGCTGCACCAAACCCATCTGCCTTGGCCCTGCGCATGGGTCATGGGCCACGAAGGGCAGGGCGTGGGTTCGGCCTTGGCCCAGCGTGCCTCCCGCTGGGTCCGCATTGCACAGCCCGGTGGCGAAGAGTCGCTCAACGTGGCAGCCGCTGCGGCCATCTGTTTGCACGCGAGCGCGGTGAGCGGACAGTTATAATTCCAAGGTTTATCCGCCCCTCACACACATCCCGGTGTTGGCCCGGATGCTTGACGACTTTCATCTCCCAGACATGAGTGTTGCCCAGGCGTCAAAGCCAGCTTGGCTGTGTCTCATTTTCTGGAGATGTCCGTGCTGCCCGTCCACCCGAAAGCCCTGATTGCGCTCGCCGATGGCACGGTTTTTACCGGGATTTCCATCGGCGCCCCTGGTCACACCACGGGCGAAGTCGTTTTCAACACCTCGTTGACCGGCTACCAAGAAATCCTCACCGATCCCAGCTATTGCCGACAAATCGTCACCCTCACTTACCCGCACATTGGCAACACCGGAGCCAACAGCGAGGACGTGGAGGCCGATCGCATTCACGCGGCTGGTTTGATCATCAAAGACTTGCCCTTATTGGCCTCTAACTTTCGCAGTCAAGAACCGCTCGACGCTTATCTCAAACGCGAAGGGACCGTGGCCATCGCGGGTATCGACACGCGTGCGTTGACACGGCGTTTGCGCACACACGGTGCCCAAAACGGCTGTCTCTTGGCCTTGCCCGAGCGCGAGGACTTGACCGATGCGCACCGCGCCAAAGCCATCGCCCTGGCCCAAGCCGCTTCGAACATGTCGGGCATGGACTTGGCTCAAGTCGTCAGCACCACCAGCCCTTACCCTTGGACCCAGACCGAGTGGCAACTCGGCTTTGGGTATGGCGAACAGATCGCCCCGCGCTTTCACGTGGTGGCTTACGACTTCGGCGTAAAGAAAAACATCCTGCGCATGCTCAGTGCGCGGGGCTGTAAGGTCACGGTTGTGCCAGCCAAAACCCCTGCAGCCGATGTGCTCAAGCTCAAGCCCAACGGCGTGTTTTTGTCGAATGGCCCTGGTGACCCAGAGCCATGCGATTACGCCATTGCCGCCGCGCGCGAAATCATCGAGCGTGGAGTACCTACTTTTGGCATCTGCTTGGGTCATCAGATCATGGCGTTGGCCAGCGGTGCGAAGACCTTCAAAATGAAGTTCGGACACCACGGTGCCAATCATCCCGTGCGAGAAACCGAAACCGGTCGTGTCTCCATCACCAGCCAGAACCATGGTTTTGCGGTGGATGAAGCGTCTTTGCCAGCCAATCTCAAGGCCACACACGTGAGCTTGTTTGATGGCACCTTGCAAGGTTTGGCGCGCACCGACAAACCCGCGTTTTGCTTCCAGGGTCATCCCGAAGCCTCGCCAGGTCCGCACGACATCGGCTATTTGTTTGACCGGTTCATGGGTTTGATGGACCAAACGGGTACGGTGGCATGAGTGTGTATGGTGTGACCGATTTGGGCACCTATGTCATGGGTGCCATCGGCATTGTTTTGTTGCCTGGGCCAAATTCACTCTACGTGTTGTCGGTGGCCACCGGACGGGGCGTGCGTCAAGGCTTTCGCTTCGCTGGGGGGGTGTTTGTGGGCGATGCCATTTTGTTGCTCTTGGTGGCTGTGGGCGCAGCGGGTTTGTTGCACACACAACCGGCCCTGTTTGCCATCGTGCAATACGCTGGTGCGGCCTATTTGGCTTGGGTGGGTGTGAGTTTGTTGCGGGCAGCGCTGTTCAAGCGCCCAGAGGGAGCCGAGCAGGCCAACCCTGAGCCCCCCGCCAACTTGCAGCAACCGTTTCGCCGTGCGCTGATCATCAGCTTGCTCAACCCCAAAGCGATTTTCTTTTTGCTGTCTTTTTTTGTTCAGTTCATCGATCCGGCGTACCCCAACCCGGCGGTGCCTTTTTTGATTCTGGCGGCCATTTTGATGGCCTTCAGCGCCATTTACCTGTCGGTGTTGATCGTCGCTGGTGCCCAAGTGGCCAGCGGTTTTCGTCGCCGACAACGCCTCAGTGCCGCTTTGTCCGGTGCAGTGGGTGTTTTGTTCATTTGGTTCGGGGTCAAGCTCGCGACCGCTAGCCTGGGTTAATTCACATGCCAAAACGCAACGACATTCAAACCGTTCTGATCATCGGTGCAGGGCCCATCGTCATTGGGCAAGCCTGCGAGTTCGACTACTCTGGTGTGCAAGCCTGCAAGGCCTTGCGTGAAGAGGGTTACCGCGTGGTGCTGATCAACAGCAACCCCGCCACCATCATGACCGATCCGGCCACCGCCGACGTCACCTACATCGAGCCCATCACTTGGCAAACGGTCGAAAAAATCATCGCCAAAGAACGCCCAAGGGTCAGCGGCGGCTTCGCGATTTTGCCCACCATGGGTGGCCAAACCGCGCTCAACTGTGCGTTGGATCTCTGGCGTCATGGCGTGCTGGAAAAATACGGTGTGGAGTTGATCGGTGCCACGCCCGAGGCCATCGACAAAGCCGAAGACCGCTTGAAGTTCAAAGATGCCATGACCAAGATCGGTTTGGGCTCGGCGCGTTCGGGCATTGCCCACAGCATGGAAGAAGCTTGGGAAGTCCAAAAGCGTGTGGGTTTTCCCACCGTCATTCGCCCGAGCTTCACGCTTGGCGGCACGGGCGGCGGCATCGCCTACAACCCCGAAGAGTTTGAGGTCATTTGTAAGCGCGGCTTGGAAGCTTCGCCCACCAACGAGCTGTTGATTGAAGAATCTTTGCTCGGCTGGAAAGAGTATGAGATGGAAGTGGTGCGCGACAAGGCGGACAACTGCATCATCATTTGTTCCATCGAAAACTTGGATCCCATGGGCGTGCACACCGGTGACTCCATCACCGTGGCCCCCGCACAAACCTTGACCGACAAGGAATACCAAATTTTGCGCAACGCCTCGCTGGCCGTGCTGCGCGAGATTGGTGTGGACACTGGGGGCTCCAACGTACAGTTCTCCATCAATCCCAAAGACGGACGCATGGTCGTCATTGAGATGAACCCCCGCGTGTCGCGTTCATCCGCGTTGGCCTCCAAGGCCACGGGTTTCCCGATTGCCAAAGTCGCGGCCAAGCTGGCCGTGGGCTTCACCTTGGATGAGCTCAAAAACGACATCACGGGTGGTGCCACGCCCGCCAGTTTCGAGCCGAGCATCGACTACGTGGTGACCAAGATCCCTCGTTTTGCGTTCGAAAAATTCCCCACCGCCGACAGTCGATTGACCACCCAAATGAAATCGGTGGGCGAGGTTATGGCCATGGGCCGCACCTTCCAAGAGTCTTTCCAAAAAGCCCTGCGCGGTTTGGAAGTGGGCGTGGACGGCATGAACGAAAAAACCCAAGACCGCGAAGTGCTGGAGCGCGAATTGGGTGAACCCGGCCCCGACCGTATTTGGTATGTCGGTGACGCTTTTGCCGCGGGCTGGTCCATCGACGAGGTGCACCAGTTCACGAAAATCGACAAATGGTTTTTGGTGCAAATCGAAGAGATCGTCAAGCTCGAGCTGGCGATGGAAAAGACCACCTTGGACGCGATCGACGCCACCACTTTGCGTGGCTTAAAGCAAAAGGGGTTTTCCGACCGCCGTTTGGCCAAACAATTCAAAACCACGGAGCAAGTCATTCGTGAGCGTCGCAGGGCACTCAACATTCGCCCTGTGTATAAGCGCGTCGACACCTGTGCCGCCGAATTTGCGACCAACACCGCCTACCTCTACTCGACCTACGAGGGGCAGGGTGACGGCGAGTGCGAATCCGAACCCACCACCAACAAAAAAATCATGGTCTTGGGTGGCGGCCCCAACCGCATCGGGCAAGGCATTGAATTCGACTACTGCTGCGTTCACGCCGCCCTGGCCCTGCGCGAAGACGGCTTTGAAACCATCATGGTTAATTGCAACCCCGAAACCGTCTCCACCGATTACGACACCTCCGACCGACTCTACTTTGAGCCGCTGACGTTGGAAGACGTGCTGGAGATCGTCGACAAAGAAAAGCCGGTGGGCGTCATCGTTCAGTACGGTGGCCAAACCCCACTCAAGCTGGCCTTGGGTTTGGAGGCTGCGGGCGTGCCCATCATCGGCACCAGTCCCGACATGATTGATGCGGCCGAAGACCGCGAGCGTTTCCAGCAAATGCTGCAGACCCTGGGCTTGCGTCAGCCGCCCAACGCCACCGCCCGCACCGAGCCCGAGGCCTTGGAAAAAGCCGCCGCCTTGGGTTACCCCCTGGTGGTGCGTCCCAGCTACGTGCTGGGCGGCCGTGCCATGGAGATCGTGCACGAGCAACGCGACTTGGAGCGCTACATGCGCGAAGCCGTCAAGGTCAGCAACGACTCACCCGTGCTCTTGGACCGCTTCTTGAACGACGCCATCGAATGCGACGTGGACGCCATCCGTGACCACACCGGTCGTGTGTTCATTGGTGGTGTGATGGAGCACATCGAACAAGCTGGCGTGCACAGCGGTGACTCGGCTTGTTCTTTGCCGCCTTACTATTTGGCCAAAGCCACGGTGGACGAGCTCAAACGCCAGACCGCCGCCATGGCGCAGGGCTTGAACGTGGTGGGCCTGATGAACGTGCAGTTCGCCATCCAACAACTCGACGGCCAGGATGTGATTTTTGTGCTGGAGGTCAACCCCCGCGCCTCGCGCACCGTGCCTTTTGTCTCCAAAGCCACTGGCATCCAGTTGGCCAAAGTGGCGGCGCGGTGCATGGCCGGCCAATCCTTGGATGACCAAGGCATTGGTGCCGAAGTCACGCCGCCTTACTTCAGCGTCAAAGAAGCCGTGTTCCCGTTTGTGAAATTCCCCGGCGTGGACACCATCCTCGGCCCCGAGATGAAGTCCACCGGTGAGGTCATGGGCGTGGGCAAGACCTTTGGCGAAGCCTTTGTGAAGAGCCAGCTCGGCGCAGGCACGCGTTTGCCGACCCAAGGCCGGGTGTTCATGACGGTCAAAAACGGCGACAAAGCCCGCGCGGTGGACGTTGCGCGCGAACTGGTGGGTATGGGCTTTGAATTGGTCGCCACCCGTGGCACTGCCGCCGCCATTGAAGCCGCTGGCGTAAAAGTGCTCACGGTCAACAAGGTCACCGAAGGTCGTCCGCACATCGTGGATATGATCAAGAACAACGACATTGCTTTGGTCATCAACACGGTGGAGGAGCGACGCAACGCCATTGCCGACAGCCGCGCCATTCGCACGTCGGCTTTGCTGGCCCGCGTGACGACCTTCACCACCATCGCTGGGGCTGAAGCCGCCGTTGAAGGCATGAAACACATGAACCACTTGGACGTGATCTCTGTCCAAGAAATGCACGCCCAGTTGATGGCGTGAGTGAAGGAACACACGATGAGCACCATTCCCATCACCAAACGCGGCGCTGAAAAACTCAAACAAGAGTTGCACCGACTCAAAACCGTGGACCGACCTTGGGTCATCAACGCCATTGCCGAAGCCCGTGCCCAAGGTGATTTGAGCGAAAACGCCGAGTACGAAGCCGCCAAAGACCGACAAGGGTTTATCGAAGGCCGCATTGCCGAAGTTGAGAGCAAGCTCTCGGCCTCGCAAGTGATTGACCCCAGCAGCCTGGATGCGGGCGGGCGTGTGGTGTTTGGTGCCACGGTTGAACTGGAAGACGAAGATTCTGGCGCACAAGTGACGTACCAAATCGTGGGCGAAGACGAGGCCGATTTGAAGTTGGGCCTCATCAATATTGGCAGCCCCATCGCCCGTGCCTTGATCGGCAAGGAGGAGGGGGATGTGGCTGAGGTGCAAGCCCCGGGCGGTACGCGCCGCTATGAAATTGTGGCGGTGCGTTACGAATGAAGGCCTGGCCGCTGTGGCTCGCCGCCCTGTGGTGGGGCGGCATGAGCGCTGTGAGTTTGTTGGTCGTGCCCATTTTGTTTGGTCGCTTGGGGCCGGCGGTGGCTGGGTCTGTGGCGGCGCATCTCTTTTCGCTGCAAAGCAGCGCGGTGATCCTGATTGGATTGGCCTTGCTGTTGTGGCTTCGCCAGCAACGGCAACGGTCGGATGCAGCGGTTTGGGGGCCTTTGATGGCAACCATGGGCGGCGTGCTGCTGGCCATGTTGGCGGCGGTGCTGCAAGAGTTTGTGGTGGCCGAGCGCATCGTCATGGCGCGCAGCACTGGGGGTGACTTGCGCCTGTGGCACGGCCTGGGCAGCGCACTGGTGTTCTTGCAGTGGTTGTGTGGCGCCTGGGTGTTCCGGCGTCTGCTTAAAACCGCGTCTTAAGCGCCCAAGCGGCCTTGTGCCGCGAGCAAGGTGTTCATCATCAGCATGGTGATGGTCATGGGACCCACACCGCCCGGCACTGGGGTGATGTGGCTGGCCACCTCGCGCACGCCTTCAAAATCCACGTCGCCGCAGAGCTTGCCGGCTTCGTTGCGGTTCATGCCCACGTCCAAGACCACCGCACCGGGTTTGACCATGTCGGCGGTCAAGACATTGCGCTTGCCCACGGCAGCCACGATCACGTCGGCTTGCAACGTCAGGGCCTTCAGATTTTGGGTGCCACTGTGGCAGATGGTGACGGTGGCGTTGGCTTGCAAAAGCATCAAGGCCATGGGTTTGCCCACGATGTTGCTGCGCCCGATCACCACGGCGTGTTTGCCTTGGAGTGAGTAGTTGATGCTCTCGAGCATCTTCATGCAACCAAAGGGGGTGCAGGGCCAAAATCCGGGCATACCGGTCATCAAGGCGCCCGCGCTGGCGATGTGAAAACCGTCCACGTCCTTGGCCGGGCTGATGGCTTCGATGACGCGCTGGGCGTTGATGTGCGCAGGCAAGGGCAATTGGACCAAGATGCCGTGAATGGACGGCTCTTCGTTTAAGGCCTCGATGCGTGCCAGCAGAGCGTCTTGGCTCAACCCAGCGTCGTGGCGTTCCAGCACCGAATGCATGCCCGTGTCTTCACAGGCCTTGACCTTGTTGCGCACATACACCTGAGAGGCGGGGTTGTCGCCCACCAAGATCACCGCCAATCCGGGTGTGATGCCTTGGGCTTTTAGGTTGGCCACGCCTTGACTGACTTCCATGCGCAGTTGGCGTGACAGCGCGTTGCCGTCGATGAGTTGAGCGGTCATGTTGGGGACTTAGGCCTTGGGTGCAGAGCCCAAGGCGACTTTAAGCAGGTCTGCCACGGTGTTGGCGCTGAGTTTTTCCATGATGTTGGCGCGGTGCGCCTCCACGGTTTTGATGCTGATGCCCAAATCGTCGGCGATTTGTTTGTTCAAACGCCCCGCCACGATGCGCTCAAGCACTTGGGACTCGCGCCCCGTGAGTTTGGCCAGCAAGGCTTCTCTGCTGGCGCTTTGTTGTGAGCTGATGAAGGCTTCTTGTGCCCGCTCAAGCATTCGCTCCACCAATTCCAACAATTGGGGTTCTTGGAACGGTTTTTGAATGAAATCCATGGCACCGTTTTTCATGGATTCCACGGCCATGGGAACGTCGCCATGCCCCGTGATGAACATGATGGGCAGGGGCGATTGGCGTTCGATCAGGCGGGCCTGCAACTCCATGCCGTTCATGCCACCCATGCGGACGTCGGCAATCAGGCAAGCCACTTCGCGGGGGTCGTACCGACTCAGGAACGCTTCGGCGGACTCGTAGCACCGCACCCGGTAGTCCTTGCCCTCGAGCAACCATTGCAGGGAGTCGCGCACCGCTTCGTCGTCGTCAACAACGTAGACCGTGCCTTTTTTGGGAGTCAAACTCATTCTTGTCCTTCAACACCCCGGCGGGGCTCAAGTCGGGGTCAGTACGCTACGGGAATTCACAGGGATCCAAAAGCTAAAGCAACACCCCACAACCTCCGTGCCATTGTAGAGGTTCTGAACTTTCATCTGCCCGTTGTGCGACTCGACGATGCTGCGGCACAATTTCAAGCCAATACCCATGCCCTCGGTCTTGGTGCTGTAGAAGGCTTCGTAGATGCGTTCGATCAGCTCATCGGGCACGCCTTTGCCAGAATCGTGAATGGCAAACTCAACCACGTCTTGCTCGTCCACGCGTTTGGGCCCCACTTGCAATTCAACCAAACGTTTGCTGGGTGGGCGTTCGGCTTGAGCAATGGCTTCGCCCGCGTTTTTGATCAGGTTGATCAGCACCTGCTCAATCAAGATCGGGTCCACCATCAATGGTGGCATTCGGGCGGCGATGTAGGGGCTCAGTCGCACCTGTTGCCGACGCAATTCAATGTCGGCCAATTCGGTGGCGTTGCTCACCATTTGAACCACGTCGGATGGCGTTCGATTGGGCTCACTGCGTTTAACGAAGGAGCGGATGCGCTGGATGATTTGACCGGCCCGTTGCGCTTGCTTGGCGGTTTTCTCCAGGGCGCTCAACAGTTCTTCGGGCCGAATGCGCTGGCCTTGAATGCGCGACATCATGCCCGTGCAGTAGTTGCTGATGGCCGTGAGTGGTTGGTTGAGTTCGTGCGCTACGCTGGAGGCCATTTCACCCATGGTGATGAGCCGACTGGCCGACTGGGCGCGTTCGGATTGCCTCGCCGCTTGCTCTTCGGCGTTGCGCCGAGGCGTGATGTCGGAGGCGATCACCATTTGCGCCAACCGTCCATCGACCCAAGTCAGGTAGCGTGTGCGGACCTCCAGCCAGCGCTCCAAATCGGCCACGTAAACCTCGGCGTTTTCGGTGTTGGCAGCAGTCAATGCTTCGGTGGGCATGCCCACCAAACTGTCCACCTCGTCGTCGTCTTGGTTGCTGGGCATGGCGGGCAGGTTGCCCGCTTGCACGATCAGGCTCAGGTGGCCACGCCCAAACGGGCCAAACCACTGGCGGTACATACGGTTGGAAAACAGCAGCTCATTCCTGCCCAGCGGAGCCACCGAAACGGCGGCATCCAAACTCTCCAGCACGGTGGTGAATCGCTCGTAAGACGCGGTCAACTCTTCTCGGATGCGCTTGGGCTCGGTGATGTCGGTCATGGAAGTCATCCAGCCGGTTTGAATGCCCTTGGTGTCGATCAGGGGCGAGACGTACATGCGGGCATCAAAGCGGCTGCCGTCTTTGCGCTTAACGCGCACCTCAAAGCCGCCTGGGGTGGTTCGGCCTTGCAGTTCGTCGTCCAGGCGGGTTTGCAGGTATTCGTGGTCCTCCTCGGGCCAGTAGGTGAAGGGGGCCGTTTGCCCCACCAACTCGGTCTCGGTCCAGCCAGTCATGTCACAAAACGCAGGGTTGACATAGGAAATTCGCCCCTGCTTGTCCAGCGCACGCATGCCAGTGAGCATGGAGTTTTCCATCGCGCGGCGAAAGTTGGTTTCGTTGTAGAGCGCTTGTTGCGTTTGAATGCGTTTGCGGGTGTGACGCCACGTGCCGATCAGCATCCAAATGGTCAAGGCGCTGAGTGAGCCCAGCACCCAAAAAAAGCCACTGCCCACAATATCTTGCGATGTTCGATAGCCTTGTGCTTTGAGGATCAAACCGTTGCCCATGGGCGCGAGCATGACGCTGTATTGCAGCGGCTGTCGGGTCCAAGGCACCCAGCGATACAGGGCATCGAGCATCGGCAAATGACCGGCCAGGGTGTTTTGCTCTGAATCTTGAATCGCCAAGGCGTAGCGCGCAGCGATTTCGGAGGGTATGCCGTAGCGCATCACACCATCCATGCCGAACTCGGCCATGAGTGTGCCTTGGGTCTGGCCTTGCTCAATCACCGGCACTTGCAGCACCACGCTGTACCCATTGGGCTTGTGGGCCACCGGCTTGGAATAGACCGGTTGTTGAAGCGTTTTGGCGCTCTCAAAGGACGCCGTCGCCTGTTCTTCGGCGAGCTTTTGGCCCAACAAGCGTTGCATACCCAGCGGCGCACTGGCCGCCACGTAGGTGGCCTTGACCACGCCCTGCGCGTCCACCCACGACAGGGCCATCAGCTCCGGATGGCGTGAGACCATGGACTTGGCCTCCGATTCAAACGCTTCGGGTGACATGCCTTGTGCACTGGTTTCGCGCGCCAGACGCATGAGTTGTTCTTGTCGCTCAAGCAGACGCAGGCGGATGCTTTGCTGTGCGTACTCGACGTCGCGCGTGACCGCTTGTTGCTCCCGTTCCAGTTCGTCGATGCGCAGATAGGCCATTGAAACGACGATGGCGGCCAAAAACACAAACACCGCCAGCATTGGACCCAAGGTGGCAAAGCGGTCTTGGCGGGCCGGCGGCAGCCTGCGCCACCACCCGTTCCACCAGTGGCTTCGTTTGGGCTGAATTTTCTGCGCTTTCATGGTTCTGAAGTCTACGTGAGCCTTTGTGCATCAACAGCACGCGCGCGTGTATTTCTCAATATGAAATGCAAAAGCACATATTGAAATAATGGCGGTGCTGTGACATACTCCCAGCACCGAATTTTTGAACATCGGCCAACACAAAGGAGACAAGCATGTCGGGCACCGAGCACACATCACAACACATCGCCGTCGATGTGGACACCCAAGAAACCCGCGAATGGAAAGATGCATTGGCCGCTGTGATCGAGCGGGTCGGTCCGGATCGCGCCCACTTTTTGTTGGAAGAGTTGCTCGAAGAAGCCCGCCAGCACAGCATTGATTTGCCGTTCTCGGCCACCACAGGGTACGTCAACACGATCGAAACCACCGAAGAAGCCCGTTGCCCTGGCAACATCGAGATCGAAGAGCGCCTGCGCGCCTACATGCGTTGGAACGCCATGGCCATGGTCGTCAAAGCCAACCGCCACAACCCCGAAGACGGGGGCGACTTGGGTGGCCACATCGGCTCCTTCGCGTCCTTGGCCCACATGTTTGGTGCTGGTTTTAACCACTTTTGGCACGCCGAAAACGAAAACCACGGCGGCGACTGCCTCTACATTCAAGGCCACGTGGCCCCCGGTGTCTATGCCCGCGCTTACCTCGAAGGTCGCCTGACCGAAGAGCAGTTGCTCAACTTCCGTCAAGAAGTGGATGGCAAGGGCCTGTCGAGCTACCCGCACCCCAAGCTCATGCCCGAGTTTTGGCAGTTCCCCACGGTCTCCATGGGCTTGGGTCCACTGATGGCCATCTACCAAGCCCGCTTTTTGAAGTACTTGCACGCCCGTGGCATTGCCAACAC
>JAABPX010000030.1 GCA_011391745.1 Comamonadaceae bacterium
CGTGCACATGAGCTACGGCCACACCGATGTGTTGCTCAACCGCCCGGCCATCGCGCCCATGGGCCAGGCCCGCACCAACACCGATTTTTTTCGCGAGTTGGCGCAGCGCATGGGTTTGGACGATCCCTGTTTGCGCGACAGCGATGAGGTGCTGTGCCGCACGGCTTTTGGCGATGCCGTGGACTTCTCTGCCCTACTCGACCAAGGCTTTGCGTCTTTATCGCTGCCGGAGGCACCATTTGCGGATGGCGGTTTTCCGACGCCCAGCGGTCGCTGCGAATTTTTCAGCCAACGCTTGGCCGACCAAGGGCAAGACGGCTTACCCGATCACCTGCCCAATTACGAGCCGGCCAACACCCACCCCGACTACCCGCTGGCCATGATCTCACCACCATCTCGGCATTTTTTGAACTCCACCTTCGTGAACGTCAAAAGCCTGCGCGACATGGAAGGCGCACCTTGGCTGGAAATGCACCCCAGCGACGCACAGGCCCGGGGCTTGCACGATGGCCAAGCCGTG
Organism: Comamonadaceae bacterium; assembly: GCA_011391745.1. Classification (GTDB taxonomy): domain Bacteria; phylum Pseudomonadota; class Gammaproteobacteria; order Burkholderiales; family Burkholderiaceae_C; genus Hydrogenophaga. The sequence continues at coordinate 521 of JAABPX010000030.1, forward strand.
GCGGTGTTCAACGACCGTGGCCGTTACGAATGCCAGCTTAAGGTGAACACGCGCGCGCGAATCGGTGTGGTCAATGGCATGGGCATTTGGTGGCGCAAGCTGGGCCTCAATGGCACCAACGTCAACGAAGTCACCAGTCAGCGCCTGAGCGACATGGGCCGTGCGCCGGTGTTCTACGACTGCTGGGTGCAGGTCAGCGCAACGACTCAATGAGGTCAATGTAGGCCTGCATGGCGACCTCGGTGCTCGCGCCTTTTTGCTGGTTCCAAGCGTCCCACTTGGCACGGCCCACCAAATCGCTGAAGCCCGGCTTGGCCCCTTGCACGTCGCCCTGGGTGGCCTGTTTGTACAAACCATAGATGCGCAGCAAGGTGGCGTTGTCGGGGCGACCCGCCAATTTGCTGGCGTTGGCCACTGCAGCTTCAAACGCGGATTTCAAATCGCTCATGACAAACTCCCTGTTTGCATTTAAGACACGGACAAACGGCGGCTGGCGATCACCAACAAACCATCAAAAATCAGGCTATCGACCAAGTGCACAGGCAACGACATGCTTGGTGCCATTTTCCAGCCTGCACCACCGGTCATGAAACACACCGGGGTTTGACCTGTGTGACGCGCCAAATTGTCGGCCATGCGCTGCACCGCGCCAGCGATGGCAAAGGTGCCGCCACTGGTGAGCGCGTCGCTGGTGTTGGTGGGAAAGTCACACACCAACCCAGTGGGCACATGCAAACCCGCGGTGCCCGACTCCAGCGCACGCAGCATGATGCCGTGGCCTGGCAAAATAATGCCCCCCAAAAACCGCCCCGCGCCATCAATGGCCTCAACGGTCACGGCCGTGCCCACCATCACCACCAAACACGGCGCGTCCAGGCCCTGGTCTTGCATCCATTGGCGCGCACCGATCATGGCCACCCAACGGTCCGAGCCTAGGCGGGCCGGGTGCTCATACCCATTGATCAAGCCGGCCTCTTGTGCGCTGGCCACCACCCATTGCGGCACGGCGTCCCAACCGGGCAACTGCTCGATCTGGTCCATCACGCGGCGTTTAACAGGGTCACCGGCCACCACACAGCCCATCACCCAACGCGGTGCGGGCAACGCTCGCCAATCCCCATCGGCCAAGGTTTCGATGTGCTCCAAAAACTGAGCGCCTTGCGCCAACAGGCGCGCGCCCAGTTGCGGCGTGTCGTAAAGCGCCCATTTCAAGCGCGTGTTTCCCACATCGAGGGCCAAAAAAGTCATGTGCACATTATCACCACCCACACCACAGGGTTGACCCGTATACCCAGACGGTCAGTTCTGACGCCACGGCAAGCCGCGAAACCGCCAGCCACCCAAACGCCCTCGCTGCGCGTGGGTGTTGGCATCGCCTTCAAAACCTTCCAAGATGTTGTAGGCCTCCAAACCCAGCTCGGTGGCGCGTTTGGCCGCGGCGATGGAACGCACGCCGCTGCGGCACAGCAACACCACGGCCCGATCACCCACGGCCTGGCGAAGTTGCGTATCAAACAAGGGGTTCATGGCCATGCCGGGCCATTGCTTCCAAGCCACCGGCACCGCACCGGGCACATAACCCACCCATTCACGCTCGGCGTCGGTGCGCACATCGACCAGCACCGCTCGGCCACTGCTCACCCATTGCCAAGCCAATTCGGGCGACAGATCGCCCGCGTAGTCGGCTTGTGGGCGCACGGCATCGGCAGGGCTCGCATCGGCGGCGGTGTGGGTGGTGTTGGGCATGGCGGTGCCAGTTTGGGGTTTAAGAGAATCGGGCCAGCATATCGGCCACGTCGTCGGGCGGCAAGTCGCCTTGGGCAATCACACAGCCGACCATGCTGAAAAAGGTTTTGTCCAAAGCCTTGCGAGCCGCCGCCATTTGTTGCGCGACTTGCTCGCAATCGCTGTCGCTCTCCAGCAAGCGCTGGATGCCGCGCAGCTGGCCTTCGACGCGTTTGAGTCGCATCATCAAAGCGCGTTTGCGCTCGGGGTCGTGCACGGTGGTCATGGTGTCTCCAGCATCAACGGGCGTTCGCTCCAGCGGCAACACATACCCTCCCAAGTATTCTAGCCACCCAGGTCCGCCCGGTGGCGTTTGACGCCAAGCTGCGTTAGTATTCTTAATTGACGTTTACGTAAACGTCACCAATCAACCCACCTTCTGCGCCATGACCCAACTCAACGCCGAATTCCAAGCCTTGGCCAACTACCGCCCCCAACACAAGGTCCGTTTTGTGACCGCCGCGTCGCTGTTTGATGGCCACGACGCCGCCATCAACATCATGCGGCGCATCCTGCAAAGCATGGGCGCAGAGGTCATTCATTTGGGACACAACCGCTCGGTCGATGAGGTTGTCACCGCTGCTTTGCAAGAAGATGTGCAAGGCATTGCCATCAGCTCCTACCAAGGCGGGCACAACGAGTACTTCGGCTACATGGTCGATTTGTTGCGCGCACGCGGCGGGGAGCACATCCAAGTCTTTGGCGGCGGCGGCGGCGTGATCGTGCCGACCGAAATCCGAGCGTTGGCCGAGCGTGGCGTGCGCATCTACAGCCCCGAAGATGGTCAAACCATGGGCCTGCCCGGCATGATTGGTGAAATGCTCATGCGCTGCGACCGCGACATCAGCCCCTTGGCACCCAGCGAAGTGAGCGCCATCCAAGGCCACAGCGATGCGCACTGGCGGGCCTTGGCGCAACTCATCACCGCGCTGGAAAACGGTGCTGCCGACTCGCGCGTGGTGCAAGCCGTGCGAGCGCTGGCCACCCACAAAAAAGTGCCGGTTCTGGGCATCACTGGCACGGGCGGGGCGGGCAAATCGTCGCTCACCGACGAACTCATTCGTCGCTGGCGACTCGACCTGGGCGACACGCTGCGCATGGCCGTCATCTCCATCGACCCCTCGCGGCGCAAGAGCGGCGGCGCGCTGCTGGGTGACCGCATCCGCATGAACGCCATCGGGCCTTGGCAAAACGGCCCGCGCGTCTTCATGCGCTCGCTCGCCACACGCGACTTTGGCTCCGAAATCTCAGCGGCCTTGCCCGATGTGTTGGCCGCTTGCAAAGTCGCTGGCTTTGACCTGATCATCGTGGAGACCTCGGGCATTGGCCAAGGCGATGCCGCCATCGTGCCGCATGTGGACGTGCCCATGTACGTGATGACACCCGAATTTGGTGCGGCCAGCCAGCTCGAAAAAATCGACATGCTCGACTTTGCCGAATTCGTCGCCATCAACAAATTCGACCGCAAAGGTGCCGCCGACGCCCTGCGCGACGTGGCCAAACAAATCCAACGCAACCAATCGGCTTGGCAAACACCGCTTGAAGCCATGCCTGTGTTCGGCACCATGGCCGCGCGTTTCAACGACGACGGTGTGACCGCGCTCTACCAAGCGCTCAAAGTGCGCTTGGGCCAACTGGGCGTGGTCACCCCCGCAGGCCAGTTGCCGGTGGTCAGCGTGCGTCACAGCACACACCAAAACCCGGTGGTCCCCGGCGCGCGCGTGCGTTACTTGGCCGACATCAGCGCCACCGTGCGCGGCTACAAACAACGCGCCCAAGCCCAGGCCCGATTGGCCCGCGAAATTCAACAACTGCGCGCTGCCGCAGCCATGCTGCAAGTGGGCAAGCCCGAACGCGCCCGCGCCGCCGAGGCGGCCATCGAATTGGCACAAGCCCGCGAACTCACCCAAGACCCTGCCGCACGTCAACTCTTGGCGCAATGGCCCGCCATGCAACAAGCCTACGCAGGGGATGAATATGTCGTGAAGATCCGCGACAAAGAAATTCGCACCGCACTGACCACCCGAACCCTCTCGGGCACCACCATTCGCAAAGTGGCACTGCCCAAGTACGAAGACCACGGCGAAATTTTGAAATGGCTCATGCTCGACAACGTGCCCGGCAGCTACCCCTACACCGCTGGCACGTTTGCCTTCAAGCGCGAGGGCGAAGACCCGACCCGCATGTTTGCCGGTGAGGGCGACCCCTTCCGCACCAACCGCCGCTTCAAGCTGGTCAGCGAGGGCCTGCCCGCCAAACGCCTGTCGACCGCATTTGATTCGGTCACGCTCTACGGTCACGACCCCGACCTTCGCCCCGACATTTACGGCAAGGTGGGCAACAGCGGCGTGAACGTGGCCACACTCGACGACATGAAGGTGCTGTACTCGGGCTTTGACTTGTGCAACCCCACGACCAGCGTGTCCATGACCATCAACGGCCCCGCGCCCACGCTGTTGGCCATGTTCATGAACACGGCCATCGACCAAAACCTCGACCAATTCAAAACCGACAATGGCCGTGAGCCCACTGAGACCGAAGCCGCCAAGATCAAAGAATGGGTCTTGGCCAATGTGCGCGGCACGGTGCAGGCCGACATCCTCAAGGAAGACCAAGGCCAAAACACCTGCATTTTCAGTACCGAGTTCTCGCTCAAGGTCATGGGGGATGTGGCGCAGTACTTTGTGCACCACGACGTGCGCAACTTCTACAGCGTGTCCATCAGCGGCTATCACATTGCCGAAGCCGGGGCCAACCCGATTTCTCAATTGGCCTTCACGCTCTCCAACGGCTTCACCTTTGTGGAAGCGTACTTGGCGCGCGGCATGCACATCGACGACTTCGCGCCCAACCTGAGCTTCTTCTTCAGCAACGGCATGGACCCGGAATACACCGTCATGGGCCGCGTGGCGCGGCGCATCTGGGCGGTGGCCATGAAAGAAAAATACGGTGCCAACGAGCGTTCACAAAAACTGAAATACCACATCCAAACCAGTGGCCGCAGCCTGCACGCGCAAGAAATCCAGTTCAACGACATCCGCACCACGCTGCAAGCGCTGATCGCCATCTACGACAACTGCAACAGCCTGCACACCAACGCCTTTGACGAAGCCATCACCACACCCACCGAAGACTCGGTGCGTCGCGCCATGGCGATTCAGCTCATCATCAATCGCGAGTGGGGCCTAGCAAAAAACGAAAATCCCAACCAAGGTGCCTTCATCATCGACGAGCTCACCGAACTGGTCGAAGAAGCGGTGCTGGCCGAATTTGAAAACATCGCCGAGCGCGGCGGTGTGTTGGGCGCGATGGAAACCGGCTACCAGAGAGGCAAGATCCAGGACGAATCGATGCACTACGAGATGCTCAAACACACCGGCGAGCTGCCCATCATCGGCGTCAACACCTTCCGCAACCCCAAGGGCGATGCGGTCGTGGAGACACTGGAATTGGCCCGGTCGACCGAAGAAGAAAAGCAATCTCAGCTCAAGCGACTGCAAGATTTCCACGCCTTGCACGCCCACGAGTCGCCCGCAGCTCTGCGGCGCTTGCAACAAGCCGTGATCGACAACAGCAACGTGTTTGAGGTGCTGATGGACGCGGTGCGCGTGTGCTCGCTGGGCCAAATCACCCACGCGCTGTTTGAGGTGGGCGGGCAGTACCGGCGCAATATGTGATGGGCAGCGACGAGCACCAAATCCACTTGCCCGAGCGTTTTGTGGCGCTATACGTGCCCCCGGGCAAGATCAAACCCACCTTGGGCCGCGACGACTTGCTGCAGCGCTACGAGCTGTGCGAAGACATGGCGCAGCTGTTGACTGATCGCGCTGCCGACCTGCAGTTCCAGCTCGGCATCACCGAAGCCATGGCCTTGGACCAATGCGAGCAAGGCCTGTTGGCCGAGCCCGCCGTGGTCTCACCGGCCGAGGCGCGTTGGGTGGTGTGCCGCTTGGCCGAGTTGCTGCAGTGGCCCATGGCGCAGCTGCTCAAGCGGCCCGTCTCGGACAGCGAAACCGGCTAAAGCCTCAGCGCAGCCAGCCCAGCCCGCGAGAGGTGCCACCCGCCGACGTGTCGGCGGGGTTGTATTCACAACCGAGCCAACCCGACCAGCCGCATTCAGCAGACACCCGATCAATGGTGTCGAAGATGTGCGCCCAATTCACTTCGCCCGAGCCTGGTTCGTGGCGCGAGGGCACGTCGGCGATTTGAAAATGCCCCACCCGCCCCGTGGGCAAGTAATGCGCGATCTTGGTGCTGAGGTCGCCCTCGACGATTTGGCAATGGAACAAATCCATCTGCACCTTCAGGTTGGACGCCCCCACCGCTTCAACGATGCGGTGGGCGTGGTCTTGGCGGTTGAGGTGAAAGCCCGGCACGCTGCGCAGGTTGATCGGCTCGATCAACACATCGCGGCCGTCTTGCGCCGCTTGTTCGGCGGCCCAACGCAGGTTGCCGATGAGCGCAGCGTCGGCGGCTTCGACGCTGATCGCGTCGGCGCGCAAGCCCACCATGGTGTGGATGCGCGGGCAATCCAAGGCGTTGGCGTACACCAAGGCTTGTTCAAAACCGCAGCGGAACTCGGTCTCTCGGCCGGGCACGCCAGCGGTGCCGCGGCTGCCTTGGTCCCAAGCGAGGGCAAACGAAGCGGCGTCTGTGCCACCGGGCGGTGTGTTGAACAACACCTGCTGCAAGCCATGGTCGTGCAGCCGCGCCTCCAAGTCGGCTGATGGGTACGCATAAGGAAACAGGTATTCCACCGCTTTGAATCCGTCTTTGGCCGCCGCTTCGAAGCGGTCCAGAAACGGCACATCGGGGTACATCATCGTGAGGTTGGCGGCAAAGCGGGGCATGGTGGGCTTTCGAGGTTCACCAACGGGCGCCAAAGGCTTGGCGCAATTCGTCCAGCGCACTGGAGTGCAGGGGTGGCGTGTCGGGTTGGAGCTGCATGAGCCGTGCGGTTTCTTCCAGCTCTTCGAGCGTGGCCATGGCGGCCGCGGGCGTGTCGTGCCAGACATTGGGCCCCAAGCGCGAGAGCATCACGGCGCGGATCGGCGCACCTTGCGCAGCGTATTGCCGGATCAGCGCTGCCACGGCTTGTGCGGCCTCGGGGCTGCCGGGGCGATGGTAAGGCACCAGCGGCACATGGCCGACCTTCATCACAAAGTAGGGCGTGATGGGCAGCAGAAGCTCTGAGGCGTTCGCGTTCAGGCTCAGCGCCACGCAGTGCGTGCTGTGCGTGTGGATCACGCAGCGGGTGTTGGCGTCGTGCTCGCAAGCCGCAGCGTAAATCTGGCGGTGCAAAGCGATGGTTTTGCTGCCCTTGTCACCGCTGACGTGCTGGCCTTGCACATCGAGTTTGGCTAGGCTGGACGGGTCGAGAAAACCCAGACACGCGTCGGTGGGGGTGATGAGGAATCCATCGTCCAGACGCACGCTGATGTTGCCCGCCGTGGCGTGTACGTAGCCACGCTCGAACAAACTACGGCCCACACGGCAAATCTCTTCACGGACTTGGGTTTCGGTGATGCTCATGCCAAGACTGGAAAAGCTTTGATGAAAAAATCTTCGGTGCCAAAGTTACCCGATTTGAGGGTGATGTGTACACCTTTACCGTCGCCATTTGGCGCATAGCACCACGGCACACCGGGGTCAATCTGCGGTCCGATTTGCAGTTGCGCGATGCCCAGCGCTTGCACGCAAGCGCCTGAAGTTTCGCCACCCGCCACCACCATCTGCCTCACGCCAAAACCGACCAAGCCACGCGCCACCGCGGCCAGCGCGTGTTCGACCAAAGCGCCCGCCTCGGCCACGCCCAGCTGCGCCTGCACGGCTTTGACGGCCTCAAGCTCAGCGGTGGTGTGCACCAACACCGGTCCGTCTTTTAATAAGGGCTCAGCCCAAGCCAGCACCTGCTGCACCACGGCATCGCTTTGGCCGTGCGTCAGCGCTGCTGGGTTGAGTGCCATCGCAGGTCGCCCACTGGCTTTGAAGTACGCGACTTGTGCGTTGGTGGTCACCGAGCAGCTGCCCGACACCACGGCCTTCAAACCACTGGCCGCAGGCAACTGACTGGCCTGCTGCGAAGGGCTCAGGCCGAAGTTGACGGGCAGGCCAATGGCCAACCCCGAACCAGCGGTGATCAGTGGCATGTCCTTCAAGGCAGGACACAGCCGCAACAGGTCATCGTTGCTGATCGCGTCCACCACAGCCACGCCCACACCGTCGGCGCGCAGTCCGGCGATGCGTTCGCGGATGGCCGCCGCGCCTTGGGCCACGGTTTTGTAATCGATCAAACCGACCTTGCGCTTCGTTTGCACCTGCATCACGCGCACCAAATTCGCATCTGTCATCGGTGTGAGTGGGTGGTTTTGCATGCCCGACTCGTGGAGCAGCACATTGCCCACGAACAGATAGCCTTTGAACACCGTACGGCCGTTGTCCGGGAACGCCGGATTTGCAATAGTGAAGTCGGTCTTCAGCGCTTCCATCAGCGCCTCAGTCACCGGGCCGATATTGCCTTCGGGTGTGCTGTCAAAGGTGGAGCAGTATTTGAAATAAATCTGCTGCGCCCCTTGCGCCTGCAACCACTTCAAAGCGTCGAGCGATTGGCTAACAGCCTCGGCGGCGGGAATGGTGCGCGACTTGAGTGCGACCACCACCGCATCCACGTCAGCCTCCAAAGGCGCATCCGGCACGCCGATGGTTTGCACCACCCGCATGCCCGAGCGCACCAGGTTGTTGGCCAGGTCCGTGGCGCCGGTGAAGTCGTCGGCAATGCAGCCCAGCTTCATGCCTGGCCTTTCGGCAACTCAATGCCCGGGAAAATCTTGATGACCGCGCTGTCGTCTTCCTTGGCAAAGCCCGCCGTGCTGGCCTGCATGAACATCTGGTGTGCGGTGCTGGAGAGCGGCAGCGGGAATTTGCTGGCACGCGCCATGTCGAGCACCAGCCCCAAATCCTTCACAAAAATGTCCACGGCCGAGAGCGGCGTGTAGTCGGCTGCCAACACATGCGCCATGCGGTTTTCAAACATCCAGCTGTTGCCCGCGCTGTGGGTGATCACTTCGTACAACGCTGCGGGGTCTACGCCTTCGCGAAGGCCCAGCGCCATGGCTTCAGCCGCCGCGGCGATGTGCACGCCCGCCAACAATTGGTTGATGATCTTGACCTTGCTGCCCGCGCCCGCGCTGTCGCCCAACTTGTAGACCTTGGCGGCCATGGCGTTCAAGAAGGGCTCGGCCAACGCATACGCCTCGGGCTTGCCCGCCGTCATCATGGTCATCTGACCACTGGCGGCTTTGGCCGCGCCGCCCGAAATGGGTGCATCGATATAGCGCAGGCCCATGGCTTCCAAGCGGGCTTCCAGCGCCACCGACCAATTCGGGGCCACGGTGGAACACATCACAAACACGCTACCGGGTTTCATACTGGCAGCGCAACCGGGGGTACTGTCATCGCCAAACAACACGGCTTCGGTTTGCGCGGCATTGACCACCACTGAGACGACAACGTCGCACGCCGCGCCCAGCGAGACCAAGGTGTTATGCGCCTTGCCACCCGCTTGGCAGAAAGCCTCGGCCACCTCGCGGCGCACGTCAAACACCTGCACGCTGTGACCGGCACGTCGCAGCGAAGCGCCCATGCCTGAGCCCATGGTGCCCAAACCGATCAAACCAACTGTGCTCATGTGGCTCCCCATGAATAAGAAAGTAATTTCAACTGGAACACAGTATGTCACCGAAGCTTAGAGCCCAACGCTTGGTCACATATTGGGTGGCTAGGTGTCTTCTGTGCCAAACCACCCTATCGATTCAAATAATTTGCGGTTTAAATTGAAAGAAATGTGTAGGTTTTTCGGGTTTGTACTGAGGCCGCCTTCCAAACACACCAACATAATGACTTTTCGTCTAGGACATTTATGTTTGATACACCAACCGGAGACACCATGACCCAAGAGTTGCAATGCCCACAAAACACATCCGCCGACGCGTCGGTTGAATCTCGCCGTCGTTTCTTTGGCAAGGCCGCCACTGCCGCAGTGGCAGTGCCTTTGGCTGGCGTGCCGATGATCGCCACCGCTCAAGCACCGATCGTGTTCAAAATGCAAGGCTCTTGGGGCGCCAATGAGATTTTCAGTGAGATGGCGCAGCAATACGTCACCCGCGTCAATGAAATGTCTGGTGGCCGATTGAAAATCGAATACCTGCCTGCTGGTGCAGTGGTTAAACCTTTTGAAATCATTGATGCCGTCAGCAAAGGTGTGCTTGACGCCGGTCACCACGTGTCCGGCTACTGGTACGGCAAGAACAAATCAGCTTCTTTGTTCGGCACGGGCCCCGTGAGCGGCGCCACTCCCGAGATTGGTTTGAGCTGGATTCACAGCGGCGGCGGCCAACAGCTGTGGAACAAACTCGTGGCCAAGATGAACTTGAACGTCGTCGGCTTCTTCTCGTTCCCCATGCCATCTCAGCCCTTGGGTTGGTTCAAAAAAGCCCCGCCCAAAAAAGCCGCCGACCTCAAAGGCTTTAAGTACCGAACCATCGGCTTGGCAGCCGACCTGATGCAAGAGATGGGCATGGCCGTCGCACAACTCCCCGGCGGGGAGATTGTGCCTGCCATGCAGCGTGGTGTGATCGATGCATTCGAATTCAACAACCCCACCGCCGACATGCGCTTTGGTGCACAAGACGTCTCTAAGTTCTATTCCATGGGTTCTTTCCATCAGGCCCAAGAGTTCTTTGAAATCATCTTCAACAAAGACAAATACAACGCACTGCCAGCCGACCTGAAAGCGATCCTGAAGTACGCCGCTGAAGCCGCCTCGACAGCATCGACCGCCTTGGCTCACCAGAACTACTCCAAAGACTTGCAAGAACTGATCGTCAAGCACAAGGTGCAGGTCTCGCGCACGTCGGCCGACATCTACCGTGGCCAATTGGCTGCTTGGGACAAGGTCACAGCCAAGCTGGAAGTTGAGGTTGATATGTTCAAAGAGATCAACGACTCGTTCAAAGCATGGTCACGCCGCGTGGGCTTTTACCACTTCACCAACGAAGCCAACTACAAAATGGCCTACGAGCACGTGCAGAAAACCAAGCTGCCAAGCTGATCATCGCTAAAGCTCTGAAGACTGCCGGGGTGAATTCCGGCAGTCTTTATTTTTGTCTGGAATAGGTGCACACAATGGAAATCTGGATTCGCAGAATTGACATACTCAGCAAGTCAATTGGACACGCATTTTCTTGGTGTGTGTTGATATTGACCGCCTCCACCTGTTTCGAGGTGTTCATGCGCTATGTACTCAACAGCCCCACCGTCTGGGCCTTTGACATGAGCTACATGATGTATGGGGCCTTGTTCATGATGTCAGGCGCTTATGCCGTGTCGCGCAACTCCCATGTGCGCGGTGACTTCATCTACCGCAAGTGGTCCAACCGCACGCAAGCCAAGGTCGATTTGACCCTGTACTTGCTCTTTTACTTCCCCGCCATCTTTGCCATGGTGTTCACGGGCAGCCAATATGCTTTCGAAAGCGTGCGCATTTTGGAGTCCAGCGTCAACAGCCCGGCGGGCGTGCCGGTTTGGCCACTGAAGACGGTGATTTTTGTCGCTGGGGTCACTTTGCTGATTGCCGGTGCAGCCGAAGTCATGCGTTGCTTGGTGTGCTTGCGCACCGGCGAATGGCTGTCGCGTAGCGGCGATGTCGAAGAACTTGAACAAGTGCTGATTAAAGAACACGCACAGAAAGCATCATCATGAGTGATCCCATCGTTGCCCTGCTCATGTTGGGCATCTTCATCGTTGTCATCTTCATGGGCTTCCCCATCGCCTTTACTTTGATGGCCATGGGCATTGGGTTTGGCTTTTACGCCTACTTCACACCCGATCAGTTGCTTTGGGATAACCGCATCCTCTACCTCTTCACACAGAACACCTTCAGTGTGATGAACAACGATGTGCTCATCTCGATACCGTTATTCCTATTCATGGGCTACATCATCGAGCGGGCCAACATCTTGGACAAGCTGTTCCTGAGCTTGCAGGTGGGTTTGCGCTTTTTACCCGGCTCCATGGCTGTGGCCGCTTTGGTGACCTGTGCGCTGTTTGCCACGGCCACCGGCATTGTGGGTGCGGTGGTGACCCTGATGGGTTTGATCGCTTTGCCGCCCATGCTCAAAGCGGGTTACGACCAAAAACTGGCCAGTGGTGTCATCACCGCAGGCGGCACACTGGGCATCTTGATCCCGCCGTCTATCCTGCTCATCGTCTACGCGGCCACGGCCAGCGTATCAGTGGTCAAACTGTACGCGGCGGCCATCGTCCCTGGCTTCACGCTGGCCATGCTGTACCTGATCTACATCATCGTGCGCGCCACGCTCAACCCGTCCCTGTGCCCCAAGCCCAAAGATGTGGAGCAATACAGCGTGTGGGAAAGCATCGTCTTGGTGTTTAAGGCCTTTGTGCCCTTGGCCGCACTGATCATGGCGGTGTTGGGCTCCATTCTCTTTGGCTTGGCTACCCCCAGCGAAGCGGCCGCGATGGGCGCTTTGGGCGGTATCGTCTTGGCCATCATCTACCGCGCCTTCACTTGGCAGCGTCTGCGCGAGTCGGTCTACCTAACGGCGCGCACATCGGCCATGGTGTGTTTCCTCTTCGTTGGTGCAGCTACGTTTGCCTCGGTGTTCTCGTACTTGGGAGGTGAGCACGTGGTCAAGGACTTCATGCTGGCCTTGGACCTGACACCCATCCAGTTTTTGTTGCTGTCTCAGCTGCTGATTTTCATCTTGGGCTGGCCGTTGGAGTGGAGCGAGATCATCATCATCTTCGTACCGATCTTCTTGCCGCTCTTACCGCTGTACGACATCGACCCGATTTTGTTCGGCATCCTGATCGCAATCAACTTGCAGACTTCGTTCCTGACCCCGCCGATGGCGATGTCGGCGTACTACCTGAAAGGGGTTGCCCCCAAGAGCCTTTCGCTGGTGACCATCTTCAAGGGTTGCATGCCCTTCGTTGCCATGGTCTTGTTCACCTTGGCCATGACCTACGTTTACCCCGCCATGGTGACCTATTTGCCCGACCAATTCTTCAACCAAGCCGAAGAAATCGAGCGCGACCCCAACGATGAGTCGATCGTCAACCCGGACTTCTTCAAAGAACAATGATGATCAAGCAAACCAAAAGCGTGGCGGAGCTCACGGCACTGGAAATCCGTGAACACCTCTTGAGCGGGCAGGAAACGGTGGAGGAATTCACCGTTAAGCTGGGCCAATTTGTAGATGCTGCAGATGAAAAAATAAAGGCCTTCGCTCACCGCGACGACCGTGTGGTGGCGCTCCAAACAGAAAACTTGCAGCGCGATCGCTTGGCAGGGCATTTGCCCGGTCCGCTGTACGGCGTTCCTGTGGCGATCAAAGACATCATCGACACGATGGACTTCCCCACCGAATTCGGCAGCCCGATTCACCAAGGCCGCTATTCCGTGGGTGACGCCTCGGTGGTCTCGCGTTTGCGGGCGGCTGGCGCGGTGGTCTTTGGAAAGACCGTCACCACCGAATTCGCCACCACGCAGGCCGGCCCCACGGTGAACCCCCACAACCCGGCACACACCCCGGGTGGCTCGTCCAGCGGGTCTGCGGCGGCGGTGGCGGCGGGCATGGTCCCAGTCGCCCTGGGCACCCAAACCAACGGTTCGGTGATTCGGCCTGCTTCGTTTTGTGGTGTGTATGCCTTCAAACCCTCGCGGGGTTTGTTGCCACGCACCGGCGTGCTGGACCAATCACCATCGTTGGACGAGATTGGCGTATTTGCGCGCAACCTTGAAGACATTGCCAAGGTCACCGAAATCATGTCTGGTGACGACGGCCACGACGCAGCCAGCGCCCGGCAAGCGCCCCGCCGTTTGTTCGACGTGGCCATGTCCGAGCCCCCTTTGCGACCCAAATTTTGTTTCGTCAAAACGCCTTGGTGGGCCGAAGTGGACGATGAGGCCCAAGAGGCCTACGAAGCCTTCGTGGACCTCATGGGCGACTGTGTTGAATTCGCCGAATTGCCCGATATCGTGCGCAATGTCGCACCTTGGTTGGCCACCGTCAATGAAGTGGAACTGGCGTTTTGCTTGCAAAAAGAATGGCACCACCACCGCGACAAGCTCAGTCAACCATTGCAAGAACGCATTGGCCGTGCCATGACCGTGAGCGCCACTGACTACGTTGCCGCCAAAGACCGCATGTTTCACGTCATGAACGCTTTTGACGAGTACTTTGCTTCTTATGATGGGATTTTATGCCCCGCCGCTCTGGGCACGGCGCCCTCGGGACTGACCTCGACAGGCAACCCCATCATGCAAACCACTTGGAGTTTTGCTGGCTTGCCCAGCCTGAATTTGCCACTGATGACCTTGTCCAATGGATTGCCATTGGGCGTTCAATCGGTAGGCGCTTACCAAAACGATGCCCGCTTGCTGCGCTCATCGCGCTGGCTGGTGGCTGAATTTGTCAAAAGGAATGCCGCATGAAATCGTTAGAACGCTACACCGGCTTGGTCGGTTTCCTGTTGTTGGTGGCCTTTTTGGTGCCCTACGTCTGGAAGCTACCCCAACTCGACATCACCCTCATTTTGCTGGGCGGTTTGTGCTTGGCTGGGTACGACTATTTTTCCTCTGGCAAGGACGACAAGACCGAGTAAGGGCTGAGGGGTCCTTTCAACTCCGCCCTTCACTCAAGCCCAAGGGGTGTCTTGGCCCGTCAGCAAGCGCACCTTCACCAACTTGCCCTTGATGCGCCCAGCGTTCAAACGCGCGGCGGTTTGTGGTGCCAAGTCGCGGCGCACCGCCACGTAGGTGGAAAAATCGTTGACGTTGATCTTGCCCACATCATCGCGGCTCAGCCCCAGGTCGGCGGTGAGCGCACCCAACACATCGCCCGCGCGAATTTTTTCTTTGCGCCCGCCCTGAATTTGCAGGGTCTGCATGGGCGGCAGTAACGGCCCACCGGGTGCGTCGCGCAACTCGTCCAACGCCCCCCAGGTCACCTCTTGGCCCATGATCTGCTCGATGCGGCCCACACGGCCCATCTCGTCCAAACTGGCCAGGCTCAAGGCCAACCCCCCTTCGGCCTCGCCCGCGCCGCTCTGGCCCAAACGCCCCGTGCGCCCGATGCGGTGCACGTGGACCTCGGCGTCGGCGGTCACGTCCACGTTGATCACCGCCGCCAAGCTGCTGATGTCCAAGCCGCGCGCAGCCACGTCGGTGGCGACCAAAACGGTGGCGCTGCGGTTGGCGAACTGCAGCAAGACCTGGTCGCGCTCGCGCTGCTCCAACTCACCGAACAAAGTCAAGGCGCTGAAGCCCTCGGCCTGCAACACCGCCGCCAAGTCGCGGCACTGCTGTTTGGTGTTGCAAAACGCCAGCGCACTGGCAGGCCGGAAGTGGCGCAGCAACTGCCCCACGGCGTGCAGGCGCTCGCTGCCTTGAACCTCGTAGAAGCGCTGGCGGATGCGCCCCGCCGATGCCGTGGCCTCCACCCGAATGGTTTGCGGTTCGCGCATGAAGCGCTGGGCCAGTTTGGCTATGCCCTCGGGGTAGGTGGCTGAGAACAACAGCGTTTGTCGCTGCGCTGGGCAGCGCTGTGCCACGCGCACGATGTCGTCGTAAAAGCCCATGTCGAGCATGCGGTCGGCCTCGTCCAAGACCCAAGTGTTCAAAGCATCGAGGTTCAGCGAACCCCGGTCGAGGTGATCCATCACACGACCCGGTGTGCCCACCACAATGTGCGCGCCGTGCTCCAAGGACGCCGCTTGGCCGCGCAAGGGCACACCACCACACAGCGTGACGACCTTGGTGTTGTCTTCGGCGCGCGCCAGTCGGCGAATCTCCACGCTGACTTGGTCGGCCAGCTCGCGCGTGGGGCACAACACCAAGGCCTGCACGGCAAAACGCCGGGGATTGAGGTTGGTGAGCAAGGGCAAGGCAAAGGCCGCCGTTTTGCCGCTGCCGGTTTGGGCTTGTGCAATCAGGTCGCGGCCCAGCAGGGCCTGCGGCAGACTGGCGGCTTGGATGGCCGTCATGCGTTCGTATCCCAAGTGCTGCAGGTTTTGCAGCATGGTGGGGCTTAAAGGGAGTTGGGCGAAATCGTGGGGTTCAGACATCCCCCCAATTAGACCTCAACGCTTTTTTGTGGCGGTTATGCGCCAACGGGCGAGTTCAACGGCGTGATGGCCCGACCCATGGTTAAGTAGGCGATCAGGTTGTCGGCGGCCAAATCGGCCATGGCTTGGCGCGTGGGCAGGGTCGCACTGGCGATGTGCGGCGTCAGCACCACATTCGGCACGGTGAGCAGCTCGGGGTTGATCTGGGGTTCACCTTCAAACACATCCAAACCCGCCGCAGCGATGCGGCGTTCGCGCAGCGCCACGGCCAAGGCCGCGTCGTCGACGATGCCGCCGCGCGCGATGTTGGTCAGGGTGGCCGTGGGCTTCATTTGCGCCAGTTCGGGCGCGCCGATGGCGTGGTGGTTTTGCGCCGAATAGGGCAACACCAAAACCAAGTGGTCGGCCTGTTGCAGCAACTCGGCCTTGCTCACGTAGGTCGCGCCACAAGCCGCTTCGGTGGCCGCATCCAAGCGGCTGCGGTTGTGATAAATCACCTTCATGCCAAAGCCGAGCGCGCCGCGCCGGGCAATGCCTTGGCCGATGCGGCCCATGCCCAAAATGCCCAGCGTGCTGCCATGCACCTCGGCACCCGCGAACATGTCGTAGCGCCAGCGCTTCCAATGCCCAGCGCGTAAATAATGCTCGCTCTCGGGCATGCGGCGGGCCGTGGCCATCATCAAGGCAAAACCAAAATCAGCGGTGGTCTCGGTCAGGACATCGGGCGTGTTGGTGGCTACCACACCGCGTTCGGTCATGGCCTCAAGGTCGAAATTGTTGTAGCCCACGGCCATGTTGGCCGCGATGCGCAACTCGGGGCAAGCCGCCAACAGCGCACGGTCCACCCGCTCAGCGCCGGTGGTCAAGATGCCCGCCTTACCTTGCAAGGCCGCACACAAGGCCTCGGGGGTCCAAGGCACATCGTCTTGGTTGCTGCTGACGTTGAGGTGCGCACGCAAGCGGTCCAAGACATTCGGGAAGATGGCGCGGGCCACCAAAATCGCGGGTTTGCGCTGGGTCATGGATAAGGTCTCCTGATTTGAATCAAATAATAGGACATCCTAACCTCAGCTTTCGCCCACCGCCATTACCGAAATGGCTGGCCTGCGCGACAATGAGGACATCCCATCACTTTGATTTTTTGGAGCACCCATGTCAGCGATTCAAACCATCGGCGTCATCGGCTCTGGCACCATGGGCAACGGCATTGCCCAAGCCTGTGCCAGCAGCGGTTTTCAGGTTGTCTTGGTCGACATCAACGAGGCCGCCTTGCAAAAAGGCTTGGCCACCATCGCGGGCAGCTTGGACCGCCTGATCAAAAAAGAAAAGCTCACCGAAGCCGAGAAAACGGCGGCCTTGGCCCGCATCCAAACCAGCACGCAATACGAAGCGCTCAAACCCGCGCAACTCGTCATTGAAGCCGCCACCGAAAACGAGCCGCTCAAGGTCAAGATCTTGCAGCAGCTCGATGCGCTTTTAGGCTGCGACGTGATCGTGGCCACCAACACCAGCTCGATCTCCATCACCAAGCTGGCTGCGGCCACGCAGCGCCCCGACCGCTTCATTGGCATGCACTTCTTCAACCCCGTGCCCATGATGGCGCTGGTGGAAATCATCCGTGGCCTGCAAACCAGCGACGCCACCCACGACGCGGTCAAAACCATGGCCGAACGCTTGGGCAAAACCCCCATCACCGTCAAAAACGCGCCGGGCTTTGTGGTCAACCGCATCTTGATCCCCATGATCAACGAAGCCTTTTTTGTGTTGGCCGAAGGCTTGGCCACGCCCGAAGACATCGACGCCGGCATGAAGCTGGGCACCAACCAACCCATCGGCCCGCTGGCCTTGGCCGACATGGTGGGCTTGGACGTGTGCCTGGCCGTCATGAACGTCTACATGGAAGCCTTCAACGACAGCAAGTACCGCCCCTGCCCTTTGCTCAAAGAGCTGGTCTCTGCTGGCTACTTGGGCCGCAAAACCGGCCGCGGCGTGTACACCTACTGAAAGCCCTTCATGCACACCTTTGACTTTGATTTGATCGTGGTCGGCGGCGGCAGCGGCGGCGTGCGCGCCGCACGCATGGCCGCGCAGCGCGGTGCCCGCGTGGCGCTGATTGAGGCCTTGGGCCTTGATGGTTTGGGCGGCACCTGCGTCAACGTGGGCTGCATCCCCAAAAAGCTCTACAGCTACGCCGCGCATTACGCCGAGGCCTTTGAAGAAGCGCGCGGCTACGGCTGGAGCGCCGAGCGCCCCACGCTGGACTGGGCCACGCTCAAGCGCCAACGCGCCACCGAAATCAGCCGCCTCAACGGCGTCTACAGCAACCTGCTGCGCAACTCGGGCGTGACCGTCATCAACGGCTGGGCACAGCTCAGCGGCGAACACCAAGTGAGCATCGCCGGCCTGAACGCCGACGGCAGCCCTTCGCACCTGACACACACCGCCGCGCACCTCTTGCTCGCGCCCGGAGGCACGCCGCACGTGCCGCACTTCCAAGGCCGCGAACACGTCATCACCTCCAACGAGGTGTTCGACCTCAACACCTTCCCCAAACGTTTGGTGGTGGTCGGCGGCGGCTACATCGCCAGCGAATTCGCCTCCATCTTCAACGGCTTGGGCGCTCAGGTCACGCAGCTCTACCGGGGCGAACAAATTTTGCGCGGCTTTGACGACGAGGTGCGCCACTTCGTGGCCGCCGAAATGGGCAAACACGGCGTGGACCTGCGTTTGCAAACCGACGTGGTCGCGGTGCACCGTGAAGCGCCAGGCTTGCGCGTGGTGCTCAGCGGCGGTGCCGAGGTCATGGCCGACACCGTGCTCTACGCCACTGGGCGCGTGCCCAACACCACGGGCTTGGGCCTGGCCAGCGCCGGTGTGGCCACCGGCGGCCAAGGCGAGGTGCTGGTCAACGAACATTACCAAACCAATGTGCCGCACATCTACGCCGTGGGCGACGTGACCAACCGCGTGCAGCTCACGCCCGTGGCCTTGGGCGAAGCCATGGTGGTGGTGGACCACCTGCTCGGCCCCGTGCCCGGCAAAGCGCCGCGCCAAATGGCCTACGACTTCATCCCCACCGCCGTGTTCACACACCCGAGCATCGGCACGGTGGGCATGGGCGAAGCCCAAGCGCGCGAGGTGTATGGCCAGATCGGCGTGTTCCGCAGCGAATTCAAAGCGCTCAAACACACCCTATCGGGCAGCACCGAGCGCACGCTCATGAAGCTGATCGTGGACCAAGCGAGTGACCGCGTTGTGGGCCTGCACATGGTGGGCGCTGAGGCGGGCGAGATCGTGCAGGGCTTTGCGGTGGCGCTCAAGGCCGGTGCCACCAAAGCGGTGTTTGACAGCACCATCGGCATCCACCCCACGGCAGCCGAAGAGTTTGTGACGATGCGCGAGCCGGTCTCGCGCTGAAGGCGGCGTGTGACTGAATCAGGGGCAGATCAACTTGATCTTCGGGAAGTAGCTCTTGTAGCGCCCCGCATCGCGGGTGAGCAATTGGTGGCCTTCGGCCTGAGCGTGTGCGCCAATAAAAAAGTCGGGCAGCACACCGGTTTTTGTGCCCCCACGTTGGCGGTACGCTTTAAATGCCAGACCCGCCAGACGGGCGGCAGGTCGCGAAAGTTCCAGCATTTGGATGCTGAGGATATCCAGAAACTGGTCCAGATGCGCAGGCTCGGCCGGGTGCCCTGCCAGTTCGGCATACACCACCATGTTGATGCCCAATTGACCTGCTTTGGCACTGCGCAGGTTTTTCAGCGACCAGGGCATCCAGATCGGGTCTGCTTTGTAAATATCCAGCACAACATTGGTGTCCACGAGGATCATGGTTTGTTCCAGTCCTCGCCGCGCGTGATAAGCATCCATTCGTCGGTGCTAGGGCCGCCTTTGGCTGTGCCGATGAACCGACGTATCGGGTCATCGGGCGCGAGGAAGGACAGATCGGGCTCGGGAACGGCCTTCTCGGGCACGGGTGCTTTGGCCGCCACAAAGTACTCCGCCAAGGCCTCTTGAACGACCTGCGATTTGGTCAATTTGCGCGACGCACAAAACTGCGCCAGATCGCGCTCTGTGGTTTCAGGTAAGCGTACCGACAGCATAAGAACTCCTTGTCATACAGATTTTAAGTTCGATGTATGACATGCAGTATGACACATGATTGGCGTTTGTCATACGCCCCCGTGCAGGATGTGGTGGCTGCCTGATAGGCTCGACCTCCGCTGGCGTTAACCCCTGTGCCCCATGGCTTGGCCCATGCGCACGGCGCGCTCGGCCACCCAGTCGCCCTCAAAACGTAGGGTGTCTTTGGGCCACAGCATGACGACCGTGGAGCCCAACAAAAAGCGGCCCATCTCTTCGCCTTGTGTGAGGTGAATGTGCACGTCGTCGTAGGTCCACTCTTGCACATCGCGGGTGCGCGGCGGGTTGACCACGCCATGCCAACGCGTGGCCATGCTGCCCACAATGGCCGCCCCCACCAAGACCAACACGAAGGGGCCGTGCTCGGTGTCGAACACACACACCACACGCTCGTTGCGCGCAAACAAGCCGGGTACTCCCCGCGCCGTGGCGGGGTTCACCGAGAACAGTTCGCCCGGCACGTAAACCATGCGGCGCAAACGACCAGCGCACGGCATGTGGATGCGGTGGTAATCCTTGGGGCTGAGGTAGAGGGTGGCAAACGCGCCGTCGTCGAACTGCGCGGCCAGTGCGGCGTCACCGCCCACCAAGGCGCGGGTGGAATAGTGGTGGCCTTTGGCCTGAAAAATTTGGTCGCGCTCTATGCGCCCGAGCTGGCTGATCGCGCCGTCCACTGGGCTCACAAACGCCGCATCGGCCAAGGGCCTTGCGCCCGCAGCCAAGGGGCGGGTGAAGAAGTCGTTGAAGGTGCGGTATTGGCGGTGGTCGGGCTCGGCGGCTTCGGCCATGTTCACGCCGTAGCGGCCAATGAACCACGGAATCACGTGGCGCACCCAAGGCGACCAGGTGCCATTGGCGCACCAGCCGGCAAAAGCGGTCAAAAGGTGTTTGGGGGTGAGGTGCTGAAACAGCACAAACAAAGCATCTGGCACAGGCACGGGCAGCCAGCAAGGGCTGTTAACACAGGGATGGGCATTGTATGCGTGCCCATCCCGGGCGGGCTTAATCGGCCAGCTTCTCGCCTTTGGCGTTCACGACACTTTGGTGCGAGTAGTCGGCGCGGGCGGGGCGCGCATACGGGTTGCGCTGGCCCAAATGGTCCACAAAGCTTTGGGTGTAGAGCAAGTAGGTGTTGACGATGCGGCCCGCTTGGCTCACTTGGCCCAACGTGGTGTAGCCGTCTTTGCCGCTGGCAATGAAGTCGTTGGTGACCACCACGTAATTGCGCTGCGGGTTGATGGCTTCCCACACACCGGTGCTGCGGTTCTTCACTTGCAGGGCGCTGAAACGCTGGCCTTTGGCACGGCTCATGTCCAGGTTCCAACGCAGGCCTGCGGCGTAGGGGTGCGAGCCATCGGACGACTTGTTGTCCAAGTGGTTGCTGGCGGCGTCTTCCAACGCGGCTTGAATTTCGGCCCCGGTCATGGTCAGCTCCACCAACACGTTGGTGAAGGGCAGCATGCTGATGGCGGTGTTCATGTTCACCGCCCCAGCGGGCATGGCGATGCGCACGCCACCGGCGTTTTGCAGCGCCAGGTCGGCGCGTTTGGCGGCGGACAAAAAGGCCTCGGCCACGGCCTGCGCGGCGTCGCTGCCCCGAGCCAAGGTGTTGGCTTTTTCGCAACCGGCCACCGAGGCGCTGCGGTTGGTGGCTTCACCGGGCACACGCACCAAACACAAGGCGTCGCTCAACGCGCCCACGGGGCGTTTCTTTTGTGCATCCACTTGGGCGGTGTAGCTGGCCAACACCTGAGCGGCTTGTGCGTCCGGTGCGGTCACGCGCACCGCGCCGGTTTGTCGCAGGCTGGCGGTGAGCGCGTCGCGCTCAGCGGCGGGCAGGGCCACCCATTTGCCGTCGGCGGCTTTGCGGGCGTAATCGTCGCCCACCAACAACTGAGCACGGCCGCCGCACTGAGCTACGCGGCCTTGCGCGTCAAACTGCACGCTCATCAAGCCGATGGCCTTGGCGTATTCCCAGGCTTGGCCCACACACACGGTTTCGCCGTTGCGATTATTCACCACCGTGGGGTAAGCGCCGCTGCTCTTGAGCCCCAAGCTGGTGAAGTCGCCGAGCAGGCTGTGCGAATCGCCGCCGATGATGGCGTCCACGTCGGTGAGTTGGGCGGCCAAGGCCACGTCGCGCTCATAGCCTTGGTGGGTCAACAACACGATGTGTCGAATGCCTTGGCTGCGCAAGGCGTCGATGCTGGCCTGCGCGGCTTGGGCTTCGTTGGTGAACTTGGTTGAGTCCAAGGGGCGCGATGAGTTGGTGGTTTTGTCGGCAATGGTCAGGCCCACAATGCCCACCTTCACGCCGCCGATGGTTTTGACGGTGTGGGGCTGCACAACCCCAGCGATGGGTGTACCGGCGGCGGGCTTGACGTTGGCCGAAAGCACGGGCGTTTTGCAGTCGCCTTGGGCGAGTTCGTTCAAAAAGCCTTTGAGGGTGTTGTCGCTGTCATCGAATTCGTGGTTGCCCAGCGCAAACGCGTCAAAGCACACGGTGTTCATCAGGCGGGCGTCGGCCTGGCCTTTGAAGAAGGTGTAGTACAGCGTGCCGGTGATGGCGTCGCCCGCGTGCAGCTTGAGCAGGTTGGGGGTGGACTTTTCCATCTCGCGCATGGCGGCGGTGACGCGGGCAAAACCGCCCAAGCTCATGCGGGTGGGCTGGTCGCCCAGCTTCAATTCGGCGTTGGCTTGGGGCTCCAACTGCGAATGGTGGTCGTTGATGTGTGCAATGTTGAGGGTGATGGGCGCTTGGCGCGTGGGGTCTGTGGCACAGCCCGCCAAGACCGACACGGCACCGGCAAGCACCAGCAAGGAACGAACAAGGGTTGGTTTCATGGTCAGAAAACTCCTGGGGTTGGCAGACAAACAAACGCCCGGAAATTTAACCACACCCCCGAGCGCACCCAACCGAGGCACAATCTTGGCCCATGACCACACCCGCTTTGTTTGAATGCCACCACCTCACCAAGCGCTTTGGTGAACACACCGCCGTGCAAGACCTGTCGTTTGCCATTGCGCCCGGCGAATGCCTGGGCGTGATTGGCCCCAACGGCGCGGGCAAAACCACCACCATCCGCATGTGCTTGGGCCTGACCGTGCCCGACGAAGGCAGCGTGAGCGCCTTTGGCCTGGACATGCCGCGAGACGCGCTGGCCATCAAAGCGCGCCTGGGCGTGGTGAGCCAGTTCGACACGCTCGACCCCGACTTCAGCTGCGCCGAAAACCTGATGGTGTATGGCCGCTACTTTGGCCTGAAAGACGTCGACATCCGCGCCCGCATTCCCGAGCTGTTGGAGTTTGCCGCGCTCAGCCACAAGGCCGACGCCAAACCCGGCGAACTCTCGGGCGGCATGAAGCGCCGCTTGAGCCTGGCGCGTTCGCTGGTGGCCAACCCCGACTTGCTGCTGCTCGACGAGCCCACCACCGGCCTGGACCCGCAAGCCCGCCACCTGATGTGGGAACGCCTGCAGCGCTTGCTGCAACAAGGCAAAAGCATTTTGCTCACCACCCACTTCATGGACGAGGCCGAGCGCCTGTGTTCGCGCCTGCTGGTGATCGACCACGGCCGCAAAATCGCCGAAGGCCCACCGCGCGAACTCATCGCGCAGCACCTGGAGCCGGATGTGGTGGAGGTGTACGGCGAAGGCGCCGTGGCCTTGGCCCAGGGCGATGCCCACGCCGCGCTGCGCGCCATGGCCAGCCGCGTGGAAGTCAGCGGCGAGACCGTGTTTTTCTACACCCGCGACGCCCGCCCGCTCTTGGCCGCCTTAGGCGAACACCCCCTGCGCACCCTGCACCGCCCGGCCAATTTGGAAGACCTGTTCCTGAAATTGACCGGCCGACAAATTCGAGACGATGCTTAACACCATGAACCCCAACGCCGTATCCCCGTGGTCCGCCCCCCGCCTGTCGCTGCGCTGGTGGCCGGTGTTTTTGCGCAATTGGCTGGTCTGGAAAAAACTCGCCATCCCCAGCTTGGTGGGCAACATCGCCGAGCCGCTGATCTGGCTTGTGGCCTTTGGCTACGGCATGGGCACTTTGGTGGGCGAGATCCAAATGATGGGCCCCGGCGGCGCACAGGCCGTGCCCTACATCTTGTTTTTGGCCAGCGGCAGCATCTGCATGAGCGCCATGAACGCCGCCACCTTTGAGGCGCTGTATTCCGCGTTCTCGCGCATGCACGTGCAAAAAACCTGGGACGGCATCATGAACGCGCCGGTCACGCTCGACGACGTGGTCATGGCCGAAATGCTGTGGGCCGCGTTCAAGTCGCTCTTCACCGTCACGGCCATTTTGTGCGTCATGCTGGCACTCGGCATCAGCCACAGCCCGAAGCTGCTGTTGGTGTTGCCGGTGCTGCTGCTGACCGGCATCACCTTCAGCTGCATCGCGCTCATCTTCAACGCGCTGGCCAAAGGCTACGACTTCTTCACTTATTACTTCACGCTCTTCCTCACGCCCATGATGTTTTTGAGCGGCGTGTTCTTCCCGCTGGAGCAACTGCCCAGCACCGTGGCCGCCATCGCCCAAGTGCTGCCCCTGGCCAACGCGGTGGCGCTGGTGCGCCCCCTCTTCCTGGACCAATGGCCCACCCAGCCGCTGCTGCACCTGGCGGTGCTGGCGGCTTATGCGGGTGTGGCGTTTTGGGTGGCGTTGGCGTTGACTAGGAAGCGGTTTGCGAGGTGAGGGTGTTGTGATTAGTTGAGGCAGGCTAACAGTTGTCCTTTAACGCCTTAGCTTCTCTTTTTCCGCTTCAATGTCTTGTAGCCGCGCCTGAACGTCCCAGTTTTCGGCAATTCGTTCAAGCATCGCTGCAGTTCTTAAAGAGGTTGTTTGCTCGGACCATCGTCGATATGTAGCCGCAAGATCACGCTCTTGCCCTCCACCTTCGCCGAAACTGCGCGAATAGACACCCCGCATATTGAAGCGCTCAACCTCGATTCCACGCTCAAGCCCATCGGCGGTTAGTTCGTCGAGAAGATTTGCAACAGCTAGTTGCGGCCAAGTGCCGCTTTCCTCAAACGGTTGGGAGTGCGCAAGTAGCTGCCCAATCAACTCGTCTGCAATTTCCGCTCGATCATGCTCCTGAGCAAGGGCACGTGCCTGCATCACCCACTCTCTAAGGGCCTTTTCATCGATACTGCCATCCTCTAGCTCCCCCGGTGTCGAGTGAAAGGACTTTAACAACCGGTACGACATACGCGCTCGGGCTCGAAACTCCTCTGTAGGGTTCTCAACGTGTTTCGCATTCTTGGCAATATAAGCATTGCATAGGATCGCTACGTACTCGGCTGGTTCAGAGGCAAGTAGCTTGTGAACAGCTAAGCCTTTCACGCGTCCCTCAATCAGAGGAAGGTACACGTACTCACGACGCGCCACTTCAACCGCAGGAATGTCATTTCGAGTTGATAACGCCTCGAATACCTCACTTACTGCATAAGCCACCATCGCTGCCGAATTGCCATCTGCAACCTCTTTTGCGGACTCGTCAAGCAATTCCAAAAGTGTCTGCGATGGGACATCCGTCACACGCTGATGAAGACTCGTGATCACCTTGAGACTACGCCCTTCCTGTCGAAGTCTGCTAATTGCAAAAAGCCAATCGTCCTCAGTGCCCATATGGGGTAGCGAGCCAACGTTTTTCCAGTACGTTTCAGCGAATATCTTCCCAAGATGATCCACAAAGCTCCACGTTGCACGGTCGTGCTGCCAATTTACTAGCAACCAAGCGGCCTCCTCGATCGACTTGGCTTTTGGCAGGACATGGGCTTCGAAGTAGTTCGCCCAACTCTCTGGCACCCGTCTCCTCTGCGCACCTGAAACGAGGCAAGCAAGATCAAAGCACTCGCCGCCAGCCTCGATGAGTTCGAAGATAAGCAATGCAGCCTCGTCAACGGGGAGATCAAGCTTGTCAAACGGCCTACCCATTTCTCGCGGGAGCTTGACTGCGCGAGCAAGTCTGGAAAGGCCCGCCACGCCTAAGTCCCGATAGATGTGTTGAAGCGCAAGAGTCCTTGCATCCTCGACGTCCTGATGCGCGGTATTCACATTGGCGCCAAGCCGAGGAGTCCAGTCGTCAAACAGATGTCTTGCCTGAGCGATGAGGTCGGTAGGTCGATACCGCTCTACGAGTTTCATAAGCCTCTTGAGCTCGTCGCCCTTTAAAGACCAGTCCGCATCCTGAAAAGTCTCATGATGGGAAGCCAGATCACGGAGCGCATGCCATAGTTGCTTGCCCTCTGTAGGGCTTGGCCCGTCAAGCGCTCTCTCGAAGGCTTCGAACAATAAATCACGACATGGCTGCTGGTAACTAGCCAAGTGCGTAACGAGCTTAGGCAGACGTTCTTCTTTGACTTTAGCCAGCTCAAGCGACCGACCTAAAAAAAGCCGCTCTGTCTCCCAAACCAAACCAAAAGTCACAGCCTCAGCGTCCAGTGGTGCCGTATCGCGAAGCTTCGGCCTAGCCGTTGGTGTGCTCGTGTCATGGGGGCGCGGAGCCAATACGAGAAGAAGATCCCATGCCACATCTGGGAAGGCGAAAACAAGTCCTTGAAGCGCTTTGATACGTTTTCCCAAGTCTGCGTCGGTATTGGGAGACCACGGTAAAAAAATGTTGCGGAGCGAATTGAGAGGTCTATTACCGTTTTTTGATTTCGCGTTGGGATCTATTTGAACAAGCCGCCCTAGCACCAGAGTGACTCTCGATAGAAGAGTCGGGTTCCAGGCAAGGACTTCCAAGGCCCAGATAACGTAGACGTGAGGGCTTGTTTTTCGGAATAAAAAGTCAGCGTCGTCCGACTCTTGGAATAGATTTAGAGCATCGTTGTTGGCGCCCTCAAGGCTCTTCTCGAGGGCTTCCAGAAAAGGGATGGGTGCTGCCTCTGCCAAAACCGATAGTTGGGGGAGTAATGGGAGAAGCCAGCGATGATTCTTTGCGTATTCGGGAAGCGAACGAATGACGTCGTCGACAAACCGTTGGGGGGTTGTCCCAGTAAGCGCGAGTCCGCCAACCTCAGGCATCACCGCAAAAAGGTTGAGCGTATAGGCCAAACCGTCTCTGAGCCAGCTGCTGTAGTCGGCTGGTGTTTGGTAGTCGAGTGAAAACCTCTCCTCGGGCTTAGGTTGAACAACATGATGACTCAGCACCTTTACGACAGCCGTTTTCAGCCGCGCAAGATCCTCCTCATCGATCAGATGCCCGTAGTACGGAAACGCGTCTACTGCAGATCTGATCTGCCAGACCTGCTCAACCTTGTCGAAAGGCGGGTCTGACAGCGATAACGTTTCGCGGACAGGCCTCTCTACTGCCGGATAGTCGGAGCCACCAAGACTGACTAACACGTCCTTGTCGAGTTGAGAGTCCGCTGTCCAGCCTCCAGCAAGCAAAGCCGGTTTGAGAAATTGGGCATGGTTTTCCCATTCAGGCGGCTTGTCGATACCTGCGGCCGGGTTAAGCCGGCGCAAGATAACCAGACTGCGGCCGCATTTTTGCGCGAGTTCATAGGCATCCAGCCGTTCGATATTCATCGTGCCCATTGCTTCAGCCATGACGCTCGCCGAGGGCCGATTGATCTGCAGAAGCCCTTGTCGCCTCTTGCGCTCTATGCCGGTGGCTACAGTGAGTGCGGGACCACGCTGGCCCAAAGACGCAGCCATTGGCTCGGCGCCTTTCCATACAAGGTAGACCATGTGGGTCATCCCACTAAGAAATCGTGCTGCTTCCTCGCTCTCGACAATCATTGTCTTGGCTTCGAGCATTCGTCGAGTCTCTTCCGGAGCCGTGCGAATTACCGCGACGGCGAATGCGATGCCTTCCTCGGCGCTTTCTGCGCCAACAGTGAAGGTTTGAGGGCTTCCGGTCAGGACATCCAGAAGGCGTTTTGCCTCTTCTGAGCGCCCAGCCAATAGCACGGCTTCCGTAAGCGGTGGCTTGAAGCCTGTACTAAATCGATACCAAAACTCATCCGTGCAAAGCGCACCAGTTTGGGGTGCGTTTTCAAGCACGGCACGAGCCCACCGCGCTGCGACCGCTGGTTTTTCCTCAAGCCATTTTTGCAGCCCCGTTCCATCGATGAAGTGAACCTCTCGCCACTTTCCCTCCTGATTTTTTTCGGCCAACCAATTCACCAGTGTGGTTGTCGGGGTGTCCCAGTTATGAAGGTTGACCATGACGAATGCGTTTTTTGCCATGATCTCGGCGGGCGTCTTACCAGTCCGCTTTTCGTAGTCTGCCTCTGCCTTTGCCTTGCCAGTTGGTGTAGTTGCGAATTCCCACTTTGAGGGGCCGATGGGCACTCGGGAAGAGAGTGCAGCATGAGCTACCTCGAGATCGCCATCGAACCCACGAATCGTTCCTGCGCTTTGACCAGGAAAACGAAATTTTGTGATGTCAGCGACCGTCGCCCGAATCAAGTCACCAACCAAATCCACAAGGAGTTCTCGCGCGTCTGTCCGTGTTGCCCAGTCTCGCAGGTCTTGGTCTGAAATCCACTGCATGTTTCTAGTTTCCTTGTTGGAGATGATGAATGGTGTTACCAGCCGGGCGGGCCGTCGCAGGTGCCGCCGTGGGCCAGCGCCAGGGCGTGCACGTCTTGCACTTGCTGGCGTGACGCGGCCAGAAACGCGACCATCTGGCCATTGCCCGGGTGGTGCGGTGCCAGGTTGTGTGGGCGGCCAATGAGGAACAGCGGCCGAGGGTCTGGCGACGATTGCCAGCCCGCCCACGGGCGGTCTTCTTCCAAGAACCGAAACTGCACGCCCAGCGCTTGCAGCACGGGCGTGTAAAACGCCATGGCGCGTTTGAAATCGCTCACGCCGACCATGATGTGTGAAAACATGGGCAGGCTTTTTTCAGTTTGAAGCCCGCACCACGGGTGCGCGTGCCAGCCGGTCGGCCATGCGCGTTTGCCAGCCCGGACCGGTGGCCCGCCACTTGGCAATCACATCGGTGGGCAAGCGCAAGGAAATCAGTTGCCTTGGGTTTTCGGACTTGGGGCGTCCACCTTTCTTCACCACGGCACGGCTCAGCATGTCGTCGGTGAGCTCCGGCAGATCTTTGTATTCCGAAGGCTTCACCACATGCGCGTCGACGCGCAAAAGGTCAGAGCCCAAAGTACGGGGCGAGGCGCGTTTGTTCACGATCGTTTGGGTGGCTGGTAGGAAATTCGCATAGCGTTAATGTATTTACAAAAACTGAGCTGTGCAACAGCCTGTGATGTCGTTACAGATAGCCTTGCGGGGTACGCGTCATGGTGATGGCGTCGGCTAGGCCGATTGCGGAAGACCAAAGACTTTGTCGAAGGCCCAGGTATAGCCCACGGCATACACAAAGAAGAAAACCAACAGTCCGAGGTTGGCGATAAACGCGGCCAAAAAGGCGGTCTCCAACAGGAAGGTCAGACCGTCTTCAAAGACTGTCCCGTGAACGAATCGGCGCACAAAGCTTCTGCCTTTGATGGCTTGACGGGACTCCCAACGCTCGAACAAGGCGTTAAAGACGTAGTTCCAAGCCAACGCCAAGGCGTGCACGCCCAGCACGTGCTGGCGCGACGCGGTCAACCCGCCGCCAAGCGATGCACACAAGCCACCTGCTAACCCCTTCTTCCGTGGTAGCCAAACAGCACAAATGAAATGATGACGGCGATGAGGATCAGACCGATGGGACCGATCCCCCAGCCAGCACCAAGACCCCAGTACAAGCCCCCGCCGCCGCCAAAAAGCAACAGCAGCACAATGACAACAATGAGTAAATTCATAATTTTGTTCCTCTAAACGCAGAAAGATTGGGTGTCACATCCCCTTCGTCCGGAAACGATGGAGATGCCCTCAGGCCACATTCAAAGTCGCACTGCTTCGTGTGGTGTTGTGCCTTAGCCAGTGGATAGGTTGTGGTTGCTATCAAGAATGTGATTTCGCAACTTCTTTGGCATCGCCATAACCCTTTTGAATTCGGCCCTCTGCCTGCAGCTTGATACCTTTGACTTTTTGCGACGTGCTGTCCACCAACTTACCCGTGGCTTCTTGCACTTTGCCAGCGACTTTTTTTACCTGGCCCTTAATTTGGTCTTTGTTCATGAGATTTCCTTTTGAATAACGTGGATGAATGCAAACACGGGCCTGTTTCAGACCCAGTCCCAGCGTACTCTCGGCCAGGCACTTGTTCTGTGCGACGGCGCACAGTGGGTCGGCGGATTTATTCGTGCCAGCGTTCTGATAGCGTGGGCTACCGCACAGAACTTGCTCATCTGAATGCCTACATTGGAGTGGCACTGCGATCAAGCGAAAGCGATGTCAGTGCACCTTGTCTTTTGGTTCATCCACTTATTCAAATCGGGAAAATTCACCATGACACAAACCAACGAAGCCAGCACCCTGCATAAAAAAGCGGCGAGCGACCACGAGGCTGCTGCAAAGCATCACCACAAAGCTGCCGAATGCCACGACAACAACAAGACGGGTGATGCCAAGACCAGTTCAAAGAGCGCAATGGATTGCTGCAACACGGCACAAACGAATACGAAAGCAGCCTGTGACTGTTCAGCCAAATAAATCGAACTAACGTCAAAAACCCAAGTGTGGGACAGCCTTGCTGTTCCACACCCTTTGAGTGTTCACAAACATTTTTGAAAAGTCAGCTTCGAAAATGGACTCGACCTACCACCGCCTTGAGGAGTTGTTTGATCAACTGGGTTTGCCGTCGGATACTGGCAGCATCCATTTTTTTATTGCTCAAAACTCCCCACTGAATAACTGCACAAGGCTTGAGGACGCACCCTGCTGGACAACAAGTCAAGCCACTTTTTTGCAGGAAAAAATTCAACTGGACGCGAACTGGGCAGGCGTTGTTGATCAACTGAATGTCGCCCTGCGCGGTGAACCGTTTGGACATGCTGCGGGTGGGAGATTTCACGCAAAAAATGTCTAGGGATTCGGGGTAATGTCAGGCATCAAAGCCCGCCTCAAGCGCGCATGGGCATCGACCTCAATCACCGCGTTGTGCGCCACGACCACTCGCTCGATGGGCCAAGCCAGCACCTGCTCACAGCTGCGGCGCAGCGCGGCTCGGTCGCGCACCAAGGCGCGCACGGTGTAAGGCATGGCCAGTTGTTGGCGCACGCCGGTGGCGCGGGCGTACCAGTGTGCGGATCGCGCCAGCTCGCCTTCCCAACACTGAACCAGATCGGTCACGATCAGCGTGCCCGAGGCGCGGTGAAACCACACGGTTTCGTTGGCGATGGGAATGCCTTCGATGAACCGTTGGTCGAGCGCCGCCGCCCAGTCGGTCGGTGCGGTGGGCGCTAAGGTTTGCATGGGCGGCAGGTCGGGCCGTTTGCGTGCCAACCCTGGCGCGGCATACACCGTGGCTTGTGGGTATGCGGCGGCGCACGCGGCCAAAAACAGGTGGTGCATTTTGTTGGGTGCGACGATGGCGCTCACCTCACCCAAATCCGCCAACTCGCGTTGTAACTCCGCGCTCAAGGGAATGGGCGAGTGCAGCCACAAACGGCGACCCTCCAAGCGCACCACCGTCATGCGGGTGGACACGGGCATCCAGCCCACATTGAAGGGATGCGTGGCGTGCCAAATATCGGGGCAAAGGGGCGTCAATCGTGTCATGGGTGATCTCGGGTTGCTGCTGAAAAACCCGATTGTTGAGGCCGAGGGTGCGGCGCGTCTTGAACGATGTCGACACACCGCCCTCGTTACCATCGGGGCATGAGACCGAGACCGCGTTTGTCCAACGCCCGCAGCGAGTTGTGCTTACCCAGCTGGTCGCTGAGTGGCTGCGTGCGTGGCGTGATGTTGCGTGATACACGCGGTGTGGCGCTCAGCCCCGAGCAACGCTTCAGCCATTACCCGGCCACGCCCTTGTGCAGCCTGAGCTGGTATTTGGACGGGCAGATCGACATGCTCGAAGCTGGCCACGCCGCCACCCCAGACGCACCGCGCCGCCGCATGCCCGCGCGCTGGGTGTTCAGCGGCCCACAAACCCAACCGGTGGTCACCTGGAGCCACGGCCCGGCGATTGGCGCAACCAAACGGTCGATGCCAAGCGGGTCCTGCCACCCGATTGGTGGGCCATGGGTGAGCAGGTGAGCAGGTGAGCAAGGCCAGCGACGATGCCGCCAGAGCCGAGGTGATCGAAGCCTTCTTGGCGCCGCGTGTTGCAATGGGCCGGCTTGCCGGTACGTGAACTGCGTGGTTTTGTGCGGGCCGAACGCGTGTTTTTTGAGCTCATGGCCCAAGCCGATGCGACGCCCATGGACTGGGCGGGCTTGGCCTTGGACCACCAGTTCTCTGACCAATCGCACCTGTGCCGCACCTCACGCCGCATGACCGGCTGCTCCCCCACCGAGCTGCGCGACCGCATCGCGCACGACGAAGGGTTTTGGCCTTATCGGATTTGGCAGTAGGTCAGCGACACAAAATCCATCAACTGGCTGCCGCCCGAAACGCCCGCACACTGGCCTGCACCACGCCCGGCACTTGGCCGCTTTGCGCATATTGGCCGCGCAGGTAGGTGGCGTGGTTGCCTTCGCGGGTGGCGCGGGCGATTTCGTCCATCGCGGCTTCGCTCTTGAGCGCAACGGCGTGGGGCTTTAAGCGTTCCAGCGTTTGCTGGATGTCTTCGCGAATGCCAATGGCTTGGCGGGTTTTGGGGTGCACCATGGTGCCGTCCAAACCAAAGCGGCAGGCTTGGAAGCGGTTGTAGGTGTAGACCAAGTAGTCGTCTTCGGCGGGGTCTTCTTCGTGGCGCTCGAGCAGGTAGCGGCACAGCGCTTGCAGGTAACACGCCAGGCCCGCAGCGCGTTCGACGGTCAGCGGCGTGTCGCACACGCGCAGCTCGATGGTGCCGTACTCGGGCTTGGGGCGGATGTCCCAATAAAAGTCCTTCATCGACTTGACCACGCCGGTGCTCTCCATCTTGGTGAAGTACACCTGCGAGAACTCGTCCCAGCTCAGGGTAAAGGGCGCGCGCCCGCTCAAGGGGAAGGCAAACACCGAGTTGAGACGGGCCGAATCGAACAAGGTGTCCACGCCTTGTGAGTACGGCGACGAGGCCGACAGCGCAATGAAGTGCGGCACGTAGCGGTTGAGCGCGTGCAGCAAAAACAAAGCCTCGTCGGCGGTGCTGCACCCAATGTGCACGTGTTGGCCGAACACGGTGAACTGTTTGGCCAAATAGCCGTAAAGCGTGGACAGCTCTTCAAAGCGCGGCTTGGCAAAAATGCGTTGCTCAAACCAGCGCTGAAACGGGTGGGTGCCGCCGCCGGCCAAGGCGATGTTCAGGCGGTCGCCCGCGTTCACCAAGGTGTCGCGCGTCTGGCGCAGCTGGGCCAACAACGGGCCGTGTTCGCGCTGGATGTCGGTGGCGATCTCGATCATGCTTTGCGTCATCTCGGGCGTGACCACACCGGGGAAGGGTTTTCGGCGCAGCAGCTCCAACAGGTCGTTGGCGCTGCTGGAGAGGTCGAAGTCGTGGTTGCTGATGAGCTGGAGCTCCAGCTCCACGCCCATGGTCAGGGCGTCGGATTTGCCAAAGGGTTCAAGCGCCATGGCGGGTCTCCTGGGTGACGTGGGTTTCGTGTGCGGCCATCAGGGCGCGCTGGGTGACCACGGGGCCGATCAACTCTTGCAAGACCATCATCGCGGTCATGGCCGCAAGCACCTCGTTGGCCAGGCCGAAGCCTTGGGTGCGGCTGTGTTCGAGCAACACAATGGCAAACACCGACATGGGCGTGAGCGCCAAACCGGTCAACACGCCTTTGTGCCAAGTGATGCCCGAGACATGCGCGGCCAGTGCGTTGCAACCCACCTTGGACAGCGTGCGCGCGGCGATCACCACCACGGCCAAACCCACGCCGCCCCACACCTGCGACCAGTCCATGAGCGAGGCGATGTACACAAACAAAAACAAAGTGAGCAAGTCGCCCACCGCGCCGAAATCGCGCTGCGCGTTGGTGAGCAAAATGCGGCGCTCACGCGCCACGATGCCAAAGGTCAGCGCCGCGAGCAGCGGCGAGAGCTGCAAACCAAACGACAAGGTGGTGAGCAACAAAACCGACAAAGCAAACACCAAGGTCACGCTGCGCTCGTTGGCGCGACGCAAGCGAAGCAACCACGGCACGGCCACACCCAACACACCGCCCGCCAGCACGGAAGTAAATACCACGTGCGCCGAGCCCACCAAGGCCAGCCAGACATCGCCCGAGGTGTTGAACGTCCACTGCGCGATCACCAGCTTCAAGGCCAGCACCGACACCAAACAGTTGATGGCGCACAGGTGCACAACGCGCTCGGTCACTTGGCCTGCGCTGCGCAGCTCGTTGACCACGCGCACGATGCCCGCAGGCGAGGCCGAAATGCTGAGTGCAGCCAAGATCGGCGCCACGCCATCGGCCACGTCCCACCACAGCGCCACCTTGTACACCAACACAAAGGTGATGAGCGATTCCACCAGCCCCAAGCCCAACAACCAAGGGTTGTGTTTGAACCAAGCCAAATGAATCCGGTGGCCCAACTCAAACAGCAACAGGCCCAGCGCCAGATTCGCCAAAAACGGTAGGCCGACCACGTTGGCGGTCCAGCCCGGCAACTGCACCAAGCCCGCGAACAGGCCCACGGCCACATACGTGGCCACGCGGGGCAAGTGCCAGAGCTCGTGCACGCGCTCGGCCAACAACCAAGCCAAGAGCAAGACCAGCGGCCAAGCGATGGACTGCAACACAAAAGGGAAATCGGTGACCATGGCGGTTGGTTCTCCAAAGTGGGTGCAAACACGAGCCCGTGGCCCGTTTGTTCACTGTGGGGGGAACGGCAGCGCCAAGGGCGCCACCAAGGGGTCAGACCGCAAAACGCGATTGCAAGGTTTGCAGGCCCAGCTCGTCGAGCACTTGCTGCAAACGTTCGCGAGAACGGGCCCATTCACCCGGGCGATCTGGCTTCATTTTACGCGCCAAAATCAATTCGTTCTTCATTGAATGCTCCCAACCCACCAGTTCGGTGACGGTGACTTGGTAGCCGTGCGCTTCGAGCTGCAAGCAGCGCAACACATTGGTGATTTGGCTGCCGAATTCGCGCGTGTGCAGCGGGTGACGCCAGAGTTCGGCCAAAGGAGAGCGTTTGAGCTGTAGCGCTTTGTGTTGGCGCATGACGCTGGCCACTTCAGCCTGACAACACGGCACCAACACCATCGCACGCGCTTGGCGCGCCAAACCAAAAGCGATGGCGTCGTCGGTGGCGGTGTCGCAGGCGTGCAAGGCCGTGACCACGTCGATGGTCTCGGGCAGAGCCGGGTGCGTGAGCGACTCGGCCACGGTGCACGCCAAGAAACCCATTCGGTCAAAACCCAAGCGCTGCGCGAGTTCAGAGGACTTGGCCACCAGCTCGGTGCGCGACTCCACGCCGTACACGGCGCCCTGGGTGCGCTGTTTAAAAAACAGGTCGTACAAGATGAAGCCAAGGTAGTTTTTGCCCGCGCCGTGATCGGCCAAGGCGACGTCGCCGCGTGCGTCCAGCGCCTCTTGCAACAAAGGCTCAATGAACTGCACCAGGTGGTTGACCTGCTTGAGTTTGCGCCGCGTGTCTTGGTTGAGTTTGCCCTCTCGGGTGAGGATGTGCAGCGCTTGGAGCAGCGCCACCGACTGGCCTTCGCGCAATTCGGGCAATTGTTCTTTTAGGGTGGGCGTGGCTTTGAGCATGGCCACCATCTTAAAGCGACAATCGCGCATGACCGACCAAGACCTGCACCCCTTTGCCCGCCTCACCCCCGACGTGGTGCAAGACGCCTTGGCCGACATTGGCGTGTGGGGCGATGGGCGCATGAGCGCGCTCAACAGCTTTGAGAACCGGGTCTATCACATCCATTTGGACGAGGCCATCGAAGGCCACACCCAGGTGGTGGCCAAGTTCTACCGGCCCGAACGCTGGAGCAATGAAGCGATTTTGGAAGAGCACGCGTTTGCACAAGCCTGCGCGGCTGAGGACGTGCCCTTGGTGCCGCCGCTGGCGCTGCAAGGACGCACCCTGCACCAACACGGCGGCTTTGCGTTTTCGCTCACGCCCTACCGCGGTGGACGCCGCCCCGAATACGACGACCTCGATGTGCTGGAGTGGATCGGGCGCTTGCTCGCGCGCATCCACCGCGTGGGCGCGAGCGAACGCTTTGTGCGCCGCCCCAGCTTGAACGTGGCCACCTTCGCACACGAGCCGCGCGACTGGTTGTTGGAACACCGCGCCGTGGCGCCCGAGGTGCAAACCGCGTGGCGGCAAGCGCTGGGCGAAGCCTTGGCGCTGATCGAGGCGCACCCGGTGCTGAGGGCACAAGCCCCGGTGGCAACCAACGATGACGATGGCCCGCCGCCCATCGGCACACTGCGCCTGCACGGCGACTGCCACCCCGGCAACATTTTGTGGACGCCCGCTGGCACGGCGCACGAAGGCCCGCACTTCGTGGACTTGGACGACGCGCGCCAAGGCCCAGCCATTCAAGACCTGTGGATGCTGCTCAGCGGCGACCGCCGCCAACAAACGCTGCAACTCAGCGCCCTGCTCGACGGCTACGAACAGGTGCGCGCGCTCGATCGGCGCGAGCTCGACCTGATCGAGCCGCTGCGCACCCTGCGCCTGATTCACTACAGCGCTTGGCTCGCCCGCCGCTGGGACGACCCCGCCTTCCCCATCAACTTCCCGTGGTTCGGCTCACGCGATTACTGGCAAGGGCAAGTGGACATGCTGATCGAACAAATCGAAGCCATGCAGGCGCCGGCTTTGATGGTGTGAGCCCTGCGGCTCAGTCGTCCTGCGACGCACTCCACCGATCGCCCCAACCCGGCGCATCGCCGCCGCTGCGGTAACCGTCCAAGGTGCGGCGGTCGCGTTTGGTGGGGCGGCCTTGGGTGAAGGTTTGTGCGGGCTCGGGGGCCAAGCGGCGCTGCTCAGCCGCCTGTTCGCGCCGCGCGATGGATTCGGGCAATTCTTCAAACAAAGTGGCGGCCACGGTGGCCGAACCCCGGGCGGTGCTTAAGCCCCGCACCCACACGCTGCGAATGACGGGGCCTTGGCGAACATCGATTTGATCGCCCAAGCGCACCTCGCGCGAGGCCTTGGCCGCCGCGCCGTTGACGTGCACGCGGTCCAGCCCCAGCGCTTCGCTGGCCAAGCTGCGGGTCTTAAAAAACCGCGCCGCCCACAACCACTTGTCGATGCGCACGCGAATCAGGCCAGCAAGGTGTTGATGCGCTTCACATAGGCCGCGGGGTCTTCGGGCAAACCGCCTTCGGCCAACAGCGCTTGGTCAAACAAGATGTGCGCCAAGTCGTCGAAGTGGGCCGAGCCCTCGAGCTTTTTCACCAGTGGGTGTTCGGCGTTCACTTCCAAAATTGGCTTGATGTCGGGCGCTTGTTGGCCGGCCTGTTTGAGCAGGCGCGCGAGCTGCGTGGAGTATTCGCCGTCTTCGACCACCAAACACGCGGGCGAGTCCACCAAGCGGGTGGTCACGCGCACGTCTTTGGCTTTGTCTTTGAGGCTTTCCTTGAGCTTGTCGAGCACGGGCTTGAAGGTCTCGGCCGCTTGTTCGGCGGCTTTCTTCTCGCCTTCGTCTTGCAGCTTGCCCAAGTCGACCGCGCCCTTGGCCACGCTTTGCAGCGGCGTGCCGTCGAACTCGGGCACAAAGGACAGCGCCCACTCGTCCACACGGTCGGTCATGAGCAGCACCTCGATGCCCTTTTTCTTGAACACCTCGAGCTGCGGGCTGTTTTTGGCGGCGGCCAGCGAATCGGCGGTGATGTAGTAGATGGCGTCTTGGCCTTCTTTCATGCGGGCTTTGTAGTCGGCCAAGCTCACACCCTCGCCTTGGGTGCTGGCAAAGCGCAGCAGCTTGGCGATGCGCTCGCGGTTGCCAAAGTCTTCGCCCAAACCTTCTTTGAGCACCGCGCCGAATTCGGCGTAGAAGGCGTCGTACTTGTCTTGTTCTTTGGACAAGTCTTCGAGCATGGACAAGACGCGGCGCGTGTTGCCGTCGCGGATGGCCTTCACGTCGCGGCTTTCTTGCAGCAGCTCGCGGCTGACGTTGAGCGGCAAATCGGCCGAATCAATCACCCCTTTGACAAAGCGCATGTACGACGGCATGAGACTCTCAGCCTCGTCCATGATGAACACGCGCTTCACATACAGCTTGATGCCGGCCTTGCGCTCGCGGTTCCACAAATCCGCCGGGGCTTTGGCGGGGATGTAGAGCAGCTGGGTGTATTCGGTGCCGCCTTCAACGCGGTTGTGGCTCCAGGTCAGAGGTGCTTCGCTGTCGAAGCTCAAGTTTTTGTAAAACTCGGTGTACTGCTCGGGCGTGATGTCTTTCTTGGCGCGGCTCCACAACGCGCTCGCCGAGTTGACGCTTTCCCATTCATCCAAGGTTTTGTATTCGCTTTTTTCGGCGTCCCATTCCTCTTTTTGCATCAGGATGGGCAGGCTGATGTGGTCGGAATAACGGCCGATGATTTGTTTGAGTTTCCAGCGGTTGAGGTACTCGGTTTTGTCGTCGCGCAGGTGCAGGGTGATGCGGGTGCCGCGTTCGGCGCGGGTGATGGCTTCGACCTCAAAGTCGCCGGTGCCGCCGCTGACCCAGCGCACGCCCTCTTCGGCTTTGAGGCCGGCACGGCGCGATTCGACCGTGATTTTTTCGGCCACGATGAAGCCCGAGTAAAAGCCCACGCCGAATTGACCGATGAGCTGGGCGTCTTTTTTCTGGTCGCCACTGAGCTGCTCCACGAATGAGCGGGTGCCGCTCTTGGCGATGGTCCCCAGGTTGTCGATGGCTTCTTGCTCGGACAGGCCGATGCCGTTGTCGGTGATGGTGAGGGTTTTGGCGTCTTTGTCGAAGGCCACGCGCACCTCAAGATTGGGCGCGTCTTCGAGCAAGGCGGCGTTGTTGAGCGCCTCAAAGCGCAGCTTGTCGCAGGCGTCGGACGCGTTGGAGACGAGTTCGCGCACAAAAATGTCGGGGTTGGAATACAGCGAGTGGGTGACGAGGTGCAACAGCTGGGCCACTTCGGCCTGGAATGCGTGGGTGTGTTTGCTCATGGCTTGGATACAGACTAAGGGGTTGGAAGGACACGGCCAGCGAACACCGCCGACCACCACAACCGTGGTGATCTGGGGACGGTTCGGTGGTTTTCAAGCCCCTGAACGCAGGGGCCTTTGGGCTCAGAAACGCTCGTTGGCGCCCAAGTAGCGCCACTGGCCCACAGGCAGGTTGCCCAAGACCACACGGCCAATGCGGATGCGCTTGAGGCCCACGACGTGCAAGCCCACCTGTTCGCACATGCGCCGAATTTGGCGTTTTTTGCCTTCGGTCAGCACAAAGCGCAACTGCTCGGGGTTTTGCCAATCGACCTGCGCGGGTTTGAGGGCTTGGCCGTCCAAACTCAGGCCGTGGCGCAACAAGGCCAAGCGCTCGTGGGGAAAGACCGCTTGCACGTTTTCGCCCACCACGCCCTCGCCTTGCGGGCCGTTGGGCGCCCATTGCACGCGCACCAAATACTCTTTTTCGACGTCGGAGTCTTCACCGATCAGGGTGCGGGCCACGCGGCCGTCTTGGGTCAGCACCAACAAGCCGATCGAGTCGATGTCCAAGCGCCCGGCGGGCGCCAAGCCGCGGCTGTGCTCGGGCGCGTAGTGGCGCGAGCGGTTCGGGTCTTCGCGCCAACGGCGGTCACCCTGCACCAAGACGGCCGCGCTTTCGTGCCCGTCTTCGGGCTGGCCGCTGACGTAGCCCATGGGTTTGTTCAACACGATGGTCACGCGGGCGTTTTGTTGGTGGTGCGCTTGGGGCAAAACTTCGACGCGCGCGTCGTGTGGCACAGGCCAGCCCATTTGTGCGGGCTCGCCATTGACCAGCACCCAACCGCGCGCGATCCATTCGTCGGCTTCGCGGCGCGAGCACAGGCCGAGATCGGCCATGCGTTTGTTCAGGCGCACCATGCCCGGCGCCTGGGCGTTGGAGCTGCCGGGCGCGGGGGTACGCACGGCAGCGCGGGTTTCAAAGGCGCGTGGGCTTTCGTCGCGGTGTGGCAAGGGGGGCCGTGGGGCTTTGGGGGCCGATTCGGAGACCGATTTGGCGCGGGCTGGGCCAGGGGGGCGAACCGGCGGGCGGCGCGGGGCGAGCGGGTCAACCCGGCGCTTGGGCACGGGTTTGAGACTTAGGGTGCGTGGCTTGTTTTCTTCTGACATGCCCCGATCATCCCAGATTGCACCTCAAACACCTTGGTGGCGCAGCGCGGCTAAGTCCAACACACGCAGGCCACCGTACTCAATCCGAATCCATTCTTTGCCCGCCAAAACCGCCAATGCCTCATTCACCCGCTGGCGCGACAGGCCCACCAAGTAAGCCAGCTCTTGCTGGGTGATGCGCAGCACGCCGCCCACGTTGGGCGAAAGCAAAGGGTGAAACAGCGCAGCCAAGTGCCGTGCCACGCGCAGGTTGGGGTCGGTGATGCGGTCAATCTCTCGCGCCGCAATGAACTGGCCCAAACGCTCGTTGAGTTGCAGCGTGATGAAGCGGTTGAAACCGATCGACTCGGCCTGCAGCCGATGAAAAGCCTGCACGGGCAAACCGGCGATGCGGCAGGCGCGCAAGGCTTGCACGTTGTAGCGGTAATGCTCGCGCTTGAGCACCGTGCCCTCGCCAAACCAACCGCCCGGCGCTAAACCGGTGAAGGTGATGGCAAAGCCTTGTGAGTCGTCGTTGCTCATCTTGAGCAAGCCGTCAACCAAGCCATACCAATGCGTCACGGCTTTGCCAAAGCGGCAAATGAAATCACCGGTTTGAATTTCATGAACCACCAACTGGTCCACGGCAAAGCCGCGCTCTGTCTCGCTCAGCGGGTTGAGCCACGGGATTTGCGCCAACTCATCGTCGGTGGGGGCACGTGGCCGCAAGATCTTGCGAAAGGAAGTTTGTACGGGCATGAGCGAAGGCGATTCACACAAAAAAACTACGGGAAAGTCCCAAGGGGGTTGTCCCTGAATTGTCGCCCAACAGACAACATAACGTCAAACACAGGCATAGGATCAACCCCATCGAATCCCTGCACACCAAGGCGGGACGTTGTTGGAGACACGCATGAAGACGACTTTTCCTCAGCTGCTGATGGCCCATGCCCAAAGCCGCCCCCACGCGCCCGCCATGCGCGAAAAGGAATACGGCATTTGGCAAACCACCACTTGGCGACAAATGGCGGACTTGGTGAGGGATTTGGCCGCTGGCTTACACCAAGCCGGATTGCGTCGGCATGAGCACGTGGTGGTTATCGGCGCCAACCGCCCGCGCTTGTACGCCACCATGTTGGCCGCTCAATCGTTGGGCGCTGTGCCCGTGCCGTTGTACCAAGACGCGGTGGGTGGCGAATGCGTTTTCCCCATCAACAACGCCGAGGTGCGTTTTGCCATCGTTGAAGACCAAGAGCAGATCGACAAGATGCTCGACATTCGTGAGCAATGTCCACAACTCGAACACCTTTACTTTGACGATCCGCGTGGCCTGCGCCACTACGACCAACCGGGCTTGGCCTCCATCGACGAGCTCGCTGCGGCTGGACACGCCTACAACCAACAGCACCCCACTTTTGTCGACGATCAAATCGCCCAGAACCAGCCCGACGATGTCGCGGCCATGTTTTTCACCTCGGGCACCACGGGCAACCCCAAAGGCGTGGTGCACACCCACCACACCCTGATTGACCGCGCCGCCGTGGGCGCGGCCTTTGACCAACTCACCGATCGCGACGAGGTGCTGGCTTACTTGCCGCCCGCGTGGATCGGCCAAAACATCTTCAGCTACGCGCAGTGGCTGGTGGCGGGCTACGTGGTGAACTGCCCCGAATCTGGCTCAACCGTGACCATCGACCTGAAGGAAATTGGCCCCACCTATTACTTCGCGCCACCCCGTGTGTTCGAAGGCTTGCTCACGAGCGTGATGATCCGCATGGAAGACGCGGGTGTCCTCAAGCGCAAGATGTTCCACGCTTGCATGGCCTTGGCGCGTCGTGTGGGCCCAGCCAAAACCGACGGTAAAACCGTGGGCTTGTTCGACTCGCTGCTCTACGCCATTGGCAATGTGTTGGTCTATGGTCCGCTGCGCAACAACCTGGGTTTTAGTCGCGTGCGCGTGGCCTACACCGCGGGTGAAGCCATCGGCCCCGATTTGTTTAGCTTTTACCGCTCGATCGGCATCAACCTCAAACAGCTCTATGGCTCGACCGAGACCGCGGTGTTCGTGTGCTTACAGCCCGACCACGAAGCCCGCGCCGATACGGTGGGTGTGCCGTGTGATGGCGTGGAAATCAAACTCAGCGAAACCGGCGAGATTTTGGTCAAGTCGCCCGGCTTGCTCAAGGAATACTACAAAAACCCCAAGGCCACGGCCGAGGTCTTGAGCGCAGACGGTTGGTACCACACCAGCGACGCGGGCTTCATTGATGCGTCGGGCCACCTGAAGATCATCGACCGCGTCAAGGACGTGGGGCGCATCAAGGGCGGTGCATTCGACAACGCCATGTTCGCGCCCAAGTACGTAGAAAACAAACTCAAGTTTTTCTCGCACATCAAAGAGGCGGTGGCCTATGGCGATGGCCGAGAAAAAGTGTGTGTGATGCTCAACATCGACTTCGACGCCGTGGGCAACTGGGCCGAGCGACGCAACCTGCCTTACGCCGGTTACACCGACTTGGCCCAAAAGTCTGAGGTGTATGAGCTCATCAAAGCCTGCGTGGAAAAGGTCAACGCCGATCTGAGCCGCGATGAGTTGCTCGCGGGCAGCCAAATCAGCCGTTTCCTGGTGCTGCACAAAGAACTCGACGCCGACGATGGCGAACTCACCCGCACCAACAAGGTTCGCCGCGGCTTCATTGCTGACAAGTACCAGGTGCTGGTGGATGCGCTCTATGGCGGCAAAACCGAACAGTTCATCGACACCCAAGTGAAGTTTGAAGACGGACGCACCGGCAGCGTCAGCGCCACGTTGCGTATCGCCGATGCGCTCAC
Organism: Comamonadaceae bacterium; assembly: GCA_011391745.1. Taxonomy (GTDB): domain Bacteria; phylum Pseudomonadota; class Gammaproteobacteria; order Burkholderiales; family Burkholderiaceae_C; genus Hydrogenophaga. The sequence continues at coordinate 43,643 of JAABPX010000030.1, forward strand.
CTTTGACCCTGTGAAAGCAGCAGCATGAGCAAAAAAATCGGCGAAGTCATCCTCGACGTTAAAAACATTTCCTTGCGCTTCGGCGGGGTCAAGGCCCTGACCGACATCTCGTTTGACGTGCGCGAGCACGAGGTGCGCGCCATCATCGGCCCCAATGGCGCTGGCAAGAGCTCCATGCTCAATTGCATCAACGGTGTGTACCAACCACAAGAGGGCAGCATCACTTTTCGTGGTCAAACCTTCAAGCACATGAACAGCCGCCAAGTGGCCGAGATGGGCATTGCGCGCACCTTCCAAAACTTGGCCTTGTTCAAAGGCATGAGCGTGATCGACAACCTCATGACCGGCCGCAACCTGCGCATCAAGAGCAATTTGTTCTTGCAAGCCCTGCGCCTGGGGCCAGCCCAACGCGAGGAAGAAGAACACCGTGCGTTTGTCGAGCACATCATCGACTTTTTGGAAATTCAGGCTTACCGCAAAACACCGGTCGGCCAACTGCCCTACGGTTTGCAAAAGCGCGTGGACTTGGGCCGCGCCTTGGCCATGGAGCCCAAGGTCTTGTTGCTTGACGAGCCCATGGCCGGCATGAACGTCGAAGAAAAGCAAGACATGAGCCGTTTCATCTTGGACGTGAACGACGAGTTCGGCACCACCATCGTGTTGATCGAACACGACATGAGCGTGGTGATGGACATTTCGGACCGCGTGGTGGTCTTGGACTACGGCAAAAAAATCGGTGATGGCACACCCGAAGCGGTGCGCAACAACGAAGAAGTCATCAGCGCCTATTTGGGCACCAGCCACTGATCGGAGCGTCGCAACATGGCCTTTTTTATTGAAACCCTCATTGGCGGCCTCATGGCCGGCATGTTGTATTCCCTGGTGGCGCTGGGCTTTGTACTGATCTTCAAAGCCTCAGGCGTGTTCAACTTCGCCCAAGGTGCCATGGTGCTCTTCGCCGCCTTGGCGATGGCCCGCTTCTCGGAGTGGATCCCTGGTTGGCTGGGTATTGAAAACAAATTGATCGGCAACATCATCGCCTTCATCATCGCAGGCGCTTGTATGTGGGTGCTGGCGTGGCTGATTGAGCGGCTGGTCCTGCGTCACTTGGTCAACCAAGAAGGCGTCACGCTGTTGATGGCCACGTTGGGCATCACGTACTTCTTGGATGGCTTGGGTCAAACCCTGTTCGGCAGCGACATTTACAAGATCGACGTGGGCATGCCCAAAGAGCCCATCTTCTTGTTTGAGTCCACCTTCCCTGGCGGTATTTTGGTCAACCTCGAAGACGTGTATGCCGCGTGTGTGGCCGCCCTCTTGGTGGTGGTGCTGTCTTTGTTTTTCCAGAAAACCACGACCGGTCGTGCCCTGCGCGCCGTGGCCGACGACCATCAAGCGGCGCAATCCATTGGCATTCCACTCAACCGCATTTGGGTCATTGTTTGGTTCGTCGCGGGCATCACCGCCTTGGTCGCCGGCATCATCTGGGGCTCCAAAATGGGCGTGCAGTTCTCGCTGACCACCGTGGCTTTGCGCGCCCTGCCAGTGATCATTTTGGGTGGCCTGACGTCTGTGCCCGGCGCCATCATCGGCGGCCTGATTATTGGTGTGGGTGAAAAGCTCTCTGAGGTGTATTTGGGCCCCATGGTGGGCGGTGGTATTGAGATTTGGTTTGCGTATGTGTTGGCGCTGGTGTTCTTGCTGTTCAGACCGCAGGGCTTGTTCGGCGAAAAAATCATTGACCGCGTCTAAGGGGAAGCAATATGTTTTACAGAGAAAACGGCCAATTCAAAACCTCTTACCGGGCCGATCAACAAATCTTTTCGATCGCACAAGACCGCTGGTTTATGTGGGCGGTGATGGCGGTGGCATTTGTCGGCGTGCCACTGATGGCCGATGAGTACCTGTTTCGCGCCATTCTGATTCCTTTTTTAATTTTGTCGCTCGCCGCCTTGGGGGTCAATGTGTTGGTCGGCTACTGTGGCCAAATTTCACTCGGCTCAGGTGCCTTCATGGCCGTGGGCGCGTACATGGCTTACAACAGTTATGTGCGTATCGAGGGCATGCCTTTAATCGTCGCGCTGCTGGCCGGTGGATTCTTTGCGACCTTGGTTGGCATGTTTTTTGGCATCCCCAGCTTGCGCGTCAAAGGCTTGTATCTGGCTGTGGCGACCTTGGCAGCACAGTTCTTCTGCGACTGGGCCTTTTTGCGAGTGGGCTGGTTCACCAACAACACGGCTTCGGGCTCGGTCTCGGTGTCCAACCTGAGTGTGATGGGTTGGACCATCAACACCCCGGTTGAAAAGTATTGGTTCTGCTTGGGCTTTGTTGTGGTGTTTGGTTTCTTGGCCAAAAACTTGGTGCGCTCGGCCATTGGCCGCGAGTGGATGGCCATTCGAGACATGGACGTGGCTGCGGCGGTCATTGGCATTCGCCCTATGTACGCCAAACTCAGCGCATTTGCTGTGAGCTCTTTCATCATCGGCGTGGCCGGTGGCTTGTGGGGCTTTGTGCACCTGGGTTCTTGGGAGCCCGCGGCTTTCTCGATCGACCGCTCATTCCAGTTGCTCTTTATGGTGATCATTGGTGGCATGGGCTCGATCGTGGGCGGTTTTTTCGGAGCGGCTTTTATCGTGATCTTGCC
>JAABPX010000031.1 GCA_011391745.1 Comamonadaceae bacterium
GAGTGCAAAAACAAAAAGGGCAGCACGGTGAGCAAGACACCCGTTTCCGAGTGATTGCCCGCCGTCTGCCCATGCAAACTTTTCGTTGACTCTATTGAGCCGCACGCCCTATTTCGAGGGAGTGATCCGCCCCGCGCATTGTGCAGCGTGACGGAAAAGCGAGGATTAAGTGTTTAACTTTACCCAGCTTTGCGCAGTCCCGCAAGCTATTGCTTGAGTTGGATAATTAGATGCTTGCCCGATTCTTGCGTCTGTTGCGGAACTGCCCATCACGCCCGTAAAGTTTGATGAACATCCGTTCACGCCCGCAACTGCACCACGTTTTCACCTGTGGCCACAGCCTTCGCAATCAGCCCTTGCTCAGTAATCCAGTCGGCAATGCGCTGCACTTCCGGGAGCAAGTATTGCAGGCGCGACGTTTTGAGGTAGTGCCGGGCTGTCACGCCCTTGGGGACGTGATTCGTCAGTAGCTCCAGCTTGTGTAGGTCTATGTCACACACCGTCACGCCCACGGTGACAAACGTGCGTCTTAGGTCGTGTGGCGAGAGCTTGGTTCCTGCTGCATCTGACACCTTTTTCATCATGTCGCGTGGGTCACGGATGTGCCCGCATTTGCCCCATGACGTGAACACGAAATTACTGCCCTTGACCCTCGGCCTTGTAGCCAGCAGTTCGCGTGCTTGCGTGGACAAAGGCTGCCATGTTGGATTACTATTTTTTGGGTCAGGGATATGCCACCATGCATCGTCTTCGTCAAGGCTAACCCTGTCCCATGTAAGCGCCGACGCTTCCCCGATGCGGGCACCTGTGAGCATCAGGAACATGATTAGGTCAATGCTGGCGAGGGTGTCACGGTTGTAGGCAACCTCCCGGGCTGTGGTCAGCATATGCCACACTGCGCCGACCTTCTTTTCGTCAATGTCAGTGGTTCGGGGCTTCAGTGCAACCCAGTTGTCTTTCAGTGCTGATACCGGGTTATTTGTGATCAGCGGTGTACCGTCCGTTTTCTTGTACTGACGACCCGCAAAATTGATAAGGGCGCGAAGCACTGCGAATCCTTGGTTCGCCTGACCGGGGGCTGGTGCTTTGCCACGCAGACCCTTTGTCATCATTTCGTTGTAGCGCTTGCGGCAGTCATCCTCAGTGATCGCGGTGATGGGCTTGTGTTCCCATGCTTCAAAAGTTGTGGCCACATGCCGTTCAATCTCGCTCTTGCTGCTGTCCTTCAGCTTGCCGGGGCGGTTGAGGTATGCGTCTGCAACCTGCCGCAGCGTCACCCGGGCTGCTTCGTCCCTTTTCTTTGCGTCTCGTGGGTCTTCACCCTCGCGCATGCTTTGCAGCAACTTCCGCGCCTTCTCCCGCGCCTCATGTTCGGTGTATTCCCCATACGGTCCAATCGTCACGCAGACCGCCTTGCCCATGACGCGACCTTGAGCAACGAAGGTCTTTTTCCCGGCGATGACGTGACCTTCCTTGCTCAAGCGCCTTGGTGTTATGCGCACGCCGTAGCCCTTGAGCGACTCGTCCCAGTGGAATTGATAGCCCTTTTCGGGTTCGGTTGCCTTGTCAATAAAAGTCTTAGTCAGCTTCGTCATTTCACCTTCTCCTAGTTGGTTTTTAGCACATTCTTAGCGCTCTAGGTAAAGGTACGACAAACTACGACAAACGCGCAAGCGATATAAGTCGTTGATTTATAAGGATTTGTACGGCTATATAAAACAGCGAAAAGCCCGGTAAAGTCAGCCTACACCAAACTTGAAAACTGCCGACCCGCAAGGGTCCGTGAGTTCGAATCTCACAGTCTCCGCCACGTGAAGACCTTAAAACCATGCTACAATGCGTGGCTTCGCGGCTGTAGCTCAGCTGGATAGAGTACTTGGCTACGAACCAAGGGGTCGTGGGTTCGATTCCTGCCAGCCGCACCAAACGGAAAGCCTCAGAACAGCAATGTTCTGAGGCTTTTTCGTTGTTAACCGTGGACCCACCGCATGAGCAAAGCTTTCACCCGCGAAGACACCAGCGCAGACGACGACGAAACCCCCAACACCGCGCCGCTGCCTTCGGGCAAAAACTACATCACCCAAAATGGCTACGACCGCTTGCGCCATGAGCTGATGGCGCTGATTGACGAGGAGCGCCCGCGCATCGTCGAAGTGGTGCATTGGGCCGCGAGCAACGGCGACCGCTCAGAAAACGGCGACTACCTGTATGGCAAAAAGCGCTTGCGCGAAATCGACCGGCGCATTCGCTTTTTGACCAAACGCTTAGAGATCGCCGAGATCGTCACACCCAGCGTGCACCACGGGCGCGACCAGGTGTTTTTTGGTGCCACCGTGATCTACACCGATCGGCGCGGCATCGAGACCACCGTGACCATACTGGGCGTGGACGAGGCCGACAGCGCGGCGCAACAAATCAGTTGGGTATCGCCCGTGGCTCGGGCGTTGCTGAAAAGCCGGGTCGGCGATGTGGTTCGTTTGCCACTACCCGATGGCTGGGACGAATTGGAAGTGCTTGCGGTGCGTTACCCCGCCGCAGGCTGAATTAAGCGCGAGAAGGTTTGGCGCGTTGTGCCTTAATGACCGAAGGCGTGCGTTTGAGGGTGCGCAACACTTCGGCCAAGTGCACACGGTCGCGCACCGAGAGTGTGAACACCAAGTCGGTGGTGCTTTGTGCGGGCTCACGGCCCATGTCCACGTGGGCAATGTCGGCTTCAGCGGCGGCCACCGCCGCCGACACCCGGGCCAACACACCTTTGCCGTTGGCCACCGTGACCAACACACCCGACTCGAACGCGCGGGTGGGCTCTTCGGACCACTCCACGCTCAAGAAGCGCTCACTGTCCCGAGCGAGCAAGCGTTTGCCGTGTGGGCACTCATGCGTGTGCACCATCAGGCTTTCACCGCGTCCCAAATAACCCACGATGCCGTCGCCCGGAATGGGTTTGCAGCAAGTGGCGTATTGGACCGAATGGCCCTCGCTGCCATCGAGGGTCAACACCCCCTGCATCACCGATTCTTCGTCCACGCTGAATCGGGCGGTGCTGATGAGCAAAGGGTCGGGGCGATGGCCAGCTTCGGTCATGGTCGCCGCGAGTTTTTTGGCCACCATGCTGGCGATGCGTTTACCCATGCCAATGTCACCAAACAACTCATCGGTGCTTCGGTTACCGGTGAAACGCAACAGTTTGTCCCACAAGGCCTTGTCTGTCTCTGCTTCGCTGGGCATGGTCGCCAAACCTTCGCTGCGTAGGGCTTGGCTGAGCATGCGTCGGCCCAAGTCGATGCTGGTGTTTTCGCCGGCGGTTTTGAAATGGTGCCGGATTTTGGAGCGGGCGCGCCCAGTCTTCACAAACGACAGCCACACCGGGCTGGGCTCAGCGTTCGGGTCGGTGACGATTTCCACCACGTCCCCATTGCTCAACTCCGAGCGCAAGGCGCGTTGCTCACCATTGATGCGGCAAGACACCGCGTGATGCCCCACGCCGCTGTGAATGGCGTAAGCAAAGTCCATCACCGTGGCACCGCGCGGCATGGCCATGATCTTGCCTTTGGGCGTGAACACATAGACCGCATCGGGAAAGAGATCGATCTTGATGTGGTCCCAAAATTCGGCCGCATCGTGGGTTTCTTGCTGAATGTCGAGCAGGGATTGCAACCACTGGGTGCCCAAGTTTTGCGCGGCGGCGCTCTCTGGGGCCTTGGCCTTGTAAAGCCAGTGCGCGGCGACCCCCGACTCGGCCACCACATCCATGGATTCGGTGCGCAATTGGAATTCAATGTTGGTGCCCACGGGCCCAATCAGGGTGGTGTGCAGCGACTGGTAGCCATTGGCTTTGGGAATCGCGACGTAATCGCGAAATTTGCCGGGCACGGGCTTGTACATTTGGTGCAAGAGGCCCATGCCGGTGTAGCAGTCCTTGACCTCGGGCACAACGATGCGAAAGCCGTAAATGTCGGTGACCTGCGAAAACGACAGATGCTTGCCGTCCATTTTTTGGTAAATGGAGTGCAGGGTTTTCTCACGCCCCAAAATACGCACCGGCATTCCATGGGCTTCAAAGGCTTGCTGCACCTCGACTTTGACGCGGTCGATCAGGTCGGTGCGGCGCTTGCGCGATTTCTCCAAAGCCTTGTTGAGCACCTGATAGCGCCACGGCAACAAAAAGCGAAACGACAGGTCTTGCAGCTCGCGATACGTGAAGTTCAAACCCAAGCGGTGTGCAATGGGGGCGTAAATTTCCAGCGTTTCGCGGCTGATTCGGCCCCACTTGCTGCGCGGCATGTCACCCATGGTGCGCATGTTGTGGGTGCGGTCGGCCAGCTTGATGAGGATGACGCGCACGTCCTTGGCCATGGCCAAGAGCATTTTGCGAAACGATTCGGCTTGGTTTTGTTCGCGGGTGTCAAATTCCAGCTTTTCGAGCTTGGTCAGGCCATCCACCAATTCGGCCACCGGTGCACCAAAACGCTCAATCAGTTCTTGTTTGGTGACGCCGCAGTCTTCCATGGCATCGTGCATGAGCGCCGCTTGCAAAGCGTGCGCATCGAGCTTCCATTCGGCACATTGGGCCGCCACCGCAATCGGGTGGGTGATGTAAGGCAAGCCGCTTTTGCGTAACTGGCCCAAGTGGGCTTCGTCGGCAAAACGGTAGGCCTGACGGACTTGGTCAATGTCGCTGCCGCTGAGGTAGTCCAGCCGCTCCAACAGCCCCGCAAAACTGGCCGCCGCTGCGCTGTCGGCGGCTGGCAAGGGTGCGTCCGACGTTGAGGGCTTTGGTAGTTTGGATTTGGGCGAAGCGGTCAGCATGCCCCTACTTTAGCGCGAGTTCGTCGCAAACGCATTGGGCTGGAGCATCAAGCGTCTGTGGTGAGGCGAAAAAAAACACCACGGTGGTGGTGTTTTTTGGTCCTCGCGATTCGGGCTGAGCCCGACACCGTCAGATGGGTACTTTTTTGAGCATTTCCAAACCGATTTTGCCTTCGGCGATTTCGCGCAGGGCCGTAACACCCGATTTGTTCTTGCTCTCGATCTTGGGGGCGTGGCCTTGGTTGAGCATGCGGGCACGGTACGTGGCGGCCAAGACCAACTGGAAACGGTTGGGGATTTGATCCAGACAATCTTCGACGGTGATGCGTGCCATGTGGGGCTCCAAGGTGAACGGTGGGATCAGAGAATGTTGAGTGCGCGAAACGTGTCGCTGCGGGCCATCAGCTGCGATGTGAACTTCAGCCGCTGAGAGTGAACAATGGCTTTGAGGTCAAACAGCGCACGTTCAAACAACTCATTAATTATAACGAAGTCGAATTCTTTGGCGTGTGCCGTTTCGACGGCGGCGTTCTTCATGCGCAGGTCGATGACGTCGGGCGCGTCTTCGGCTCGCCGCTCCAAGCGCGAGCGCAACTCTTCCCAGCTGGGGGGCAAGATAAAGATCAACACTGCGTTGGGGAAAATGCGTTTGATTTGAATCGCGCCTTGAAAGTCAATCTCAAGGACCACATCGGCACCTTGCGCCATGCGCTGCTCAATTGAGGCACGCGAGGTGCCATAACGGTTGCCGTGTACGGAGGCCCATTCCAGAAACGCATCTTGCAAAACCATTTGGTCAAACGTTTCGTTGCTGACAAAGTAGTACTCGCGGCCATGCACTTCTTGACCACGCGGTGGGCGGGTGGTATGAGAGACCGAGGGCACCACGCGCGCGTCGAGTTCCATCAAAGCCTTGACCAAACTGGACTTGCCCGCCCCACTGGGGGCCGCCACCACAAACAGATTACCGGGGTATTGCATGGTTTATTCGATGTTTTGAACTTGTTCGCGCATTTGCTCAATCAACACCTTCATGTCCACCGAAATGCGGGTGAGGTCCAGGCTGGACGATTTGGAGCCCAAGGTATTGGCTTCGCGGTGCAGCTCTTGAATCAAGAAATCCAAACGCTTGCCCATGTCGCCGCCCCGACCCAACAAGCGATCAATCTCGACCAGGTGGGCGTCCAAGCGGGTGATTTCTTCGGCCACGTCGATGCGAATGGCAAATGCTGTGGCTTCGTTGAGCGCGCGGTCCTGCGCGGCTTCACTGCCCACCGAGCCAACGTTGCCCATGGCCTCATTCCATCGATCCAAAAAACGCTGGCGCTGCTGTGCGACGAGTTGGGGAATCAAGGGCTGCGCCTGGCGGGCAAGCTCACGCAATTGGCGGCTGTGGTCCAAGAGCATGGCGGCCAAGCGCTGGCCTTCGCGCTCGCGGGCTTTCATCAATGCATCGAGCGCTTGGTCGGCCAAGGCCAAGAGCTCTTCGTGGGCATCAACCACCGCCGTGCTTTGGCGACGGGTGAGTTGCAGAACCTCCGCCACGCTGAGCGCTGCGGCTTGTGGTAACCAAGCCTGTACGCCGTTTTGTACGTTCAAGAGTTTTTGTAAGGTCGCCGCCGACGGGGCTTGCGGCTCGGTCTCGCTGCGGCCTTCGAGCCACACGCGCATTTCGACTTTGCCGCGCTTGAGCCGCGCTGCGGTGCGTTCGCGCAAAGCGGTCTCACTGCCGCGCAATTCGTCGGGTAGCTTGAACGTGAGGTCCAAAAAACGGCTGTTGACCGAGCGAATTTCCACCCCGAGGTGGGTGGTTGGCGCGGCGGTGGCGTAGCCGGTCATGCTGTAAACTGCCATTGGACTGAAGTCCCATTCATAAGCGTTCCAAAACAAGGCGTTTCGGATTGTCAGCTTGAATTATCGCAAAGCGGTCACGCCGCCCATGCGAACACCGTCCCTCCCCTGCGTTTGCCCCTCCGCTTGAACCCACCCATGACCGCCTCCAATCGACCCAATGGCCGCGCATCCAACGCCCTGCGTCCCGTCACCATCACGCGCCACTACACGATGCACGCCGAAGGCGCTGTGCTCATTGAGTTTGGCCACACCAAGGTGTTGTGCACGGCTTCCGTCGAAGAACGAGTGCCGCCACACAAACGCGGCAGCGGAGAAGGCTGGGTCACCGCCGAGTACGGCATGTTGCCCCGCGCCACCCACACCCGCAGCGACCGCGAAGCGGCCAAAGGCAAACAAAGTGGTCGCACCCAAGAAATTCAACGCCTCATTGGTCGCTCACTGCGTTCCGTGTTTGACCTCCAAGCGTTGGGCGAGCGCACCATTTCATTGGACTGCGATGTGTTGCAAGCCGACGGCGGCACCCGCACGGCCAGCATCACCGGGGCCTTTGTGGCCGCGCACGACGCCGTGACGGGTCTGCTGGCCAAAGGCACCCTCAAAAACTCCCCCATCAAAGACCATGTGGCGGCCATCTCGGTGGGCCTCTTGCGCGGCGTGCCCTTGCTGGATTTGGAATACGTCGAAGACTCGGCCTGCGACACGGATATGAACGTGGTCATGACGGGTGCGGGCCATTTTGTGGAGGTTCAGGGCACCGCCGAAGGCGCAGCCTTCAGCCGCCAAGAAATGAACGCGCTTTTGGCCTTGGCCGAAGCTGGGGTTGCCGATTTGGTGCAAGCGCAACGCCACGCCCTGGGTTTGGCATGAGGCTGGTGCTGGCTTCGAACAACGTCGGCAAGCTCGGCGAATTACAGGCCTTGTTGGCTCCGCTGGGCGTGGACTTGCTCTTGCAGTCGTCATTGGGGGTGCCCGAAGCACCCGAGCCGCACAAAACCTTCATTGAAAACGCCTTGGCCAAAGCCCGTAATGCCGCGGCGCACACCGGACTACCCGCACTGGCCGACGACGCAGGCTTGTGCGTGGACGCTTTTGGCGGCCTGCCCGGTGTGGACACGGCCTATTACTGCACCCAATACGGCTACCCCAAAAGCGACGACAACAACGTGCGCGCGTTGCTCGAACAAATGCAAGGCCAAACCAACCGCCGCGCGGCCTTGGTCAGCACCTTGGTGGCGGTGCGCAGCGCCGACGATCCCGAACCCTTGGTGGCCAGCGGCCGGGCCGCGGGCCTCATCACCGAGCAGCGCATCGGCGACGGGGGCTTTGGTTTTGACCCGGTGTTGATGCTGCCCGACCTGGGCCAAACCTTTGCCCAACTCAGCGCCGAGCACAAAAACCAACGCAGCCACCGTGGCCAAGCAGCACGCCAGATGGTCGCACTGATTCGCGAACGCTGGCTCAGCGCATGACCTCAACCACCGCACCCGAGCCGCACTGGAGCGATGTGCGCCATTGGATGCGCCCCGGCACGCTCAGCCTGCCCAGCTTGCCGCCGCTGTCGCTCTACATCCACTTGCCTTGGTGTCTCAAAAAGTGCCCTTACTGCGACTTCAATTCGCACGAATGGAGCGCCCAGAGCCACCCGGGTCAGGCTTTGCCCGAGCAGGCCTATCTTGATGCCTTGCGTGCCGACTTAAGTGCGGCCTTGCCCTTGATTTGGGGCCGCACGGTGCACAGCGTTTTTATCGGCGGCGGCACACCCAGCCTGTTTTCACCTGAGGCAATTGATCGGCTGTTGAGCGATGTGCGCGCCTTGGTGCGCTTGACACCGGACGCGGAAATCACCTTAGAGGCCAACCCCGGCACCTTTGAAGTGGACCGCTTCCGGGCCTTTGCCCAAGCGGGTGTCACGCGCTTGTCGATTGGTGTGCAAAGCTTCAACGATCTTCACCTCAAGGCCTTGGGCCGTGTGCACGACCGCGCCCAAGCCTTGGCTGCGGTGCAAGAGGCAGCGAAGTCGTTTGCCACTTTCAATCTCGACATCATGTACGCCCTGCCCGGCCAAAGCTTGGCCGACTGCGACACCGACATCCGCACGGCCCTGAGCTTTGCGCCGCCGCACATCTCGATCTACCACCTCACCCTGGAGCCCAACACCTACTTCGCCAAGTTCCCGCCGGTATTGCCCGCCGACGACGATGCCTACGCCATGCTCGACCGCATCTCCGAGCGCACGGCCGAGGCCGGTTTGTCGCGCTACGAGGTCTCGGCCTATGCCAAGGACGGCCACCGCTGCTGGCACAACCTGAACTACTGGGGCTTTGGCGATTACTTGGGCATCGGCGCGGGTGCGCACAGCAAACTCAGCTTTGCCCACCGCGTCATGCGTCAGGTGCGCTTGCGCGAACCCCGCCTGTACCAAAACGCGGCCTTGGCTGGCGACGCCGTGGCCAGCACCGAGATCGTGTCGCGCAAAGACCTGCCGTTTGAGTACATGCTCAACGCCTTGCGTTTGCGCGAAGGCGTTTCGCTGCACGACTTCAGCGACCGCACGGGCTTGCCCCGCTCGGCCATTGAGACGCCGCTACAAGCCGCCGAGGCCCAAGGTTGGTTGCTGCGACGGGGTGACTGGATACAAGCCAGTGCACGGGGCTTTGACTTCTTAAACGACGTGCAATCGCTTTTTTTGCCGGACTGAACGCCGCCCCACCCAGCCCGCACCGGAGTTGCTCCCATGCCATCCGGTACAATCTCTTCCCATGTTTGCCACACGCCACCCCGCTTTGACCCACACAGCAGCCCCCGCGGCGGCTGTTGGCGCGTGCGCAATCACCACCAAAACCACGACCATTAAGGGCTGAACAGCTCCGGTTCGTCGTGTGCCCTTTCCGGCCCCAGACGAGCCGGGCCAACAGTCGGTTGTGTCACTGTTTACTTTGAAAGGGCAATGAAATGAGCAAGTTGGTAGGTTTGGTTGGCTGGCGTGGCATGGTCGGCTCGGTTTTGATGGACCGCATGGTTCAAGAAAAAGACTTCGATTTGATCGAGCCGGTGTTTTTCTCCACCTCCAATTCGGGTGGCCAAGCCCCCGCCATGGCGAAGAACGAAACCAAGCTGCAAGACGCCAACAACATCGACGCACTCAAGCGTTGCGACATCATCATCACTTGCCAAGGCGGCGACTACACCAAAGCGGTCTACCCCTTGCTGCGCGCTGCAGGCTGGAACGGCCATTGGATCGACGCGGCTTCGAGCCTGCGCATGGCCAACGATGCCATCATCATTCTGGATCCCGTTAACCGCGACGTGATCGACCGCGCTTTGACCCACGGTGGCAAAAACTGGATTGGCGGCAACTGCACCGTGAGCTTGATGCTCATGGGCTTGGGGGGCTTGTTCCAGCACAAGCTCGTCGATTGGGTGAGCGCGATGACGTACCAAGCGGCCTCCGGCGCTGGGGCACAAAACATGCGCGAACTGCTCAGTCAAATGGGCGCTTTGCACGCCGCCGTCAAAGAGGACTTGGCCAACCCTTCGTCGGCCATTTTGGACATCGACCGAAAAGTGTCGGCCACCATGCGCGACGCAGCCTTCCCCACCCAAAACTTCCGCAACACCGCGCTGGCGGGCAGCTTGATTCCATGGATCGACGTGCCCGTCGAACAGGGTCAAAGCAAAGAAGAGTGGAAAGGTGGTGCCGAGTGCAACAAAATTTTGGGCAACCCTCCTTTTCGCAGCCCTGGCAGTGTGCCCATTGACGGCCTGTGTGTTCGCATCGGTGCCATGCGCTGCCACAGCCAAGGCCTGACGATCAAACTGAAAAAAGACGTGCCCATGGACGAGGTGAACGACATCATTGCCCAAGCCAACGCCTGGGTCAAAGTGGTGCCCAACGAGCGCGAAATCAGCGAACGCGAACTCACGCCCGCGGCGGTGACTGGCACATTGACGGTGCCGGTGGGGCGTTTGCACAAACTCGCCATGGGCAACGACTACTTGGGGGCCTTCACCGTGGGCGACCAACTGCTTTGGGGCGCAGCAGAGCCTTTGCGCCGAATGCTTCGCATCGTGTTGCAGGCTTGAGGGCCGTTGGGTGTGCCAATGAGGTTTGGTGCCAGCAACCCTCCCTCAAGGCGTTACTATTCGGTTTATTTATTTTTAGAGGTTATTGTGCACCATCCGTTCCAACCCTCGCCAATTCCAAGCCATGCATGGTCACGTTTGGCTTTTTACGCCATATTATTCAGCGCAATAATGCTAGCCCCGATGGCGGCTGGTTCTGTGTCTTTGGGTACGGTTAGAGTGCAATCGACAATCGGTGAGCCCTTAAAAGCCGATCTCAGCTTGGGGCAGCTGACAGACGAAGAGATGAGCAGCATTCAAGTGAGCCTAGCGCCACTCAGCGTTTATCGATCTGCTGGCATTAACCCCAATCCAATATTGAACAATATCCAAATTGGTGTTGATGCATCGACACCCAGCAATGTATTAATTAAATTCACCAGCTCCAACCCCGTCAACGAACCATCGTTGAATATGCTTTTTGAAATAAAATGGGCATCTGGAAAAACGCTTCGGAATTACACATTATTCCTGAATCCTGCGGCTCCTATTATCCCACCACCGAGTTTAGAGTCCACCATTAAAATTACGCCGGTCGTGAACGAACAACCAGCTGTTGAACCCAAAACACAATACCCCAATCCTCAACGTTTATCGGTATCGCGTGGTGATACGGCGGTTGGCTTGGCTATGTCCAATCTACCTGCAAGCGTATCGTTGGATCAAATGCTGCAAGCGATTCTGCGTAATAACCCTCACGCGTTTGAGGCAAACAACATCAACCGCCTAAGGGCCGATACGATTCTGAGTCTGCCGTCGGCTGAAGAGGCGCTGACCATAGATCCTACCGAAGCACGTCTTTCGATTGTCGCTCAAAACAAAGAATTCAATCGATATCGTCGAAGCCTTGCAGCCAACCCCCAAAAACAAATATCCAGTGGCAATGGTCAAATTATCAAAGGTCGGGTCGAAGCAAAAGTTCAAGACAAAACTGCGCAGCAACGATCGACCGATCAACTGACATTGTCCAAGGAATCTGCGGCTCAAGTTGCCGCTGCCCAAAAAGCAAAGGATGAGCAAAAACAAAAAGCAGATCTACAACGCAATGTTGACGATCTGAAAGCTTTGGCTCAATCAATCCCAGGGTCTGGCACAGGCGAAACAGCGCCGGCCACAGTCGTTGTTAAGTCAGACACAAACAATAAAAATGACTTTTTACAAAGACTCTTATCGCAAACTTGGGTGACACCTGCAGCTTTTGTTTTATTGCTTGTGCTGGCTGCTTTACTGATGGCTCGTCTGAACCGTCGTCAGGTAACGTCAGTATCAGACGAAGCTGCTGAACCCGTTGAATCGCATACCACTGGCGAAGATCAAAACAACTTGGCAACGGTCAACGGCATGAGTTTTGACTTCAGCAACCTCAACCTCGATTTGAACGAAGCGCAAAAGCCTGTCATGGCATCTGCCGCAAACTCCGAAGATTTGTTTGCGCAGTTTGAACGGGCACAGGAATTTTTGTTCATGGGTGATCGAATTGCAGCGAAGGCTTTGGCTCAACAGGTTCATGCACAGGCCACTGGCTTACTTAAGACACGGGCTGAGTTGTTCTTGGCCGAACTGGACTGATTGTTTTGCGCATCGCTCTGGGCGTCAGTTACAACGGTCAAGCGTTTAATGGCTGGCAAAGCCAAGCCAGCGGCAACACCGTTCAAGACGTGCTGGAGTCGGCCTTGAGCCGCTTCATCGACCAAGGCCCCGTCTCCACCACTTGCGCGGGGCGCACCGATGCCGGTGTGCACGGCTTGATGCAGGTGGTGCACTTTGACACCGAGGTTGAGCGCGTCGAATCTTCTTGGGTGCGCGGCACCAACACCTACCTGCCCGACAGCGTGGCCATCCAATGGGCGCGCACCGTACCGGACACCTTTCACGCCCGCTTTGACGCGCGTCGCCGCCGCTACGCTTATGTGCTCTTGTCCTCGCCTGTTCGTCCCAGCGTTGAGGCCGGTCGTGTGGGCTGGGTGTTTCGTCCTTTGTCGCTCAACGCCATGCAAGCCGGTGCGCAACACCTTTTGGGCGAACACGACTTCACCTCCTTTCGAGCCTCGCAGTGCCAAGCCAAGTCGCCCATCAAACAGATGGTGCGCATCGACATCCGTCAGCGCGGGCCTTACTGGTGTTTTGAGTTCGAAGCGAATGCGTTTTTGCACCACATGATCCGCAACATCATGGGCTGCTTGATCGCCATTGGCACCGAGCAGCACCCCCCCGAGTGGATGCAAACCGTGCTGCAAGCGCGCAATCGCGACGCCGCCGCGCCGACGTTCTCCCCCGATGGCCTCTACTTTTTGGGGCCGGTTTACGATGAGGGCCTGAATCTGCCCACCCAAACCGCCGCTTTCGACTGGTTGCCCGGATAAAGCCCGCCATGCTGCACCGCACCCGCATCAAAATGTGCGGCCTCACCCGGGAGGCCGATGTGGACGCGGCCGTGCAAGCCGGTGCCGACGCCATCGGTTTTGTGCTTTACCCCCTCAGCCCGCGCCATGTGACGGTGGCCCGCGCCGCCGACTTGGCGCAGCGCCTACCCGCTTTTGTGACGCCCGTGCTGCTGTTCGTCAACGCCACGCCCAGCGAAATCGCCCACGCCGTAGCGGCCGTGCCCAACGCCTTGTTGCAATTCCACGGTGATGAGAGCCCCACCAGTTGCCAAGCCGCGGGCCGGCCTTACCTCAAGGCCGCACGCATTCCCCCTGGGCCCGCTGGTGCGGGCTTTGATCTCCTAAAATACGCCCAAGACCACGCTGCAGCCCAAGCCGTGCTGCTCGACGCGCACGTTGATGGCTTTGGTGGCGGGGGTCAATCCTTTGACTGGACGGCATTCAATTGGTCACATCCGCTACTAAACGCCAGCGCTCGCCTCGTTTTGTCTGGTGGACTCACGCCTGCAAACGTGACCGATGGCATACGTCGGGTTCGGCCTTGGGCCGTTGACGTGAGTTCGGGCATCGAAGCGCTCAGCGCCGATGGCCACACCCTCAAAGGCGTCAAAGACCCAGCCCGGATGCAAGCCTTTGTGGCCGCTGTGATGGCGGCCCACACATCCCCCGAGTGCTCAGCCTGACCTTGTCACTTCGCCCCACCGGGCCGACGCCTCAGGCCCAACCAATCAGAAGTCCACCATGAATACTTACCAACAACCCGACGCGCGTGGCCATTTCGGCATTTACGGCGGCAGCTTTGTGAGTGAAACGCTCACCCACGCCATCGAAGAGCTCAAGGCGGCCTACGCCCAATACCAGCACGACCCGGCCTTCTTGGCCGAGTTCAAAAGCGAGCTGGCCCACTTTGTGGGCCGCCCTTCGCCCATCTACCACGCCGCGCGCATGAGCCGCGAACAGGGAGGCGCACAGATCTTCCTCAAGCGCGAAGACCTCAACCACACCGGTGCACACAAGATCAACAACACCATTGGCCAAGCCATGCTGGCCAAGCGCATGGGCAAGCCGCGCATCATCGCCGAGACCGGCGCGGGTCAACACGGCGTGGCCACCGCCACCATCTGCGCGCGCTATGGGCTGGAGTGCGTGGTCTACATGGGCAGCGAAGACGTCAAGCGCCAAAGCCCCAACGTCTACCGGATGAAGCTCTTGGGTGCGACCGTGGTGCCGGTCGAGTCGGGCAGCAAGACCTTGAAGGACGCGCTCAACGAAGCCATGCGCGACTGGGTCGCTAACGTGGACAACACCTTCTACATCATCGGCACCGTGGCCGGCCCACACCCCTACCCCATGATGGTGCGCGATTTTCAAAGTGTGATCGGCGAAGAGTGCATCAAGCAAATGCCGCAAATGCTGAGTGAGGCCGGTTGCACGAGCGAGCAGCCCGACGCGGTCGTGGCCTGTGTGGGCGGCGGCAGCAACGCCATGGGCATCTTCTACCCCTACATCCAACACACCGGTACGCGCCTGATCGGCGTGGAAGCTGCGGGCGAAGGCCTGGACAGCGGCAAACACTCGGCCTCACTGCAAAAAGGCAGCCCCGGTGTGCTGCACGGCAACCGCACCTATGTGCTGCAAGACGACAACGGGCAGGTCACCGAAACCCACAGCGTAAGTGCGGGCTTGGACTACCCCGGTGTGGGCCCCGAACACGCGTTTTTGAAAGACATCGGTCGCGCCGAGTACGTGGGCATCACCGACGCCGAAGCGCTTGAGGCCTTCCACTACCTGTGCCGCACCGAGGGCATCATCCCCGCCTTGGAGTCAAGCCACGCCGTGGCCTACGCCATGAAGATGGCCAAGACCATGAAACCCACGCAATCGGTCTTGGTCAACCTCTCGGGCCGTGGCGACAAAGACATCGGCACCGTGGCCGACCTGAGCCAAGCCGACTTCTATTGCCGCCCGAGCTGCCGCGGCCAATCGGTCAAAGGCGGCGAAGCCCCCATTCGTTTTCAACCTTGAGATCGCCATGAGCCGCATCGAAACCACCCTCTCTGGCCTCAAGGCCCAAGGCCGAAAAGCCCTGATCCCCTTCGTCACCGCCGGTTTTCCCTTCGCCAACATCACACCCGAACTCATGCACGGCATGGTCGCGGGTGGTGCCGACGTCATTGAATTGGGCGTGCCCTTCTCTGATCCCTCGGCCGATGGTCCGGTCATCCAAAAAGCGGGGGACCGCGCCTTGGCCTTGGGCATTGGTTTGACACAGGTCATCGCCATGGTGCGCGACTTCCGGCAAACCAACAACACCACCCCGGTGGTGCTCATGGGCTACGCCAACCCAATCGAGCGCTACGACCAAAAACACGGCGAAGGCGCATTTGTGCGCGACGCCGCCAGCGCGGGTGTGGATGGCGTGCTGGTGGTGGATTACCCGCCCGAAGAGTGCGAGGCCTTTGCCGCCACGCTGCGCGCCCATCAGATGGACCTCATTTTTTTGCTGGCGCCCACCTCCACCGACGCGCGCATGGCGCAAATCGCGCGTGTGGCCAGCGGCTATGTGTACTACGTCTCGCTCAAGGGCGTGACCGGTGCGGGCACGCTCGATGTCGGCCAAGTGCAGGCCATGCTGCCGCGCATCCGCGCGCACGTGACGATTCCCGTGGGCGTGGGCTTTGGCATACGCGATGCCCATACCGCCCGCGCCGTGAGCGAGAGCGCCGACGCGGTGGTCATTGGCAGCAAAATCATTCAACTCATCGAAGCCGAGCCCCGCGATCGCGTGGTGCCCGTGGCACAAGCCTTTTTGAGCGACATTCGACAGGCCTTGGACGCCTGATTGGCCCCACCCGGCCGTGGTTTAATGCAGCGCTGAAGGAGATTCCCATGTCTTGGCTTGAAAAACTCTTACCCCCAAAAATCACGCGCACCGATCCCAGCGAGCGTCGCAGTGTGCCCGAGGGTTTGTGGATCAAGTGCCCCAGTTGTGAGGCGGTGCTCTACAAGAGCGACCTCGAAAAAAACCAACACGTTTGCCCCCACTGCAGCCACCACCACCGCATTGGCGCACGCGCACGCCTGAATGTGTTTTTGGACGCCGAAGGCCGCTACGAAGTGGCGCAAGAGGTGGTGCCAGTCGATCCCTTGAAGTTCAAAGACAGCCGCAAGTACCCCGAACGCCTCAAAGAAGCGATGGAGAACACCGGTGAGACCGATGCACTCATCGTCATGGGTGGCTCGGTGCAAAGCGTCAACGTGGTTGTGGCCTGTTTTGAATTCGATTTCATGGGTGGATCCATGGGGTCGGTGGTGGGCGAACGCTTTGTGCGCGGTGTCGAAGAGGCCATCGCCCAAAAAGTGCCCTTCATCTGTTTCACCGCCACCGGTGGCGCGCGCATGCAAGAAGGCTTGCTCTCCCTCATGCAGATGGCCAAGACCAACGCCGCGCTCACGCGCCTGGCCAAAAAAGGCCTGCCTTATGTGAGCGTGCTGACCGACCCGACCATGGGTGGTGTCTCGGCCGGTTTTGCGTTCATGGGCGATGTGGTCATCGCTGAACCCAAGGCCTTGATTGGCTTTGCTGGGCCGCGTGTGATCGAGAACACCGTGCGCGTGAAGTTACCCGAAGGGTTTCAGCGCGCCGAGTTCTTACAGACCAAAGGCGCGGTGGACTTTATTTGCGACCGCCGTGAGCTGCGCAGCACGGTGGCCAACACCTTGGCCATGCTGCAGCGCCAAAGCGCCGACGTGGTGGTCGCGGATTGAGCCCGAACTGGGCTCCGGGCACGCGGCACACAGTGCCGTTGTTTCCACTGCAAACCGTGCTGTTTCCGGGCGGCCATTTGCCTTTGCAAATTTTTGAGGTGCGCTACCTCGACATGGTTGGACGCTGTCACAAGGAAAACACCCCGTTTGGTGTGGTGGCCTTGACCGAAGGTCAAGAAGTGCGTACGCCCCATGCGGCAACCGCGCGACTCGAAGGCGTGGGCACCTTGGCGCATTTGCTGCACTTGGACAAGGTGCAGGCTGGCCTGTGGCGCATTCAGTGCCAAGGAAGAGAACGCTTCACGGTGTTGACCAGCGAACAATTGCCCCATGGCTTGTGGATGGCCGAAATTGAAGTCATGCCGCCCGACCCTTGGGTCACGGTGCCCCCCGACCTCACGGCTGCACAGACGGCCTTACAAGCGGTCTTGCAAAGCATGCAAGAGCAAGCCCCCGAGGCCTTGGGCGACTGGCCTTTGCAGCCACCGTTCGCATGGACCGATAGCGGCTGGTTGGCCAACCGATGGGCCGAACTGCTGCCGCTGCCCTTGGTCACACGCCAACAGCTCATGTCCTTGGACAACCCCTTGTTGCGACTGGAACTGGTCTGCGACCTGCTGGAACAACACGGCGTGGGCGATTGATCTGCCGACGGTTTCGAGGCCCTTAAGGCAACAAAGTCAAGGCCTGCATGTAGCGCGGCGAGACCATCAGATCGTCCCACTCGGGCGACACTTGGGTGGGCAACAAGGCCCATCGGCGCTCTTCGCTGGCCGGATTGGGTTGCCATTCGCGGTGCATCCATGCACGCGAGAGCGCTTCAATGGCTTCGTCAATGGGTGCCCCACCGTCCACCACCGATTGGTTACACAAAAGCACCATGTCGCAACCCGCATCCAACGCCGCCAAACTGGCTTGGGCAAAGCTCAAGGTTTGGCCTTGAATTTGACGCGCCGCAGCCATGCTTAAGTCGTCGCTGAAAATGGCACCGGTGAAGCCCAAGCGCTGGCGCAACACGGCTTGGAGCCACCGCGCCGAATAACTGGCCGGGCAGTTGTCCACTTTGGGGTAAATCACGTGGGCGGTCATGACCGCTTGCAAACTCGCCGACAACCAAGCATAGGGCAAAGCATCGTCGGACAAGAGGGTGGTCAGGCTGCGCGTGTCCACCGCCAGGGCCACGTGCGAGTCGGCGTGGGCAAAACCATGGCCTGGGAAATGTTTGCCGCAGTTGCCCATGCCACTGAGCGCCAAGCCATGCATCAGGCTTTGCGCCAACAGGGCCACACTTCGGGGATCACGACCAAAAGAACGGTCACCGATGACGGCGCTGTCGCCGTGGTCCAAGTCAAGCACGGGTGTGAAGCTCATGTCCACACCGCAAGCCCGAAGCTCAGCACCCAACACGTAACCCGTAGCGACAGCGGCGTTGGTCGCACGCAGCACCGAAGCCCCGGCCTCACCGCGGCGATCGGGCTCGGCCCACAACGCTCCCAAAGCCGCCATCGGCGGCAGGTGGGTGAAGCCATCGGCGCGAAAACGCTGCACACGCCCCCCCTCGTGGTCCACCGCGATCAGCAAATCGGCGCGAACGGCCTTGATGTCTCGGCACAGGGCCGTGAGCTGCGCACGACCCTGCCAGTTGCGCCCAAACAAAATCACCCCCCCCACCAGCGGGTGAGCCAAGCGCTGGCGGTCGGCATCGGTCAAACTCAGACCGGCCACATCGATGATCAAAGGGGCGTGCAAGTTCATGGTGTTCTCACAAAGGGATGTGTTCGACGAGCACCACACTGGTGGCGTAATCGGTTTCGTCGCTGACGGTGACGTGGGCGCGCCAACCTTGGGCTTCAAACCAAGTTTTGAGCTCGCCCGACAAACGGATATAAGGCTGGCCGCTGGGGTGGTTGAGGATTTCACAGTGACGCCACGTCATGGGCATGCGCATGCCCAAGCCCACGGCTTTGCTGAACGCCTCTTTGGCCGAAAAGCGCGTGGCCAAGTAACGCACACCGCGCCCGCCCCAGCGTTGACTGCGCTGTTGCCACACGCGTTGCTCGGCCTCGCCAAGCACCCGATGCACAAAACGCTCACCGTGGCGCAACCAAGCGGCTTCAATGCGCCGCACATCACAAATGTCGTTGCCAATGCCCACGACCCCAGCGCCCAAGTTCATGGTTGCTCCAAACAGGCCAAATAGGCCCGCACGGTCGCGCTGTAGCCACGGTCCAAGGCATCGGCCATCAAGGCGTGCCCAATTGAAACCTCCAACAGGCCCGGCACCGCTTGGGCAAACGCCGTGAGGTTGTCCAGGTTCAGGTCGTGCCCCGCGTTGACACCCAGCCCTGCGTCAATGGCGGCTTGGGCGGCTTGGGCAAAACGCTGCAACTGTGCTCCCCGCTGTGGGGTGTGCCAGGCTGCGGCGTAGGGCTCGGTGTAGAGCTCCACACGGTCGGCACCCACGGCACGCGCCGAAGCCATGGCGGCTGCATCGGCATCCATGAACAGGCTCACGCGGGCTCCCAAGGCTTGGGCTTGTGCGATGAGCGGACGCAAGCGTTGCGCGTCGGCGGGGAAAGACCACCCATGGTCGCTGGTGAACTGACCTTCGCTGTCGGGCACGAAGGTCAACTGATCCACCCGCCCACCCAAACGGCAGACGGACTGGGCCACATCCATCAGGTTGTGAAAGGGGTTGCCTTCAATGTTGAATTCGCGCCCAGGCCATTGGCGCATTAAGTCGGCCAAGTCCCACACGTCTTGGGGACGGATGTGCCGCTCATCGGGACGTGGATGCACGGTGATGCCGTGGGCTCCCGCGCTCAAACACATGTGAGCCGCATGGGTCACCGAGGGGATGCCCAGATGGCGGGTGTTGCGTACCAAGGCAACTTTGTTGAGGTTGACCGACAAAGCGGTTCGGTGGTGAGCGGTCATGGCGGGGTGCGGTTGAGGGCTTGAACATCGAGCATCAATTGGCGGGTTTTGAACACCTGCACACCGCTATGGTAGTGCAGCAAGGTGCGCAGGGGTCGGCGCAGGGCCGTCTCGCACAGTGCACACGCCGCCCACAAACCGGTGTCGGGTTCGTCCGCGTCAAGCGCGGCTTGCAGCAGCAAGGCGTGCTCACCCAACAGGGTATGAGCCTCCTCGACGCGAGCCATGCGCAAACCGTTTTCGGGGTCCAAGGCGTAACGTTGATCGGCCTGCACGGGCGCCAAGGTGCTGCCTTCGTGGGACAAGTCAGGCAAGAGGCCGGTTTCTCGCAACAGCACCAGTTCAAAAGCGCGAAGCACCCAAGGGGCGCTGCCTTGCCCACTGGCCAGCAATTGCACGGCACGTCGGTAGTGGTCGAACAAACGCGGATGAGGGTCATCGCGTGCGAGCAAGCGCAAGAGCAATTCGTTGAGGTAGCTGCCCGCGAGCAAGGCCTCACCCGTGGGCATGACATGCCCACCTTGCCACTGGGCGGACTTCAGGGTGCGAACCTCGGCATCACCGCCCCACGACAGGAGCAGTGGCTGCAAGGGCAGCAACACCGGACGAAACTGTGAGGTGGGTCGTTTGACCCCTTTGGCCACAAGGGCCATGCGCCCGTGTTGACGGGTCAAGACCTCCAGCACCAAACTCGCTTCGCTCCAATCGTAGCGATGCAACACAAACGCCGACTCATCGGTGACGCGGCGCAGGGCCATCACTCATAACCGAAGGAGCGCACGCGGGCATCGTCGTCGGCCCAACCCGATCGCACCTTGACCCACAGCTCCAAAAACACCTTGCAGTCCCAGAGTTTTTCCAACTCTTGGCGGGCCTCAGTACCGATGCGTTTGAGCTTCTCGCCCTTGTCACCAATGACCATGCCTTTGTGGCCTTCGCGCTCGACCACGATGGTCGCGGCGATACGCTTCATGCGGCCCTCTTCCTCAAACTTGTCGATCACCACAGTGGAGGTGTAGGGCAGCTCGTCACCGGTCAGGCGAAAGAGTTTTTCACGCACCATTTCACTGGCCATGAAGCGCTCGCTGCGGTCGGTCAGGTCGTCGGGCGCGGCCATCCAAGGCTGCTCGGGCAGGTATTTTTCGAAAATCGCGAACAGGCGCTGGATGTCTTTGCTGTTCTTGGCCGACATGGGCACAAATTCGGCAAAGGGGTGGCGCTCCTGCATGCTTTGTAACCAAGGCGCGAGTTCGCCGCGGCGGTGCACCAGATCGAATTTGTTGGCCAACAAAATCACCGGCACGTTGGTGGGCAACAAAGACAGCACCTTGGCATCGGCAGCGTTGAACTGCCCCGCTTCAACCACAAACACGATCAGGTCCACGTCGTTGACTGCGCCGAGCACGGTTTTGTTCAAAGCACGGTTCAGGGCATTGCCGTGACGCGTCTGAAAGCCCGGTGTGTCCACGAACACAAACTGGCTGGTGCCTTCGGTGCGATAACCCGTGATGCGGTGGCGCGTGGTTTGCGCTTTGCTGGAGGTGATGCTGATTTTTTGCCCCACCAAGGCGTTGAGCAAAGTGGATTTGCCGACGTTGGGTTTGCCCACGATAGCCACATAACCGCAACGCTGAGGCCCCACCACCTCGGTGGCCTCAGTGGCCGTGGCGCGCACGCCGCCCAAGGCTTGGGCCAGCATGGCGTCGAGGTCGTTTTTGGGGGGCTTGGGTGTGGGTGTGTTCATGTCTGTTGGAGGTGTTCGAGCATCGCCGCCGCTGCGGCTTGCTCGGCGGCGCGACGCGAAGCACCAATGCCCCGCTCGCAATGGCCCGTTTCAGTGATCAGGCATTCGACATCGAAGGTCTGGCGGTGGGCTTCGCCTTGGGTACCGACGACGCGGTACAGAGGCAAAAGCATCTTGCGCCCTTGCAACCATTCTTGCAAGGCGGTTTTGGGGTCTTTGCCCATGGCGCTCATCTGAGCGTTGAGCTCCAAACCACTGTAAAGGCGGCGCACCAAAGCACTGGCGGTTTCAAAGCCGGCGTCGAGGTAGACCGCGCCGATGATGGCCTCCAAAGCATCGGCCAAGATTGAGGGGCGCTTGTGGCCACCTGAGCGCTTTTCACCCTCGCCCAAGCGCAGCACTTGGGGCAATCCGATGCGCATCGCAATCTCGCACAGGGTGTCTTGTTTGACCAAATTGGCACGCACTCGAGACAAATCACCCTCGGGCAATTCGCAAAGGCGCTCAAACAAAAGCGCCGAAACGGCCAAGCTGAGCACGGAATCGCCCAAGAATTCCAAACGTTCGTAGTGATCGCTGGAAAAACTGCGATGGGTGATGGCGCGTTCCAACAAAAGCGGCTGCTCGAACCGGTGTTGCAAGCGGTCTTGTAAAGCCAACAATTCCAAGCTCAACGCCATGCGAGCTCCGATGGCGAGCGGTTCACTCAAAACCGCCGATACGACCGAGGTCGCCAAAATTCATCCAGACAAAAAACGCTTTGCCCACGATGTGGCTCTCGGGAACAAAGCCCCAGTAGCGCGAATCCAGTGAGTTATCGCGGTTGTCGCCCATCATGAAGTAGTGGCCTGGTGGCACCTTGCAGACCACGCCTTCGGCGCTGTAGTGGCAGTCCTCGCGCCCCTCAAACTCGCTGGCACCAGCCACAAACGCCGGGCGGGTGTCGTCGGTGAGCACGTTGTATTGACGATCCACCAAGGTCTCGCGCCACTGCTGGCTGTAGCGCAGGGTGTCGGCGTCGAAGAACTCGGGTTGGGGCTGGGTATCGATGGCTTGGCCGTTGACGGTCAAACGTTTGTTGAGGTAAGCCACTTCGTCACCGGGCACACCCACCACGCGTTTGATGTAGTCCAGCGAAGGTTGGGGTGGGTAACGAAACACCATCACATCGCCACGCTGGGGGGCGTGGTTGTCGATGATCTTGGTGTTAACGACCGGCAGGCGCACCCCGTAGTGAAATTTGTTGACCAAGATCAGGTCTCCCACGCGCAAGGTGGGGATCATGGAGCCGGAGGGGATTTTGAACGGTTCAAACAAAAACGACCGCAAAACAAAGACCGCCAAGATGACGGGGAACAGGCCAGCGGTCCAGTCCAACCACCACGGTTGCTGCAGCAAAGTCTGGCGGGTGTTGGTGGTGCTGTTGGTGTCGACTTGTGTGATGCCCTGACGCGCCAGCTCAGCGATGCGCTGAGATTGGGCCGCCTCGGCACGGTCAGCGGCCCGTCGGCGCTCGGGCAAAAAGTAGAGCTTTTCAGAAACCCAATACACGCCGGTAACCAGCACAGCCAGAAACAGCAACAGCGCAAAATTGCCCTCGAACAAACCCAAGTACCAAGCGCCAGTGTAGGACGCAAACGCGGCCAAAACCACGGCGGTGAGCGAAGACATCAAGGTGTTTATCATCAATCTTCTACCTGCAAAATGGCCAAGAAAGCCTCTTGAGGCACTTCAACCGAACCGATTTGTTTCATGCGTTTTTTACCTGCTTTTTGTTTTTCAAGGAGCTTGCGCTTGCGGGTGATGTCGCCACCGTAGCATTTTGCCAGCACGTTTTTGCGCAAAGCCTTGATGGTTTCGCGAGCAATGATGTTGCCACCAATAGCGGCTTGGATGGCCACATCGAACTGCTGACGGCTGATGATCTCGCGCATCTTGGCGGTGACCGCGCGGCCTCGGTACTGTGACTGGCTGCGGTGAACGATGATCGACAAAGCATCCACCTTGTCACCGTTGAGCAAAATATCCACCTTGACCACATCGGAGGCGCGGTATTCTTTGAACTCGTAGTCCATGGATGCGTAGCCACGGCTCACGCTCTTGAGCTTGTCGAAGAAGTCCAGCACGATCTCGCCCAGCGGCATCTCGTAGGTCAGCATGACCTGCTTGCCGTGATAAGCCATGTTCATTTGCACGCCGCGCTTTTGATTGGCCAAGGTCATGACCGCGCCCACGTACTCCTGAGGCATGTACAGGTGCACGGTCACGATGGGCTCGCGGATTTCATCGATGCGCCCCACTTCGGGCATTTTCGATGGGTTCTCCACTTTGATGACCTCGCCATCGGCCTTGACCACCTCATACACCACGCTGGGCGCGGTGGTGATGAGGTCTTGGTCAAACTCTCTCTCCAAACGCTCTTGCACGATTTCCATGTGCAAAAGACCCAAGAAGCCGCAGCGAAAGCCAAAGCCCAAGGCTTGCGACACCTCCGGTTCGTAGCGCAAGGCAGCGTCGTTGAGTTGGAGCTTTTCCAGGGCATCGCGCAATTGGTCGTATTCACTTGCCTCAGACGGGTACAAACCCGCAAACACTTGAGGCTGAATTTCCTTGAAACCGGGCAAGGCTTCGGTGGCGGGCCCGAGGTTGTTGGGTAGCTTTTTCTCCAAGGTGATGGTGTCGCCCACCTTGGCCGCAGCCAGTTCCTTGATGCCCGCAATGATGTAGCCCACCTCACCCGCGTTGAGGGCATCGCGGGGCTGGTTGGTCGGCGTGAACACGCCCAAGTTGTCGGCGTTGTAAACGGCGTGGCTGGCCATCATTTTGAAACGCTCACCCTTGAGCAACCTTCCGTCAACCACACGCACCAACATGACCACGCCCACATAGGTGTCGAACCAACTGTCGATGATCATGGCACGCAGCGGCGCATCGGGGTCGCCCTGAGGGGGTGGAATGTTCGCCACCACCGCCTCCAAAATGTCTTCCACGCCCATGCCGGTTTTGGCCGAGCAGGGAATGGCGTTGGTCGCGTCGATGCCGATCACGTCCTCGATCTCGGCCTTGGCGTTGTCCGGGTCCGCATTGGGTAGGTCCATTTTATTGAGCACGGGCAGCACTTCCACGCCCAAGTCCAACGCGGTGTAACAGTTGGCCACGGTCTGCGCCTCGACACCTTGACTGGCATCGACCACCAATAAAGCGCCTTCACACGCCGACAGCGAACGGCTCACCTCGTACGAAAAGTCAACATGGCCGGGCGTGTCGATCAGGTTCAGGTTGTAAACCTGCCCGTCTTTGGCCTTGTATTGCAGTGCTGCGGTTTGGGCTTTGATGGTAATGCCCCGCTCTTTTTCAATGTCCATTGAATCGAGCACCTGCTCGCTCATCTCTCGGTCCGACAAACCGCCGCAACGAGAAATGATTCGATCGGCCAAGGTGGACTTGCCGTGATCGATGTGCGCGATGATCGAAAAATTGCGTATGTGATTCATCCAACAACCATAAAAAAGGGCGCGTCATTGTGTGACGCGCCCGGAACCAACAATCAATGGCAACTGCGATAGTTGGGGTTTCATTGTAGGCAAAAAGCCCCTTTGACACACCTTCGCAACGACCATTTCCGTTTGTTGCAGCGCAGCAACATGAAAGTTTTACACAGCTTATCCACAACTTAGAAGGGCTTTTCAGCAGGGTCTTTTGGTCTGGCGCATGAAGGTCTGAACAAAATCCCACCGCTGGCCCATTTGCTTGCGCCAGTACTTCCAAAATTGAAGCATATGCTCCAATTTTATCGAAATCCCAAGCAAAGAAAAAAATATCAGTGTGAGTGCTTGCTAACAATTCACACCTTATCAAAATCGACTGGTGTTGTGCGGATGTGGCGAAATGGCAAAAAATACACGGGTCGGGCCCAATACCCGCTCGAAATACACGGTTATTGGGCCGTCAATACGGGAGGTTATCAACGTGGCTCGGGACGAATGACGGTGTACTGCGCCCACTCACCACGGCGGAACAACACACTCAGCGGCTTGCTGCGGTCTTGTTTGGACAAGACCGTCTCAAGGGATTTGACGTTGTTGATCTGCTGGTTGGCCAAAGACACGATGACATCGTCTTCGCGCAAACCAGCACGCGCGGCAGGCCCTTGGGCAGCCGTCACCACCACGCCCCCTGAGACACCCAAGGCTTTCTTTTGGGCGTCGGTCAAATCACTCACGCCCAAACCCAGTGCCTGCACCACACCACCACTGGGCTTGGGTGTTGCTGGCGGTGCAGCGGCCTTTGGCGTATCGACTTCAACCTCTGCGATGGTGATGCTCAGATCGCGCTGAGCACCGCGACGAAATACGGTGATGCGGCTGGTCGTGCCCGGCGTCGTATTCCCAACCAGTCGGGGCAAATCCACCGAGCGTTCAATCGGCTTGCCGTCAAAACGCAGAATGATGTCGCCAGGCTCCAAACCGGCTTTCACGGCCGGTGAATTGGGCTCAACACCGCGCACCAAAGCACCGCGTGCTTGGCCCAAACCAATCGACTCAGCGACCTCTTTGCTCACCGGGGCAATTTGCACCCCAATGCGCCCACGGCTCACACGCCCGCTGCTGCGCAGTTGGTCCGACACACGCACCGCTTCATCAATGGGTATAGCAAATGAAATGCCTTGAAAACCACCCGAGCGGGAATAAATTTGGCTGTTGATTCCCACCACTTCACCGCGCATATTGATGAGCGGGCCACCCGAGTTGCCCGGGTTGATGGCCACATCGGTTTGAATGAATGGCAAGTAATCCCCGGTGTCGCGCTGTTTGGCGCTGACGATGCCCGCCGTCACGGTGTTGTCCAAACCGAACGGGGAGCCAATGGCCATCACCCACTCACCCACGCGCAAACGATTGACATCGCCAATTTTGACCGGCGTCAATCCCTGTGCCTCCACCTTAACAACCGCCACGTCGGTGCGCCGATCAAACCCAATCACACGGGCTTTGAATTCACGCTTATCGGGCAAAGTCACGAGTAGTTCATCGGCCTCGTCGATAACGTGGGCGTTGGTCATGATGAAACCATCGGCAGTCAAGACAAAACCGGAACCCACGCCGCTGGGTTGGGCTTCCTCATCGGGGGATTGGCGCGGGGTTCGCGGTGCGGCTCCGGGTGGTACCGGAATGCCAAAACGACGGAAAAACTCCAACATTTGCTCATCGGGACCCGCCGACCCACCCGCTTTGGGTTTGGCCTTTTCCAACGTTCGGATATTGACCACGGACGGTCCCACCGCATCGACCAACTCCGTGAAATCGGGCAATCCCCGAACCAATGGGGCGCTTTGTGCCCAGGCGCTCGATGCAACAACAGGCCCCCAACACAAAAACCCAAACAACATCGCGCCAATCAACGCGCGCGCGCCTCGATTGGATTTGGGGGCAGAAAAAGACGGATGAGTCATGTCGGTCATGGGGCAGTCCTCAAGGTTGAACAATCAAATGCTTGGCCAATCGAAGCAGGGTTTCTGGCGGCGCTTCACCCATGGCACTCACCCAATACGACCCCAACGACTGGGTCACGACGTGAGTGGCTCCACGCACCGTCTGTGTCGGCGTGGGCACGGCATCGGCTCGCAAAGGCTCAACAAACACCGACACCGAGGCCAAACCATCACTGAACACACAGTGAGCGCGAATCGACTGCGTGGGCGTATCGGCATCGGTGCGTTGGTAACAACTCAATGCCGAAAAACCCAACACCGCCTCTGGCTTGCTTTTCACAAATGCGGGCCAAGTATTTTTTTTCAACGTCCGCGGCTTGAGCACATAACCATCCGTGTTGGCCATTTGCTGCGCCAACGCTTGCATGCTCACGGGCGCATTTAACTGCAACTCAGAATACGCCACTTGCTCAAGCACAACACCGCGCTGATCCAAGGTTTGCAACTGAATGACGATGCCCGTCTGTGACTCGGTCCAGATACGGTAGCCCCAGCGGGAAGCATCGCGGGGCAGCAACTCCAGCACCCGCGCGTCGTGACCAGCCACCCGCTGCAGACCCAGTTCACGCAGGCGGTACAGGCGATCCATCGATTGGCCTTTGGAACGCCACGGCGTGGGCAATAAACCCAATGACTCGCGCTGATCGGTGTAGGCCACTTTTTTGTCGGGCACGAAGGTGATGACGTCGCCGTTGCGACGGATGGTGGTTCGCGCAGGGCCTGAGAGGCTATCGACCCGCTCCATCTGAGTGGTTCGATCACACACGTGCCAGACCTTAGAAACCGATAAGGTTTCACCGGCACTCACCACCAGGGTGCCCGTATACGCACGGCCACGTGTGGCCTCTTGGGTTTGTAACAACCAGTCGTCCACCGTCGCAGCGCCCACGGGTATGGCCAGCAAACCCACACAGCAAGCGCCAGCAGTTGCGAAAGCACGAAACAGACGGTAACCCGCTTGAACGTGGTGCATCAAGGCATTCATGGTCTGGGCGTTAATCATGGCGTGGTGACCAGCGTGGCGCTGCGCAAAAAACCGGTGCTGACCTGCAACGCCCCACCATCGCCCACTTCGCGGTGCTGCTGCAAAAGGTCTTCAAGCTCGGCGTCACGCAGCATAGGGCCTGCTGCGCTGGAAACCCAAACTGGGCCAGGGGCTTGGGCCAGAACAGATGTGAGCTTATCTTGCTCCAGCAGCCCCCAAATCACCGTGCTGAGCGCAACAAACGAAGCCGCCACCGCCAGTCGGCGCCAAAAAACCGCGTCGTTGGCTGACAACACCGGTGGCAAGACCGTGGCGGCGCGCTGCACCAAAGGGCCGATGGCTTGGTAACGGGCCCACGCCAATTGCAATTCAGGGTCGCGCTCCATGGCAGCCATCAAAGCCTCGAACTCCCACTCGCTGAGCTCTCCATCGACCAATGCCGACATGCACGCCAGCCAATAATCGCTGTCTGCTGCATCTGCGTTTGTATTGCCTGGGGTCATGGATTTGTTCATGTTCACCACCGTTTGCCTGTTTGATGCTCCAACATGGGTCGGATGCGGGCCGAAATGGCCTCTCTGGCCCGAAAAATTCGGGAGCGCACCGTACCGATGGGGCAGCCTTGCATTTGCGCAATGGCTTCGTAACTCAGCCCTTCCAATTCGCGAAGCTCAATGGCCGTTCGCAAATCCGCTGGCAAGGCCGCCATGGCTTCGTTGACCGCTTGTGCGATTTCACGACTGGCCAACACCGCCTCGGGCGTTTCATCATCGGCACGGTACCCCTTTGGTTCCTGCCAAACGCCAGAAGTTTCATCGTCGCTGTCATCGTCTTTGTCGGGAGCAAAGACCAGCGGATCGCGCTTCATCACCATCAGCTTCTTTTTGGCGGTGTTGACGGCGATTCGATACAACCAAGTGTAGAACTGGGCATCCCCCCGGTATTGCGCCAACGCCCGATAGGCGCGAATAAAGGTTTCTTGGGCAATGTCTGGCACAACATCAACATCCCTGACCATTCGACCAATGAGTCGCTCCACTCGGCGTTGGTACTTAATGACCAACAAATCGAAGGCCCGGGTATCACCAGCCAAGCTGCGTTGTACCAATAAGCTGTCGCTGTTGGGCGGGGGTCGAACGGGGGTATCTGACGGCATCATTGGGTTTGAATATACCTGCGCCCGGCATTCAATTGCCCCACGTCGATGAAATCAACGCACGGCGAAAGGGCAACCACTCATGAGGCGACTGCCGGGCACGGGCCCAAACCCAAACGGCTTGCCCGCGGCCATTGTCTAGACGCAAACCCAGTACTCCAAGGCCATGCCACACCACCCGCACCGTCACCAGTGCGGCTCGGCCCCTCTGGGGCTGCCACAACCATTCGCCCACTTCATGACCCGCCATCTCACCACGCCACGTCAAGCGACCGCTCGGCCAACGCAACAGGTGCAAGGTAACGGCACACACAGCAATCAACCAAAGGCCAACCGCCAAGGCAACGCCCAAGGCGCTTGGCGGCTGACCTCGAAGCGTCACCCAAAGACCCGCGAAGGCAACCAAGACCAAACACCCCCAAAGGACACGCTCATAAGCAAGACAAGGCCCCACCGGGAATGTCACCGAAGGGGCCTTGTGCATAAGGGAGATGCAAAAAAATCAGATGCGGCGAAACACCAACGTGCCGTTGGTTCCGCCAAAACCAAAGTTGTTTTTGACGGCCACATCGATCTTCATGTCGCGAGCGGTGTTGGCGCAATAGTCCAAATCGCACTCGGGGTCTTGGCTGAAGATGTTGATGGTCGGTGGGCTTTTTTGGTGATACACCGCCAGCACCGTAAACACACTTTCAATGCCGCCGGCACCACCGAGCAAATGCCCTGTCATGGACTTGGTGGAATTGACCACGGTGTGATACGCATGATCGCCCAATGCCGCCTTGATGGCGTTGGTTTCGTTGACATCGCCCAAGGGCGTGGATGTGCCGTGCGCATTGAGGTAATCAACTTGATCGGGGTTGAGACCCGCATTTTTAAGCGCGTTGACCATGGCGCGGCGTGGGCCGTCCATGTTGGGCGCAGTCATGTGTCCAGCGTCTGCACTCATGCCATACCCCGAAAGTTCGGCATAAATTTTGGCTCCACGTGCTTTGGCGTGCTCGAACTCTTCCAAAACCATCACGCCAGCGCCCTCACCCAGCACAAACCCATCGCGGTCTTTGTCCCAAGGACGCGATGCGGTGGTCGGGTCGTCGTTACGGGTTGACAAAGCCCGCATGGCCGCAAAGCCGCCCACGCCCAAAGGCGACACGGTGGCCTCAGCGCCTCCGGCCACGATGACATCGGCGTCGCCGTATTCGATCTTGCGTGCGGCTTCACCAATGCAATGCAAACCAGTGGTGCAGGCCGTGACCACAGCCAAATTGGGGCCCTTAAAGCCCAAGCGCATCGATACATGGCCAGAAACCATGTTGATGATGGACGCCGGCACAAAAAACGGCGAAATGCGACGCGGTCCACGCGCAGTCAATTCCGCATGGGTGTTTTCAATCAATGGCAATCCACCAATGCCGGAGCCAATGATGACGCCAAATCGAGTGGCTTGTTCTTCACCCAACGCATCGCCCGTGGGCAAACCGGAATCCACGACCGCTTGGTGCGCAGCGGCAATGCCGTAGTGAATGAAGGTGTCCATGGTGCGCGCTTCTTTGGCACCAATGTAGGATTCCAAATCAAATGCTTTGACCTCACCTGCAATCTTGCAAGAAAAAGCCTCAGCGTCGAATTTGGTGATCAGGCCGATGCCGGATCGGCCAGCCAAGAGTTGGGCCCAAGCGGCGGTCACCGTGTTTCCCACGGGACTGATGCAGCCCAGTCCGGTCACGACAACGCGACGACGGGTCATTGGTGTACTCCCACGCGATGAGTGGCGTGTTGTTGGTGACCTGCAAGCGTCCGTGGAGGCTTCAGGTCAACCTGGGGCCATTAAGCTTTTTGGTGAGCCATCGCGTAGTCGATGGCGTTTTGAACGGTGGTGATTTTCTCAGCGTCTTCGTCCGGAATTTCGATACCGAATTCATCTTCCAATGCCATGACCAGTTCCACCGTGTCTAGGGAGTCGGCACCCAAATCGGCCACAAAGGCTTTTTCGTGGGTGACTTGGCTTTCTTCCACGCCGAGTTGTTCGGCAATGATTTTCTTTACACGTGCTTCGATATCGCTCATAGATCCCTCTGAGGGTGGTTGAAATGACAGACTGTTATTTTACATTAGGCCATGAACATGCCGCCGTTGATATGCAGCTCCTGGCCAGTGATGTAACCCGCCAGCGGACTGGCCAAAAACGCCACGGCGTGGGCAATATCGGCGGGTTTGCCCAAATGCCCCAAAGGGATTTGCCCCAACAAAGCCTTTTGCTGCTCTTCGGTCAACGACGCGGTCATGTCGGTCTCAATGAAACCGGGTGCCACGCAGTTCACGGTGATGTTTCGACTGCCCAATTCACGGGCCAAAGCTCGGGTCATACCGGCCACGCCGGCTTTGGCCGCCGCATAGTTGGCTTGACCAGGATTACCCGATGCGCCCACCACGCTTGTGATGCTGATGATGCGGCCGTAGCGCTGCTTCATCATGGGCTTGATCGCCGCTCGGCTCATGCGAAAGACGGCCTTCAGGTTGGTGTCAAGCACCGCATCCCAATCTTCGTCTTTGAGGCGCATGGCCAACATGTCGCGGGTGATGCCCGCGTTGTTGACCAAAACTTGCAAACCACCATGGGTGCCCACAATCTCGTCCATCAGGGCTTGGGCTTGGGCCACGTCATTGACATCCAAACAGGCGCCTCGGCTGCCACTGGGCGCACTGGCCAACGCCGTGCTGATTTTGCTGGCGCCATCGTCGCTGGTGGCGGTGCCAATGACGATAAAGCCTTGCGCAGCCAAGCCCTGAGCAATGGCCGCGCCGATGCCGCGCGATGCGCCAGTCACAAGGGCCACTTGGCCCGACAATTTTGTTTCAGACATGCGAATACTTTCGTTTATGCAGCCAGCAAGGCTTTGACTTCGCTCAGGCTCGAGGGGTCGAACAGTGGTGCTCCGGTCAACGCCGGGTCGATGCGCTTGGCCATGCCCGCGAGCACCTTGCCGGGGCCGCACTCCACCAAGAGGTTCGCACCCCGGGCTTGCATGGCCTTGACACACTCGACCCAACGAACCGGCCCAAACGCTTGCCGGTACAAAGCGTCGCGAATCGCATCGGCGTCGGTTTGAACCGCGACATCGATGTTGTTGATCACGGGCAACTTGGGCACAGCCAACACAATCTCGGCCAACGCCTGCTTGAGTTGTTCTGCCGCGGGCTTCATCAAACTGGAGTGGAAAGGTGCGGATACGGGCAAGGGCAAGGCGCGCTTGGCACCGTTGGCCTTGAGCACCTCACAGGCTTTGTCCACGGCGGCCTTGCTGCCAGCGATCACGGTTTGACCGGGGTCGTTGAAGTTCACCGCTTCGACCACTTCGGCACTGTCGGCGTCAAACGTGGCTTGCGCTTGGGCACAACCGGCGATCACGGCCGCTGCATCCAAACCCAAAATCGCCGCCATCGCGCCAGTGCCCACGGGCACGGCCATTTGCATGGCCGCTGCGCGCAGGCGCACCAAGGGCGCGGCTTGGATCAGGGTCAATACCTCGGCGGCCACCAAAGCGGAATACTCACCCAAGGAGTGACCGGCCACGGCCATGGGCAACGCCCCGCCCTCGGCTCGCCACACGCGCCATGCGGCCACGGCGGCCACCAGCATGACCGGCTGGGTGTTGGTGGTCAGGGCCAACGCTTCTTTGGGGCCTTCATGAATGAGTTTGGCGACATCTTCATGCAAGGCATCGGAGGCTTCTTGCAAAGTCTGCGCCACCACGGGGTGGTCACCCCAAGCGTCGAGCATGCCCACCGATTGAGAGCCTTGACCGGGAAAAACAAAGGCGACGTGGTTCATGGGTATATTCACGAAAAAAGCGTTTTCTTAGAAATTCAACAAGACCGCACCCCAGGTGAAACCACCGCCCACGCCTTCGAGCA
This sequence comes from Comamonadaceae bacterium, assembly GCA_011391745.1. Taxonomy (GTDB): domain Bacteria; phylum Pseudomonadota; class Gammaproteobacteria; order Burkholderiales; family Burkholderiaceae_C; genus Hydrogenophaga. Next base: position 33,166 of record JAABPX010000031.1, read on the forward strand.
GGAGGGTCTGACCCGGTTGGATGCGGCCATCGCGCACCGCGCAGTCCAAGGCCAAGGGGATCGAGGCGGCCGAGGTGTTGCCGTGCTGGTCCACCGTCACCACCACCTTGTCCATTGGCAGCTTGAGCTTGCGCGCCGTGCTTTGCATGATACGGATGTTGGCTTGGTGCGGGATGAGCCAATCGATGTCGGACTCGGTTTTGCCCGCTTTGACCAACACCGCTCGGGCGGCTTCTTCCAACACACCCACGGCCAACTTAAACACCGCTTGGCCGTCCATCTTGAGGGTGGGGTCGCCACTGATCTGTCCACCACTGACGTGCCCTGGCACACACAAAATGCCAGCGTATTGGCCATCGGCGTGCAAATCACTGGCCAAAATACCAGTCGTATCGCTGGCCTCCAAGACCACTGCACCAGCGCCGTCACCAAACAACACGCAGGTGGTGCGGTCATTAAAGTCCAAAATCCGAGAAAACACCTCGGCCCCCACCACCAAAGCTTTCCTGGCGCTGCCGTTTTGGATCATGGCATTGGCCACGGTCAGGGCGTACACAAAACCGCTGCAGACCGCTTGCACGTCGAACACCGGGCAGCCGCTGATGCCCAGCTTGTGCTGTAACAGGGCGGCGGTGGACGGGAAAACCATGTCGGGCGTCGATGTGGCCACGATGATCAGGTCGATCTCGGCAGGTTTGGCGCGAGCGGCCTCCATGGCTTGGCGGCAAGCGTGAGCGGCCAGGTCGCTGGAAAACTCACCATCGGCAGCAAAGTGACGGGCGCGAATGCCGGTGCGCTCGACGATCCATTCGTCACTGGTCTCAATGCCTTGCTGAGCCAACTGCTCAACCAAGTCTTGGTTGCTCAAACGACGGACGGGCAAACAGCTCCCCGTACCGGTGATGCGGGCGAAAATGGTCATGGGCAATTCGCTAGGGTCAAATTCAGGCGGTGGTCGACGCTGAGGCTTCGGCCATGGCCGCCGCGATCAACGGCTCAGCATGGGCGATGCGATCACGCACATTACTCAGCAGCTGGTTATGTGCAGCATCATAAGCCCGCCCCAAGGCCTGCTCGAAAGCGAAGGCATCGGCCGAACCGTGACTCTTGAACACCAAACCGCGCAAACCCAACAAGGCCGCGCCGTTGTAGCGGCGGTGATCCACGCGTTTTTTGAATGCAGACAACACCGGATAAGCCACCAGAGCACCCAATTTGGTGAAGATGTTGCGAGAAAACTCTTGTTTCATGAAGCCGCCGATCATGGCCGCCAAGCCTTCACTGGTCTTCAAGGCCACGTTACCGACAAATCCATCGCACACCACGATGTCAACGGTGCCGGCAAAAATATCGTTGCCCTCGACATTCCCGTAAAAATTCAAATCACCCGACTTGGCTGCGTTTCGCAACAAAATACCGGCTTTTTTGATGGATTCATTGCCTTTGATGACTTCTTCGCCGACGTTGAGCAAACCCACCGAGGGCGACACCTGTCCGGTAATGGCCACCACCAGGGCCGAGCCCATAACGGCAAATTGCAGCAGGTGCTCAGCCGTGCAATCCACGTTGGCACCCAAATCGAGCACGGTGGTGCCGGCGCCTTTGGCGTTGGGCAGTTGCGATGCAATCGCTGGCCGATCAATGCCATCCAAGGTTTTCAACACGTAGCGAGCAATCGCCATCAAGGCACCTGTGTTGCCTGCTGAGACCGCGACATCGGCCAAGCCGTCTTTGACTTGGGTAATCGCCACACGCATGGAGGAGTCTTTTTTCTTGCGCAGCGCGATTTCCACCGGATCGTCCATGGCGATCACGTCTGTGGCCGTCACCCAAGTGCAGCGCTCATGGTTGGTCAAAACAGGGAAGTCTTGGGCCACGCTGGGCAAGCTCACCAGAAGCAATCGGGCTTCGGGATGGTCGTCCAAAAAGGCTTGGCAGGCTGGCAGTGTGACCGCTGGCCCCACATCACCGCCCATGCAATCGACTGCAATGGTGATCATCTCAACACCTCTTGAAGAGGCCCCAAAGTCGCGAGCTGGAAATGAAAATGCCCGCGATCAGCGGGCATTAGCCGTGGTGCAGACACCCGCCAAGCAACCGCGCATTGGCGCAGCCACTGACAGCCTGATTGCACCATCAGGCTTCGGATTTGTTCTTCAAAACCTGACGGCCACGGTAAAAGCCGTTGGGGCTGATGTGGTGGCGCAAATGAACTTCACCGGTGGTGGGTTCCACCGCAGTGCCTGGGGTGGTCAAGGCGTTGTGCGAACGGTGCATGCCGCGCTTGGAAGGGGACTTTTTGTTTTGTTGAACGGCCATGGACGGCTCCTGAATTCGGGTGAAAAAAACGGCACATTGGGGCAAAGACCCAACGACGAAAAAACATCCTACGCGCCGGACCCGTGAAATCGTCTCTGGCGCAAAGCCTGAGATTATATCCCGAACGGATCCACTTGGGCTGTCTATTCGGTTTTTGGTCTCAACGCCCTTGTTTGAGCTGGGCCAGAGCCGCAAACGGATGTGGGCGCTCATCGGCTACGTCGGGCTCGTCGTGCTGCGCCAATGGAATCGGGGTTGGGCAACTGTCGTGCATGGGCACCAATGGCATGGCCATCAGCAATTCGTCCTCAATGAGCAACAGGACATTGGGGCGCGGCTCCCAAGCCAGCACATCTTCCTCGCACCCATCGTCTTCAGCCGCCGCTTGGGTTTCGGTGGCCACAAAACGGAACAACCGATCCACCAACAAGGGGCTGGCCACACACGTCAAGCACCGTTGACAGGTCAAACCCAAAGCCGCTTGGGCGGTCACGTGCAGCCAATGGGTGGGCTTGCCATCACCGAAGGCGGGCCGAACCTCGCCTTGGATGCGCCAGCGGACATGCCCCCAATCCCCGTCTAAGGACTCCCCGACCAATCGGTCAAAGTCCGCCAGTGGGGTGTCTTGGATCATCACCGCACCAGCCTGCGTGAAGGCACGCACGTCGAGGCTTTTGGGGTTCCACATGCTGGCGGGATCGGTGGTGGTCAGCGTTTGCATGCTGGCAGTGTAAATCAGCCACCCGTTTGCAGACACAATACAGCCCATGAACGCGTCTGCCACTCGCCCTTTGATCTTGGGTTCCACCTCGGTTTACCGCCGCGAACTGCTGAGCCGTTTGCGCCTGCCCTTCAGCATCGAGCGTCCCAAGGTCGATGAAACCCCCGAGCCCAACGAATCACCGGCTGATTTGGCGCTACGGCTGGCGTTGGCCAAAGCCCATGCCGTGGCTGAGCGACATCCTTCGGCTTGGGTGATTGGCAGTGACCAAGTGGCAGACCTGCATGGCGAGCCCTTGGGTAAACCAGGCGATCACGCGCGGGCAGTCACACAGCTGCGACGCATGAGCGGGCAGACCGTTGTGTTTCAAACAGCGGTGGCGGTTGTGTGCCGAGACACCGGCTTCGCTCAAGTCGCCTTGGCCCCTGTGCACGTGCGGTTTCGCATGCTCACCGATGAAGCCATTGAACACTACCTGCACACGGAAACCCCTTACGACTGTGCCGGCAGCGCCAAAAGCGAATGCTTGGGTATCGCCTTACTGGAGCGCATCGACAACGACGACCCCACCGCTTTGGTGGGCCTGCCCCTGATTCGAACCTGCCAGTTGCTGCGTGCCGCTGGCTGCCCCGTGCTGTGATCACCGCCAGCCCTCTGGGCACCTTGTATTTGGTGCCAACCCCCTTGGATTTTGGTGTGAACACCGATGGCACGCTGACGCAACACCTGCCAGACAGCACACTGGCTGTGGCCGCCCAACTGCGCCACTGGATCACCGAAAACGCCAAATCCACCAGAGGCTTTCTCAAACGGGTTCAACTCAGCCATGGGCTGGCGGCCACCTTACAGGCCATGAACATTCAAGAAATGGCCAAGCATGTTCACAAAAAAGGCGACCACCAGCCCAATAGCCAAGATGACGCAGATGCCCACACTTTGCTGGCACCCGCATGTTCGGGGCACGACATGGGACTGGTGAGCGAAGCCGGCATGCCCGCAGTGGCCGACCCTGGTAGCTCAATCGTTCGAACCGCGCACCGCTTGGGCATTCGTGTGGTGCCATTGCAAGGCTCGGTGTCGTTGATGCTCGCCTTGGCCGCCAGTGGCCTCAATGGGCAAAATTTTGCTTTTGTGGGCTACGTGCCGCAGGAAACGGGTGCGCGCCATCAGCGCCTACTGGCGCTGGAAGCCTTGGCCCTGAAAACCGGTCAGACCCAACTGATGATTGAGACGCCCTACCGCAACAACGCCTTGCTTCATGCCCTGCTCAACGCCCTCAAAAACGATACCCGCTTGGCGGTGGGCTGCGACATGGGCCTGCCAAGCGCTCTAAGCATCAGCGCTTCTGTACAACAATGGAAAACGAAACCCGCCTTGATGCAAAGCGTCCGGAACGACAGACCAACGGTGTTTTTGCTGGGTTGCTAAAGCCTCAGCGGACTGCTTTACAAACCCAGCGCTTGAATGTGTGAACGCACAGCAGAAGCCAATTCCGTATTGGCTAAGGCCAAATCGATGGTGGCTTGTAAAAAACCTTCTTTGCTACCGCAATCGTATCGACGGCCTTTGTAGCGCATGGCATAAACCTTTTCGTTGCCGAGCATTGCCGCAATACCATCGGTGAGCTGAATCTCGCCGCCAGCGCCTCGCGGTTGCTGTCGAATGCTCTTAAACACAGCCGGACTCAAGATATAACGCCCAGCGACTGCCAAAGTTGATGGCGCTGAAAGCGGATCGGGTTTTTCGACCATCGCAAACACCTCGGCCAGCGGCTGATTGACACCGTGTACATCAACAACCCCGTAACGGCGCGTATCGGCTCTCGGAACGTCTTGCACCGCCAAAATACTACCTGGCGATTCGATGTAGGCACCAACCATTTGGGCCAACACAGACGGACCGCCATGGGCTTCGAGACCAACCATCAAATCATCTGCGAGCAGCACTGCAAAAGGTTCATCCCCCACCAATTTCTCGGCACACAAAACCGCATGACCCAAACCCAAAGCCCTAGGCTGGCGCACATAAAAACAATCCATGTCATCCGGCTTAATGGCGTTAACCAAGGCCAACAAAGCGCTCTTACCTGCAGCTTCGAGCTCAGATTCGAGTTCGTAGGCGGTATCAAAATGATCTTCTATCGCTCGCTTATTACGACCAGTGACAAAAATCATTTCACGAATACCTGCAGCATAAGCCTCTTCCACAGCGTACTGCATCAGCGGCTTGTCCACCACCGGCAACATTTCTTTGGGTATGGCTTTTGTGGCGGGCAAAAACCGTGTGCCCAAACCGCCCACAGGAAATACTGCTTTTCGAATCAAACTCATATTACCCTCTCTGATTTCAAATCCATGACTCAACGCAAAGTTAATCCCGCCTCGGTCATGCGAAGCGACAAGCTGTTCCCGATGCTGGCACCAATTTGTTTTGCCAAGCGGGCGCTCCAGTCCTCACGCAGAGTGTAGTCAATCAACTCCGGGGCCTTAACGACGTCACGCGCGACCGCATCCAAATTGGACAAACCGTCCACCAATCCCTGCTCAAGCGCTTGCTGACCATTCCAAACCAACCCACTAAACGTTTCGGCATTTTCTTTGAGTCGATCACCACGGCCCTCACGGACCACGCCAATGAATTGCTGGTGGATGTCATCGAGCATCACTTGGACAAACGCTTGCTGTGTATCGCTGCTAGGGCTAAAAGGATCGAGAAAACCTTTGTTTTTGCCCGCTGTCATTAGCCTACGTTCAACGCCGAGTTTATCCATCAAACCCGTGAAACCAAATCCATCCATCAGTACGCCAATGCTGCCCACCAAGCTGGCCTTGTCTGCGTAAATTTCGTCCGCCGCCACAGCGATGTAATAAGCCGCCGATGCACAGGTTTCTTCGACCACGGCATACACTTTTTTCGCGTGCAACGATTTAAGCCGACGAATTTCATCGTTGATGATCCCCGCCTGCACAGGGCTGCCGCCGGGAGAGTCGATCAACAAAACCACGGCTTGCGCTGAGGGCTCTTCGAACGCGGTGCGCAGGGCGCTGACAATCGATTGGGCATTGGCGTCCGCATCCGCAGCGATCGAGCCACGAATTTCCACCACTGCGGTGTGCGCGCCCGTTGGACCTGATGGCGCACTCGGGCCCCACCAAAATAAGGCTGCAAGCAACACCATGGCACTGAGCCAAAAAAAGCCGCGAAACCACTGCCACCGACGGGCTGCTTGGCGCTCTTTTAATGAAGCCAAGAGTAAGCGCTCCAACAAATCGCGTTCCCAGCTGGCGCTGGTATGGGTCGTTGTGTTGGCTGCGGTTTCGACAAGCAGATCTTCATTGGACATGTTCAGACTCAACATTCAAGGGTTTGAAAAGGGTATTGTGAACGCCAATGCAACACACCATCGTATTCGCGCGTCTCTAAGGCTATCAAGCCACGCTTGCACGGTCCCGCCTGACACAATCCAGTGTCTGGAGCATATAAGGCACCATGGGTGGCACACACCAGCCAGCGCCCTGTGGGGTCAAAGAATCGATCGGGCTGCCAATCCATTTCCATGGCCACATGGCCGCACCGGTTGAGATAGGCATGCACTTGGCCTTGAAAGCGAATGGCAAACGCGCGACACGCCAAACCTTGGTAACGCACCATAAATGGCACAGCCAAACCACCATCAACCAAGTCGCTGCTGTTGCACAAAGCCACCCAAAATGGGGCATTTGTCTGACACTCAGGCATTGGCTTTGAGCCAAATGTCCAATTCGCCCACCGAATGCGCCACGAACTGAGGTCCAAAAGCATCGAAGGCGCTGGGCTCGTGGGCCCCATAACTCACGCCCACACATGCACAGCCGGCGTTTAGGGCCATTTGCAAATCGTGGGTGGTGTCACCAATCATCAAGGTACGCGCAGGACTCGCACCAAACTCGTGCATCAGTTCGTACAACATGCGCGGGTCAGGCTTGCCAGCGGTTTCATCGGCGGTGCGAGAACCATCAAACATGCCCTCCAAGGCCACGCTGTGCAGCGCTTCATCCAAACCGCGACGGCTCTTGCCTGTGGCCACAACCAAGCAATGGTTGCGCTCTCGCAAGCATTTGAGCATGGGTAGCACCCCGCCAAAAAGGCTTAAATCGTTCTGGTGGGCGGCGTAATGGTGTTTGTATCGTTCGCCCAATTGGGGGTACAGACTGGGTGCCACATCCGGCGCAGCCTGTGCCAATGCCTGCATCAGGCCCATCCCAATGACATAGCGCGCAGCCTCATCGGTGGGTGTTTGCCCCCCCACATCCGCCACCGCCGCTTGAATGCAGCGGGTGATGATGGCGGTGGAGTCAAACAAAGTGCCGTCCCAATCGAAGGCAATCAAATCAAAACGGCGTGTGTACATGGCTGGATTATCTCTGCTAACCGACACAAAAAAGGCACCATGCGGTGCCTTGATTTCAACGGTCCGAGACCGAGCTCAGATGCGGAATTTTTCGATGTCTTGTCCTGCGGCTAGCACGGCACGAACCCATTCGGGTTTACGGCCTGGACCGCCCGCCCACAACTCACCTTTAGGACCGCGGTATTTGGGCTCCGCCACAGATTTGGTTTTGGCGGGCTTACCCGACTTTTTACCAACAGCCCCCAAGTCGGCCAAGGTAATACCGTAAGTTTTCATCTTGTCTTTGATGTCATTGATCACAGTGGCCAATTCGGCCTTGCGGGCCTGTTCGGCTTGTGCCATGAGGGATTTGGCTTGCGCCATCAAATCAGAGTAGTTGGCCATGGTTATTTCCTATGAATTTAATACAAAGAATCAGCGCCTGTTTTTCAACATCTAACGCATTCAGCGCTGTGCCTATTCTAAACCAAAACCAGCCATTTCCAATGCGACTGCCAACTCTTCGGGCATCGGGGCCTCCAATTGAACCGAACCACCCGTTTTTGGATGTGTAAAACGCAGCTGCCAAGCATGCAGAAACATTCTTTTCAGGCCAATGTGTGGCAATACCCGATTCAACTCAAAGTCACCGTATTTGTCATCGCCTGCAATTGGATGGCCTTGACTGGATAAATGGACTCGAATTTGGTGGGTTCGACCCGTCTTGATCGTAACAGCCAACAAAGAAAATCCACTGGGTGCCAACGCACACAAGGCGGTCGGCGAAGGCCAACGTGCCAACACCCTGACCAAACTGATTGAACGTTGTCCGTTGGGGTCTTGTGCATCGGTCAGCTTCACCCGTCGCTCACCATTGGGCAAAAGGAATTTTTGCAATGGTTGATCAATCACTTTGCGTGCGGCTGGCCAACTGCCTTTGACCAATGCGTAATAGGTTTTCCCGGTTTCGCGCTCACGAAACTGATCTTGTAATGCCTTGAGCACACTTTTCTTTTTGGCGATGATCAACAGTCCGCTGGTTTCTCGGTCAAGTCGATGCACCAGCTCCAAATGACCATCTTGAGGGCGTGCTTGTCGCATTTGCTCAATCACACCATGACTGACCCCACTGCCACCATGAACCGCCACACCCGCCGGTTTGTGGATCACCAAAAGGGAGTCGTCCTCGAACACCACAGGAAAATGGCGTGCTGGGGGCGGTGAAGCGGCCCTGATCTCGACTTGGGTAGACACACGAATGGGTGGAATGCGCAAGACATCGCCTGTTGTCAAACGATCATCGGCACGAACACGGCCCTTGTTTCGGCGAACCTCTCCAGAGCGAATGATGCGGTAAACGTGCGTTTTGGGCACGCCTTTGAGTTCGCGAATGAGAAAATTGTCCAGTCGCTGGCCATCAGATTCGGAATCGACGGTGATCAAGCTGGCCGCAAGGGGCGAGGGGGCGCTGGGCATGGGGGGTGCAATTTAGGCGGTCACAGTCGCGTCAAGCTGTCTATAATGTGTTTCACCAGTCGCGCGCTCTAAGTGTTTGATTTGTCTTGAGTTTAAGGCAAAGCCCACGCAGCAGACATGCATCCAAGATTCGCATGCCCCGCGACTGTGCGAAGTTGCCACCCGCCGCACCACCAGTGTGGGCAGCCGTCCGAGACAAAATACTCTCCCGACCGCGCCCCACTGAGAAACTGCAGCGGGTGAACCTGTGAAGTTCAGCGAACCCGAATACGGAATACCCCAATCGGTCAGCGTGTTAAATCAACCGCTGATCGGCGATCCCAGTGATCACGCGCCTACGCCCTGACCCGGCGGCCCGACGCGGCACCTTTGTGTGTGCCCTGTGCGTCGAACGCCTTGTCAACGGCTCTCCGGCAATTCCTCCCCCCGTTCGCTTGCCTTCGCCGGTTCTTGGCAGTCCCTGTCTCGAAACGAAGGAAAACAAATGAAACGCATGTTGATCAATGCCACGCAAGCCGAAGAGCGTCGCTTGGCCATTGTCGATGGACAAAAACTCCTCGACTACGAAATCGAAATCGAAGGGCGCGAACAGCGCAAAGGCAACATCTACAAAGCCGTGGTCACTCGCGTCGAGCCCTCCTTGGAGGCCTGTTTCGTGGACTACGGTGAAGAGCGCCACGGCTTTTTGCCCTTCAAAGAAATCTCGCGCCAGTACTTCCAGGGCAACACCTCACCCTCGCAAGCCCGCATTCAAGATGTGATTAAGGAAGGCCAGGAGCTGCTGATTCAGGTTGAAAAAGAAGAGCGCGGCAACAAAGGCGCTGCGCTGACCACCTTCGTCAGTCTGGCGGGACGCTACGTTGTGCTGATGCCCAACAACCCGCGCGGCGGTGGCGTGAGCCGCCGCATCGAAGGCGAAGACCGACAAGAACTCAAACAGGCCTTGGACCAGCTTGAATACCCCAATGGCATGAGCATCATTGCCCGCACCGCCGGTATTGGCCGCGAAGCCGCCGAGCTGCAGTGGGACTTGAACTACCTGCTCAAGTTGTGGACCGCCATCGACGGCGCAGCCCAAGGCGGCAAAGGCGCTTATCTGATTTACCAAGAATCGAGCTTGGTGATCCGCGCCATCCGCGACTACTTCAACGGTGACATCGGCGAGATCCTGATCGACACCGACGACATCTTCGAGCAAGCGCACCAGTTCATGAGTCACGTCATGCCCGAGCATGGCCACCGCGTCAAGCGCTACCGCGACGACGCCCCGCTCTTCAGCCGCTTCCAGATCGAGCACCAGATCGAAACCGCTTACAGCCGCATCGTGCAGCTGCCCAGCGGTGGTGCCATCGTGATCGACCAAACCGAGGCTTTGGTGGCCGTCGACGTGAACTCCGCGCGCGCCATCAAAGGTGGCGATATCGAAGAGACCGCCACCCGCACCAACCTAGAAGCCGCTGATGAAGTGGCTCGCCAAGCGCGCTTGCGCGACTTGGGTGGTCTGATCGTGATCGACTTCATCGACATGGAGGAGAGCAAGAACCGCCGCGAAGTGGAAAACCGCTTGCGCGACGCCTTGCGCCAAGACCGTGCTCGGGTGCAGTTCAGCACCATCAGCAAATTCGGCCTGCTCGAAATGAGCCGCCAGCGCTTGAAGCCCATGCTCAGCGAGGGTGCGTCTATCCCCTGCCCCCGTTGCGGTGGCTCGGGACACATTCGCGACACCGAAAGCTCAGCGCTGCAAATTTTGCGCGTCATTCAAGAAGAGTCGCTCAAAGACAGCACGGCCGCTGTGTTTGTGCAAGTGCCGGTGGAGGTCGCCAGCTTCTTGCTCAACGAAAAGCGCACCGAAATCACGAAAATCGAACTTAAGCAGCGCATCAATGTGCTGCTCGTGCCCAACAAAGCGCTGGACACGCCCAACTACAAACTCGAACGCCTCAAACACGACGACCCCCGTTTGGACAACCTCGATGTCAGCTACAAACTGGCCGAAGAGATCGAGGACCCAACAACCGTCACGCGCCGTTCGCAAGAGCCCACCAACAAACAAACACCGGTCATCAAAGGCGTGTTGCCCGATGCGCCCGCGCCAATGGTCACACCCAAACCAGTGGTCAAAGCGGGAGCAATGCCTCGAACCCATGCAAAGACGCCAGCCAAGACCACCGGCACCGGTTTCTTTGGGTGGATCAAGAACCTCTTGGGTTTGGATACCACGCCCGCACCCAAAACCCCCGAACGCAAAAGCCCGCATGCCAAAGACAACCGCCCTGCTGAGCGTGCGGATGGACGGCGGGACAGTGGCCGTGGTCGAAGTGGTGGGCGCGAGGGCCGCAACGAACCCCGCTCGGTCAACCGCGAAGGCCGTGGTGAGCGCACCGACCGCAACGCCGAAGTTCGCGACAAGCGCGAAACCCGAGAGCCGCGTGAACCCCGCGAAGGTCGTGAAAACAACCGTCGCCGGGACCCTTCGCGTGAACCCACCGAAGTGACGGCGACAACCGCCAACGAAGTGGCCAACGCACCCAACAACATCGAAAACAACGACGCTCGACGGGAACGCCGAGGACGCGGCGAACGCCCCTCTTCACGCCGCCCAGAAACCCCTGTTGCGGCTCCCGCAACACAAAGCAGCGATGCCCCAACCGTGGCCACTGGTGAGGAACTTGCCGACGGGGAACAACACCCCCGCAACCGTGAGCGACGCAGCCGCGACCGTTATGGACGCGATCGCCGCGACCGTGCACCCCGTGAAAACAGCGACGAAAGCCAAGACACCCCCGTCGCCGCGGTTGCACCCGAGGTCATCGTCAGTGCCACCAGTGTGAGCCATGAAGCACCGGCAAGAAGTTATTTCGACTTGGCCAACAACAACACCTCACCGCGCAGCGCACCCGATGTGCCGTCGGTTGTGCCCACCACGACACCCGCACCTGCGAAGGTTGTGGCTGAGACCCAAGCAGTGCAAGCCATGCCCCAAGTCACCGCCTACACCCTGTCGATCGACGACATGATGGGTGTGGCCCAAGCAGCGGGTTTGCAGTGGGTGTTATCGGATGCAGAAAAAGTCCGTCAAGCCCAAACCGCGATGGACAACACACCCAAGCCGGTGCATGTGGCCCGTCAACCCAAACCGCCTGTTGTGATCGACAACGGTCCGCTGGTGTTGGTTGAAAC
>JAABPX010000032.1 GCA_011391745.1 Comamonadaceae bacterium
AAGCCTTGCCACCCGAGGTGGGCGTGAGCGAGGGCATCAAGCTCGCGCTCAAGGCCTTGGCCAAATAAAACGGATACCCCATGAGCATCCAAACCGACGACTTTGCACCTGCCCCCCGCGTGGTGTCGGCGGTGCCTGTCTCGCCCAAAGAAGAAGCCATTGAGCGAGCCCTGCGCCCCAAGTTGCTCGACGAGTACGTGGGGCAGGTCAAGGTGCGCGAGCAGTTGGAGATCTTCATTGGTGCGGCCAAGCAGCGCCAAGAGGCGCTGGACCACGTGCTTTTGTTTGGCCCGCCCGGTTTGGGCAAGACCACGCTGTCGCACATCATCGCGCAAGAGTTGGGCGTGAACCTGCGCCAAACCAGTGGCCCAGTGCTGGAAAAACCCAAAGACCTCGCGGCCTTGCTCACCAATTTGGAGCCCAACGACGTCTTGTTCATCGACGAGATTCACCGGCTCTCGCCCGTGGTCGAAGAGATTTTGTACCCCGCGCTGGAGGACTATCAGATCGACATCATGATCGGCGAAGGCCCTGCGGCGCGCTCCATCAAGCTCGACCTGCAGCCCTTCACCTTGGTGGGCGCGACCACCCGCGCGGGCATGCTCACCAACCCGCTTCGCGACCGTTTCGGTATCGTGGCGCGGCTGGAGTTCTACAACGCCGAAGAGCTCACGCGCATCGTGCGGCGCAGCGCGGGCCTGCTCAATGCGCCCATGGACGACGAGGGCGCGTTTGAAATCGCCCGCCGATCACGCGGCACACCGCGCATCGCCAACCGCTTGTTGCGCCGCGTGCGCGACTACGCCGACGTCAAGGGCAATGGGCGCATCACCGTGGACATGGCGCAGCGCGCCCTGACCATGCTCGACGTGGACCCGCAAGGCTTTGACCTGATGGACCGCAAGTTCTTGGAGGCGGTGATCCACCGCTTTGACGGCGGCCCCGTGGGTTTGGACAACATCGCGGCGAGCATCGGCGAAGAGGCCGGCACCATCGAAGACGTGATCGAACCCTATTTGATTCAGCAAGGTTTTATCCAACGCACACCGCGCGGGCGCATGGCCACGCCCGCCGCGTACCGCCACTTGGGCGTTGCGCCCACGCGGCCCGAGGGCTTGTTTGGCGGCGAGCTTTAAACGCTGCGCTCGTCCAGCGTATCGGTGTCGAGGTGGGCCGTGTCGGCCCAGCCCACCAAGCTCAGGCCTTCGGGCGACCAGAGCAAGCGGTTGATGGCCGTGTTGCGCAGCGCCCAAGCGCGGGGGGCTTGCAAGTCCAGGCCGGTGGCGGCGCGGTAGAGCGCGTCGAGCACACCGCCGTGCACCACCACCAAAATCTGCTCGCCCACGTGGCGCTCGGCGATGCCGTTCAAAGCACCCAACACCCGCGCCGACAGTGCGATCAGGGATTCACCGCCTTTGGGTGGTGCCCAGTCGGGCACGCGTTGACGCCACGCTTGGCTGGCTTCGGGCCACTGGGTTTCAATCTCGGTCCACGTGTGGCCTTCGAATTGGCCAAAACAACGCTCGCGCAAACCCGGGTGGGTTTGCACCGTGTGGCCTTGCACATCGGCCACGGCTTGGGCGGTGTCGCGTGCGCGGCTGAGGTCGCTGGCGTAAATCGCCGCCAAGGGTTCTTCGCGCAGCGCTTGCGCCAGTTGCTGGGCCTGCCATTGGCCGAGTTCACTCAAGCCAATGTCGGTGAAGCCTTGAAGGCGGGTTTCGCGGTTCCATGGTGTTTCGCCGTGGCGCACGGCCAAGATGCGGGTGGCGATCATGGTGATTTTGTGTCCTTCGGCGCAAGGTCAATCGTCACGGTGCGGTCTTGTGCGGTGTTCAGCGGGAAGTCGCGCAAAGCGGCTTGCACCAAGGCGTACCACTGCGCGGCGTTTGGGCTGCCCCAAACGTCGCCTGTGGCTCGGCTTTCATACGCGATGGGGCCTTGTGTCGTTGGGCGAATCAACACCAGCACCTGTGCGCGGTCCATCGGTGCGGGTGTCAGCGGCCACCTGGAACCCAATTGAATGTGTCCATGGCCCAGACCAATGCCGATCCCCACGCCCAAGTTAAATGGGCTCAGTGGCGGGCTTGGGGCGCGTTCGGTTTGCCCCTCAATCCGCACCGTCCATTGAGCCAGCCCAGCACTCAAGCGCCAACCGGCTTGTGCCAAAGCTTGGTTAACCGCGGCCTCCAGCGCGTCTTGTTCGGTGGCTTTGGGGCCACTGCGCAGCGAAGGCAAACGCTCCCATTGGTAGGTGGGCTGACCGGTTGGGATGCCTGTCGGCCACTGCGGGTGCGTGCTCACCGTGACTTGAATGGTGTTCATGCTCGCACAGCCCATGAGGGCGGCCAGCATCAGGCCCAGCACAAGCCCCGTGGCGATTCGAATCAAGCGGTGCTGCATGTGTGGTTCTCCCGTTGGCCTTCTGGTCGAACGGGGATGACGCTCGGTGCGCTCGCGACTGGCAAGGGCTCTTCGTCAAATGCCGTGTCGCCACCCTCCACCGGCATGCCGGTGGTTCGGATGGTTTCAAACGGGTAGAGCTGGCGGTCCATCAAATGGCTGGGCACCACGTTTTGTAGCGCCGAGAGCATGCTTTCCAATCGGCCCGGAAAGCGCTTGTCCCAGTCGCGCAACATATCGCCCACCTGTTTGCGCTGCAGGTTTTCTTGGCTGCCGCACAGCGTGCACGGGATGATGGGGTATTGCTGAACGTCGGCCCAACGCACGATGTCTTTTTCCACCACGTAGGCCAGTGGGCGGATCACCATGAACTCGCCGTTGTCGCTCACCAACTTGGCCGGCATGCCTTTGAGCTTGCCGCCAAAGAACATGTTGAGGAACAGGGTTTGCAGCATGTCGTCGCGGTGGTGGCCCAGCGCGATCTTGTTGCACTTGAGTTCGCGCGCCACGCGGTACAAAATGCCCCGGCGCAAGCGGCTGCACAGGCTGCACATGGTCTTGCCTTCGGGGATCACCTGCTTGACGATGGAGTAGGTGTCTTGCGTCTCGATGTGAAACGGTATGTCCAATAGGCTCAAATAGTTGGGCAGGATGTGGTCGGGAAAGCCGGGTTGTTTTTGGTCGAGGTTGACGGCGATCAGCTCAAACTTCACCGGCGCGCGCTGCTGCAGCTTGCGCAAGATGTCGAGCATGGTGTAGCTGTCTTTACCGCCAGAGACACACACCATCACGCGGTCGCCAGCTTCGATCATGTTGAAGTCGATGATGGCGCGGCCCACTTCGCGGCACAGGCGTTTTTCGAGCTTGTGGTTTTCAAAGGCTTCTTTTTCGGGGGTCATGTTGGGGGTCTTTCCGTGGGTCTCACCACTGGCCGCTTTCCATGCGGATGGCCACTTCGCAATCGTCAAAAATCTCCAGCTTCGCGATTTTCACGCGAACGCCAATCACACCGGGCAACTGCATCAATCGGCGCGTGAGTTTGCCGATCAGGCTCTCCAGCAGGTTGACGTGTTCGGCGGTGCACTCGTCGATGATGATCTGGCGCACCTTGCGGTAGTCCAGCACATGGTTGATGTCATCGTCGTGCGGCAGCAAGGGTTGAGCGCCTTGGTTGAGTTCGGCGTCAACTTGGATCGGCTGGGGCGCGGTTTTTTCGTGCTCCAAGATGCCCAAGTTGGCGTCAAAGCGCAGGCCCGTGAGGGTCAAAGTCTGGGTGCCGTGCTTCGGCGCAGAGGTGGGGGTGGTCATGGGGGCTGCGCTCACATGCAAGAAAAATCACGCTCAAAGCGCATGAGGTGTTGACCACCATCGACCAGCAGCGTGGTGCCGGTGATGGATCGGTTGTTCAGGGCAAAGGCCACCGTGGCGGCCACGTCCTCGGGGGTGGACGAGCGTCCCAAGGGTGACTGGCGGTGCAGCTCGGCGAATTTCTCGTCGCTGAGCATGTGGCTGGTCAGGGTCAGGCCCGGGGCGACGCCCACCACACGCATCTGGGGCGCAAAGGCTTGCGCCATCAGGGTATTGGCCGACTCCAACGCGGCTTTGGACAGGGTGTAACTGAAAAAATCGGGGTTGGGGTTCCAGAGTTTTTGATCCAGCAGGTTGACCACCACGCCGTCTTGACCCCCTCGGGCCAGCACATGCTGGTGAAGCGCTTGCGCCAACAACACCGGCGCTGCGGTATTGGCCATCCAATGGGTTTGCAGGCTCGTGACATTCACGGTGGATGCACTGTCGTGTTCAAAGATGGAGGCACTGTTCACCACCGCGTTGAGCGAACCAAACTGCGCGACCACCGTTGGGATCAAGTCGCGCACGCTGGCCTCCACCGACAGGTCGGCGTGGCACACCACGGCCGGTGCGCCGTGGGGGTGCGCGGCGGTGCAGTCCGCAGCGGTTTGTTCGGCATCACTGCGCGAGTGGCGGTGGTGCACCGCGACTTGCCAGCCCGCGCGCGCCAAGGTCAGGGCAATCTCGCGGCCCAGCCGTTTGCCCGCACCCGTGACCAGCACGGTGCGTGAACGCGGCGAAAGCGGTGTGGTCATGGGCGACAATCGGGGGGTGAAAGAACACCTGAGTTTAACGAGCGCGTTACAAGCGCGTGTGGTACAGGCCGTTGGCGAAGCGGGCGGCTGCTTGCCGTTTGACCGATTCATGGCCATGGCTTTGTATGAGCCTGGCCTGGGTTACTACGCCAACCACACCCCCAAATTGGGTCTTTGGCCGGCCGCCCAAGGGGCGGTCGAGGGCGTGGGCAGCGACTTTGTCACCGCGCCCGAACTCACCCCCCTCTTTGCTGGGACCTTGGCGCGTTCGGTGGGTGAGGCCTTGCGTGCCACCGCCACCGACGAGGTCTGGGAATTCGGTGCGGGCACCGGTGCCCTGGCCGATCAGCTGCTCAGCGCTTTGCAGCGCGAAGGGGCACTGCCGCGTTGTTACACCATCGTGGAGTTGTCGGGCACATTGCGCGAACGCCAGCGGGCGCGTTTGGCCGCTTGGGGCGATCGCGTGCGGTGGGTGGATCGCCTGCCCAACACGCTGCGTGGGGTGTTGGTGGGCAATGAGGTGCTCGATGCCATGCCGGTTCGCGTGTTGCACCGCGTCGCCGGCGTGTGGCACGAGCGTGGCGTGGGTTTGGACGCGCAAGGCCACAGCGTGTGGGTGGATCGGCCCACGGACCTTCGCCCGCCGCTGGCGGTGCCCGGCGACCACGACTACCTCACCGAAATCCACCCCCAAGCCGAGGCCTTTGTGCGCACCTTGGCCGAGCGCTGGCAAGCCGGGGCGGCGTTCTTTTTGGATTACGGGTTTCCCGAGAGCGAGTACTACCACCCCGAGCGCCACATGGGCACTTTGATCGCCCATCGGGCGCACCGCAGCGACGACGATGTGTTGTCCGATGTGGGCCTCAAAGACATCACGGCCCACGTCAACTTCTCGGGCGTGGCCTTGGCGGCCCAAGACGCGGGGCTGGCCGTGTTGGGCTACACCAGCCAAGGCCGCTTTTTGATCAACTCGGGTTTGATGGACGTCGCGCACAGCGCGAACCCAAGCGACCGCGCGCGCTTACAGATCCTCATTCATGAGCACGAAATGGGCGAATTGTTCAAGGTCTTGGCCTTGGCCCCCGAAGCCAGCGCGGCGCATTGGAGCCCCAGCGGCTTTGCCGTGGGCGACCGCAGCCACCGCCTCTGACCCCCATGCTGCGCTGGATGCTCATCACCTTTTTGGCCTTGGTGCTCATCCAAGGCTTTGCACCGTTCTTGCGCCGCTTGGGGCTGGGCCGTTTACCGGGTGACTTCCATTGGCGCATCGGTGGGCGCGATTGGCACATTCCCTTGGGCAGCACGGTGGTGCTCAGCGCGGTGTTCAGCCTCATCAGTTTGTGGGTGTGACACTGCCTTGAATGGGGGCGGATCGCCCCCAATTGGGTCACAGGTTTTTATGAAAGCGCCCATGTCCAGCCCAGCCAACACCCACGTCGTTTGTCCCCATTGCCACACCACCAACCGCGTGCCGACCGAGCAACTCGCGCACGCGCCCGATTGCGGCAAGTGCCACCGGCCTTTGTTTGACGGCCACCCCGCCGCCTTGGACGAGGCGGCGTTTGAGCGCCACATCGGGCGCAGCGAGGTGCCGGTGTTGGTGGACTTTTGGGCACCGTGGTGCGGGCCTTGCCGGGCCATGGCCCCGGCGTTTGAACAAGCCGCGTCTGAGCTTGAGCCCCACATGCGCGTGGCCAAGGTCAACACCGAAGAGGCCCAAGCCTTGAGCGCTCGCTTGAACATCCGCAGCATCCCAACTTTGGCGGTGTTTGTGCGTGGGGTTGAGGTGGCCCGTCAGCCCGGGGCCATGGCCGCACCCGACATCGTGCGGTGGGCCCGTGCCGCGGCCAAGCTGTAATTTCGTTACGGCTTCGGTATCATCACGGGCACATGAAACCGACCGCCACCCCCAACGCCCGATTGCTTGCCGATGTCGGCGGCACCAACGCCCGATTCGCTTGGCAAGCCCACGCCCACGCACCGCTCACGCACGTGCGGGTTTTGCCCGGCGCCCAATACCCCACGCTGCAAGCCGCCATGCGCGCTTACATCGACGCCGTGGGGCAGGGCGAGCCGTCTGAGGCGGCGATAGCCATCGCCAACCCGATCACCGGCGATGAGGTCCGCATGACCAATCACCACTGGGCGTTTTCCCAAGCCGCGGTGCGCTCGGCGTTCGGTTTGAACCGCTTGCGCTTGCTCAACGACTTCACCGCCTTGGCCTTGGCCTTGCCCGACCTCGGTGCCGATCAGTTGCGCCAAGTGGGGGGGCACATCGCGCTGGCCGACGCCCCCAAAGCCTTGCTGGGTGCGGGCACCGGTTTGGGGGTTTCGGGCTTGTTGCCCAACGGCCCGGGCCAATGGGTGCCGGTGCAAGGTGAGGGGGGGCATGTCACCTTGCCCGCCGAAACCCCGCGCGAGCGCGTGTTGATGGACGGCTTGGCGGCGCGTTACGGGCACCCGTCGAGTGAGCGCTTGCTCAGCGGGCAAGGCCTGCTCGATGCGTTTGAGATTCTCTGCGCCGCCGATGGCGCAGCGGTCTCGGGCATCAACACCCCCGCCGCCGTCACCGAAGCGGCGCTGAAGGCGCATCACCCGCAGGCGGTTGAAGCGGTGGCCCTGTTTTGTGCCGTGCTGGGTTCGGTGGCGGGCAACCTCGCCTTGACCTTGGGGGCTCGCGGCGGCGTGTACGTGGGCGGTGGCATCGCGCCCCGTTTGGGTTTGGCCTTGGACACATCGGCCTTTCGCCAGCGCTTTGAAGCCAAGGGCCGCTTCAGCGCCTTTTTGCAAGCGATCCCGGTCTGGGTCATCACCGCCGACCCCTCGCCCGCCCTGCTGGGGGCAGCCCGCGCCTTGGACTGATTTGCTTTGACCCGCTAGGGTTTCTCCGGGTGTCGGTTTTCATTAATTAATGAATAATGAACGGCCCTGTTGCGCAGTGCAGCGGGCCATTCACCAACGGCCTATGGCCACTCCGGAGACGATTCATGAAATTCCAATACACCTTGGGCGCCGCTTTGGTGGCCGCCATGTTGGCCACCGCGTGTGGCAAAAAAGAAGAAGCGCCCGCCGCTGCAGCGCCTGCGGCCCCCACCGCCAAGCAGTCGGTTGAAGTGCTGCACTACTGGACCTCGGGCGGCGAAGCCGCCTCTGCCGCCGAACTCAAGAAAATGCTCGAAGCCAAAGGCCACGAGTGGAAAGACTTTGCCGTGGCCGGTGGTGGCGGTGAAAACGCCATGACCGTGCTCAAGAGCCGCGCCGTCTCGGGCAACCCGCCCACCGCCGCGCAGGTCAAAGGCCCCGCCATTCAAGAGTGGGCCAACGAAGGCATGCTGGCCAGCATCGACGCTGTGGCCACCGCCGAGAAGTGGGACGACTTGCTGCCCAAGGTGGTGGCCGATGTCATGAAGGCCAACGGCAATTACGTCGCCGCCCCCGTCAACGTGCACCGCGTCAACTGGATGTGGGCCAACCCCGAAGTCCTGAACAAAGCCGGTGTCAAGGGCATGCCCACCACCTGGGACGAGTTCTTTGTGGCCGCCGACAAGATCAAGAAGTCCGGCGCCATCGCCTTGGCCCACGGCGGCCAAAACTGGCAAGACTTCACCGTGTTTGAATCCGTCGCCTTGGGCGTGGGTGGTGCACAGTTCTACAACGATGCCCTGGTCAAGCTCGACCCCGCCGCGCTCAACAGCCCCACCATGACCAAGGTGCTGACCACCTTCCGCAAGCTCAAGGGCTACACCGACGCCGCCTCGCCTGGCCGCGACTGGAACATGACCACCGCCTTGGTGATTCAGGGCAAGGCCGGCTTCCAGTTCATGGGTGACTGGGCCAAGGGCGAATTCACCGCCGCCGGCAAAAAGCCGGGTGAAGGTTTCTTGTGCGCCGCCGCCCCTGGTACGGCCAACGCCTACACCTTTAACGTCGACTCCTTCATCATGTTCAAGCTCAAGGACGAAGCCGCTCAGAAAGCCCAAGGCGATTTGGCCTCGGCCATTTTGAGCACCGAGTTCCAAGAGGTGTTCAACCAGAACAAGGGCTCCATCCCCGTTCGTTTGGGCCACGACATGAGCAAGTTTGACGACTGCGCCAAGCTCTCGGCCACCGACTTCGTGGCCACCGCCAAGTCCGGCGGTTTGGTGCCCTCTGTGGCCCACGGCATGGCCATTGAGCCCGCCAAGCAAGGCAGCATCCAAGACGTGGTCACCGCGTTCTGGAACGACGGCAAGCTCTCCGTGGCTGAAGCGCAAAAGCGCATCGCCGCTGTGGCCACCGCCAAGTAAGCCTTCTCTCTCCCCCCTCCCTCGCTGGAACCGATCACCCACCTTCGGGTGGGTGATCGGGCTACGCCATGAAACACTCCCTCGACCACTACCTGCCCAAGTTGGTGCTGGCCCCGGCCTTTGTGCTGGGTCTGGCTTTCATCTACGGCTTCATGATTTGGAACGGTGCGCTGTCGGTCACGGCCTCGCGCATGCTGCCCAATTACGAGTTCGTGGGCTGGTTGCAGTACGAGCGTTTGTGGGCCATGGAGCGTTGGTGGGTGGCGCTGAAAAACCTGGCCATCTTCGGCGTGCTCTACGTGGGCGTGTCGATGGCGCTGGGGGTGTTTTTGGCGATTTTGCTCGATCAAAAGGTGCGCGGTGAAGGCTTCATCCGCACCGTCTACCTCTACCCCATGGCCTTGTCCTTTGTGGTCACGGGCACGGCGTGGAAGTGGATTCTCAACCCCAGCGACGGCTTGCAAAAAGTCATGCAAGACCTCGGCTGGACCTCATTCACGTTCGACTGGCTGGTCCAGTCGGACTTGGCCATTTACTGTGTGGTGATCGCGGGCGTGTGGCAGTCCGCAGGGTTTGCCATGGCCTTGTTTTTGGCCGGTTTGCGCGGTGTGGACGACAGCATCATCAAAGCCGCCCAGATCGACGGCGCGAGCCTGCCGCGCATTTACTGGCGCATCGTTTTGCCCTCGCTCAAGCCGGTGTTTTTCTCCACCCTCATGGTGTTGTCGCACCTGGCCATCAAGAGCTTTGACTTGGTCATGGCCCTGACCGCTGGCGGCCCCGGCTACGCCACCGACGTGCCCGCCACCTTCATGTACGCCATGAGTTTTTCGCGTGGGCAAATTGGCTTGGGCGCGGCCAGCGCCACCATCATGCTCATCACGGTGGCCGCCATTGTGGTGCCTTACCTGTACAGCGAACTGCGGAGCAAAAACCGATGAGCACCCTCACCACCCCCGTGCGCCGCCGCAGCGCCTCGCACCACCTCGCCCGCTGGGCCTTGATGACCACCTTGTTGATCGGTGCGGCCTTCTTTTTGGCGCCTTTGTACGTGATGGTCATCACCTCGCTCAAAGACGCCGACGAAATCCGCAACGGCAACCTGCTGAGCCTGCCCGGCAGCCTGAACTTTTCGGCTTGGGGCCAAGCGTGGTCCACCGCCTGCACCGGCGTGGAATGCAACGGCTTGCAGCCCTTTTTCTGGAACTCGGTGTGGATGGCCATCCCCGCCGTGCTGATTTCCACCACCTGGGGCGCGCTCAACGGTTATGTGCTGAGCCTGTGGAAGTTTCGCGGCAGCGAAACCTTTTTCGGCCTCTTGCTGTTTGGCGTATTCATGCCCTTCCAAGTGGTGCTCTTGCCCATGAGCCAAGTGTTGGGGTGGATGGGCTTGTCCAGCACCATCGGCGGTTTGATCTTGGTGCACTGCCTGGCCGGATTGCCCAGCACCACGCTGTTTTTCCGCAACTACTACGCCGCCGTGCCCGGTGAGCTGCTCAACGCCGCGCGCTTGGACGGAGCGGGCTTTTGGCAAATTTTCTTTCGCATCATCGTGCCCATGTCCACGCCCATCGTGATGGTCACCTTGATCTGGCAGTTCACCCAAATTTGGAACGACTTTCTCTTCGGCGTGGCCTTCAGCGGCGCCGACTCCAAGCCCGTCACCGTGGGCTTGAACAACCTCGCCAACACCACCAGCAGCGTCAAGGCCTACAACGTGGACATGGCCGCAGCCCTCATTGCCGCCTTGCCCACCGTGGCGGTGTACGTGTTGGCGGGGCGTTATTTTGTGCGTGGCCTGACGGCCGGCGCGGTCAAAGGATAAGGAAGCATCATGGCATCGGCATTGAACATTCAGGGTGTGCGCAAGTGCTTCGGCAAAGGCGAACACAGCGTTGAAGTCCTCAAGAAAATCGACATCGCGGTGGAGCCCGGCGAATTCTTGATCTTGGTCGGCCCCTCGGGCTGCGGCAAGTCCACCTTGCTCAACATCATCGCGGGCTTGGAAGAGCCCACCGAAGGCGCCATCCACATCGGCCAGCGCAACGTGGTCGGTGTGCCGCCCGCCCAGCGCGACATCGCCATGGTCTTCCAAAGCTACGCGCTCTACCCCACCATGAGTGTGGCCGACAACATCGGTTTTGCGCTGGAAATGCGCAAGGTGCCCAAGGCCGAGCGCCAGCAGCGCATCGCCGAAGTGGCGGCCATGCTGCAGATCACGCACCTGCTCGACCGCCGCCCCAGCCAACTCTCGGGCGGCCAACGCCAGCGTGTCGCCATGGGCCGTGCCCTGGCGCGTCAGCCGCAGCTGTTTTTGTTCGACGAGCCGCTGTCCAACTTGGATGCCAAGCTGCGCGTGGAAATGCGCGCCGAAATCAAGCGCCTGCACCAAGCCAGCGGCATCACCAGCGTGTACGTGACCCACGACCAAATCGAGGCCATGACGCTGGGCAGCCGCATCGCGGTCATGAAAGACGGCATCCTGCAACAGCTGGGCACACCGGACGACATTTACAACCGCCCAGCCAACACCTACGTGGCCACCTTCATCGGCTCGCCCACCATGAACCTGCTCAGCGGGCGTTCATTGGGGGCCGAAGGCGTGGCCTTGGGCGGCACCCAACTGGCCGCAGCCTGCCCCGTGGCCGCAGGCCAAGACGTGACCATGGGCCTGCGCCCCGAGCACCTGGTGCTCAGCGACACCGCCCGTTGGCGCGGCCAAGTCAGCGTGGTTGAACCCACCGGCGCTGACACCTATGTGGTCATCACCACCGAACAGGGCGACCTCACCGTGCGCACCGCCCCCAACGTGCGCGTGCGCCCTGGCGACACCGTGGGCCTGGACGTGCAAACCGCACACGTGAGCTGGTTTGACGCGGCGGGGGTGCGGATTTAATTGGGCAGCACCAATTCGATGCGCAGGCCTTGTGGGCTGACCGCCTCGGCGTGTGCGTCACCGCCGTGGCGGCGGGCAATTTCTCGCACAATGGCCAAGCCCAGGCCGCAGCCGCCGGGCAGTTCGCTGGCGCGCCAAAAACGGCCAAACGCTTGGGCGCGGCCCAGCGCGTCCAGGCCCGGGCCGTTGTCTTGAACGCTCAGCACCCAGCCCGTGGTGTGGCGCCACACGCTCAAGGTGATTTCGGTGCCGCGCGGGGTGTAGCGCAGCGCGTTGTCGAGCAGGTTGCTCATGGCTTCGCGCAGTTGCAGCGCGTCGCCGGTGAGCGGCGCGTGTTCTTCGCCCTCGTAGCCCAAGTCCATGCCGGCGGCCAAGGCTTTGGGGGTCCATTCGCGGGCGACTTCTCGGGCCAGGGCCGCTAGGTCCAAGGGAGCCGACTGCGCCAGGCTTTCCGACCGCGCCAAGGTCAACAGTTGGTGCACCAAGTGGGCGCTGCGCTGCGCGCCGCTCAACACCTTGGCCAAGCGGGTTTGCAGCGCCGGGTCTTGGGTTTCGCGCTGCGCCAATTCGACTTGGCTGATCAGGCCCGCCAGGGGCGTGCGCAGCTGGTGCGCGGCGTCGTTTAAAAACCGTTTTTCTTGGTTCACGCTGCGGTTGACTTCGCCCAGCAAGCCGTTGACGGCTTGCACCAAGGCGTGCACTTCGCTGGGGGCTTGCGTCATGCCGATCGGTTGCAGGGCGTTGACGGAGCGGTTTTCCAGTTGCGTGGTCAGGCGCGTGAGCGGCAGCAGGCCCCGGCGAATGCCCGCGTGCACCATCAGGCTGAGCACCACGCCCAGCACCAAGAGCGGTGCCAGCATGTCCCACACCAATTCGGCGGCGATGCGGTTTTGGGCCGTCAGGCCTTTGCCCACTTGCACGCGCAGCGTTTGCGGTTGATCGGGGTCGCCGTAAGGCAAATCGAGTGCAACGATGCGCATGGGCTGCCCATGGAGTGCCGCGCCGTAAAGCAGGGGCGCGTTGAGTCGCATGTCGTCATTCGGTTGGGGTAGGGTGACGTTGCCCAACAAAAACTGCCCCGGTGGCGAGGTCACGGTGTAGCTCACGCGGTCGCTCGGGTCTTGCTCCAACACGTCTTGCGCAGCCTTGGGGAAGTCGATCAGCAGGCCCGAGCCCAAGGGTTTGACTTGGCGCGCCAAAGCGCGCACGGATTGGGTGAGCGATTGGTCAATGCCTTTTTCGGCGTAGGCCATGGCGATGCGGTGGGTGAGCAAGCCGCCCACCGACCACAGCACCAACTGCGGCAGCAGCAACCAGAGCAAGAGCTGGCGGCGCAGCGACAAGCCCGCTGGTGCGCTCTCAGCCATGGGGCAGCGACTGCAACAAATAGCCCAAGCCGCGCACGTTGCGGATGGTCAGCGGCGCGTCGCCGAGCTTGCGGCGCAAACGGTGCACATACACCTCGAGCGCGTTGGAGGCCAAGGGTGTGTTGTCGCCGTCGGGGGTTTGCCAAGCGGCCAAAACGGCTTCGCGGCTGACCACTTGGCCGAAGTTGGCCCACAACAATTGCAGCAATTCCCACTCGCGTTGGGTCAGGTCAATGGCGGTGTTGCCCAGCCAAGCGCGGGGCCGTTCGGTGTCGATGCGCAAGGCGTCGGCGGTGTTGGGCGTGGCCGGGGTGGCGTGTGCGGGCAGGTTGGCGCGGCGCAGCATGGCTTGTACACGGGCGAGCAATTCGTCGAGGTTGAAGGGTTTGGTCAGGTAGTCGTCGGCCCCGGCGTTGAGGCCGGCCACGCGGTCTTCCACGCCGTCGCGTGCGGTCAAGATCAGCACCGGCAAGGTGGGCCAGCGTTGGCGCAGCCGCGCCAACACTTGAAAGCCGTCGAGCAAAGGCAAACCCAAATCGAGCACCACCGCGTCAAAGGCTTCGGTTTGAATGGCTTCCCAAGCCAAGGCGCCGTTCACGCAGGTGCTGACCTCATGGCCCGCTTGGGTGAAGATGGCGCGCAAGCCGTCGCGCAGCAGTTCGTCGTCTTCGGCAATGAGGAGGTGGGCCATGGCTGAATTATCCGCCGCGTTGGGGCCATACCGCGGCCACGGCTTGGGTGCGCGCTTGAGCGATGGCGCGGCCCACATGGGGGCCATGGGTGCGCTCACCGCGCTCACCGAGTGTGTGCAGAACGGCTTGCGTGTCGAGGCATAAGGCCGCGTTCAGTGCGGCGCTCAAGGCGGGCCGCTGCGGGTAGTCGCGGTCTTCAAACCCGGCGCGGCCACGGGCATCGCATTCACACGCCAAAAGCGCTTGCTCGAACCGCTCTGGGCGGCGAAAGGCGTCGCAGCGCTCCAGCAAACGCAGCACCGCCGCAGGGCCAAAGTTCAAGCATTGGTGGATGTTGCCGTGCTCACGCGCCACCACCTCGGCCAAGACCGCGCAGTCCTTGGGCACGCGCCAACGTTCCACCAAGGCACGCAAGAGCGGCACGCTGCGGCCTTCGTGGCCGAGGTGGCGCGGCCATTCGGCTTCGGGCGTCGTGCCCTTGCCCAGGTCGTGGCAGAGCGCGGCAAAGCGCACCGGTAGCGGCGCACCGAACCGCTCGCATTGGTCGAGCACCATCATCAGGTGCACACCGGTGTCCACCTCGGGGTGGTATTCGGCGCGTTGGGGCACCCCAAACAGGCGATCCACCTCGGGCAACACAAGGGCCAACGCGCCCACCTCGCGCAAGACGGTGAAGGCCCGGCTGGGCTGGGCCGACATCAGGGCGCGGCTGAGTTCTTGCCACACCCGCTCGGCCACCAAGTGGTTCAACTCACCGCTGTGCACCATCTGGCGCATCAGCGCCAGCGTTTCGGGGGCGATGTGAAAGAGCGGCCAACGCGCCGCAAAACGCGCCACGCGCAGCACGCGCACCGGGTCTTCGGCAAAGGCCGGGGTGATGTGGCGCAGGCGGTGTTCGCGCAGATCGCGTTCACCGCCAAAAGGGTCGATGCGCTCGGCGCGCGCCGGGTCATCGGCTTGGGCTTCGGGCACGGCGATGGCGTTGATGGTCAGGTCGCGCCGCGCCAAATCGTCTTCCAGCGTGACGCTGGGGTCGGCGTGAAACGCAAAGCCATGGTAGCCCGGCGCGGTTTTGCGCTCGGTGCGCGCCAGCGCGTATTCCTCGTGGGTGGTGGGGTGCAAAAACACGGGGAAGTCGCGGCCCACTGGCACAAAGCCTTGCGCCAGCATGGCTTCGGGCGAGCCGCCCACCACCACCCAGTCGCGGTCGCTGCTATGGGCCGCACCCATCAGGGCATCGCGCACCGCACCGCCAACCAAATACGTGGGCATGGGTTTCAGCGGCCCAGCCGGTAGGGCTCTTCGAAGTCGAGGAAATCGTGTTCTTGCATCGCTTCGTCGATCCAAGTCTTGACCCCAGGCGCTTCGCGCACCCGCTCCACATAGGCCAGCAGGTCGGCGGGCATGGGCAGCGCGTAGGTGTGCAGGCGCATGCACACGGGGGCGAAGTACGCATCGGCGATGCCAAATTCGCCAAACAAAAACGGTTGTGCCCCGTTGGGCAAACGCGGCTGCGCACCCAACAACTCGCCCCACAGGCCGCACAAACGCGCCACATCGGCCCGCAGCGCGGCCTGATCGCGCCAGAGCAAACGGCCCACGTCGGGCAAGCTGGCTTCGATGTTCATGGGGCAGTGGCTGCGCAAGGCGGTGAAGCCGCTGTGCATTTCGGCGCACACGCTGCGTGCGCGTGCGCGTGCCAAGCGGTCGCTTGGCCACAGGCCCCGGTCGGGGAAGCGATCGGCCAAGTATTCGGCAATCGCCAAGGTGTCCCAGACCACAAACCCGTCGTCCACCAAGACCGGCACCTTGCCCAAAGGGCTGATGCCGCGCAGGCGGTGTTTGAAGGCCGAGTCGGCGCTGAACGAATCAAAGCGCACCATCACCTCTTCAAAGTCAATACCCGCTTGGCGCATCAAGACCCAGGGCCGCATGGACCAAGACGAATAGTTTTTGTTGCCGATGTAGAGCTGCAAAGCCATGGAAGCGTCCTGTGAAAAAAAGATCAAACACGCCGCGCTTTTTCGCGGCATTGCAACAAGTGGCTGCTGGGGCCTTGGTGACCCACATACAGCGGTGCCACCGCGTGCACGCTGGCGGGCTCGATGCCCAAGTGTTTGAGGTCGGGGCCTGAGCCGGTGCGCACATTGTCCACGCGCATGGAGCGCAGATTGTCTTGGCTCATGAGGGGTTCACCCGGCATCAAAGCCATCATCGCCGCTTGCACGCGGCCCGCCCACTCGGGCACCCCAAAGACCGGCCTGGGGTGGCCGCTGAGCGTGCCGGCCAAACGCACCAAATCAATGAGCCGACACACGTCAGGCCCCACGGCATCGATGGTCAGGCCTGCGGTGTTCGGGTCGTGGGCACAACGCGCCAGCGCTTGGGCCACGTCGTTCACCCAGACCGGTTGAAAGCGCGTCTGGGCACCCGCCAACGGCACAAAAGGCAGGACGGCTTGCAAGGCGGCAAAGGTGTTGAGAAAGCGGTCGCCCGCGCCAAAGATCACGCTCGGGCGCAGCACCGTGAGGTC
Organism: Comamonadaceae bacterium; assembly: GCA_011391745.1. Lineage (GTDB taxonomy): Bacteria > Pseudomonadota > Gammaproteobacteria > Burkholderiales > Burkholderiaceae_C > Hydrogenophaga. The sequence continues at coordinate 16,280 of JAABPX010000032.1, forward strand.
CAGGTCACCCGCCGCGGCGGCGGCTTGCAAGGCAGCCTCACCCCGGGCTTTGCTGCGCTGGTACAGCGAAGGCCCTTGCGCATCGGCCCCCAAGGCGCTGACGTGGATCAGGCGGCGCACGCCTTGGCGTTTGCACGCCTCGGCCAGCCGTTCGGGCAGCTGCACGTGGTTGCGTTCAAACGTGGCGGCGTTGCCGTGCAAGACGGCCACTAGGTTGATCACCACATCGTGACCCGCTACCAAGCCGGGCAGGGTTTGGGCGTTGTGCACATCGGCTTGCAAGACCGTCAAACGCGGCAGGTGTTGCACCGCTTGGGCGTTGCGCGCGCGGCGTGTGGGCACGGTGATGCGCCAGCCGTCGCGGTGCAAGGCTTCACACACCTGGCGGCCCACAAAGCCGGTGCCGCCCAGTACCAATGCGTTGTTCATGAAAAATCTCCTGTGGATCAAGGCAATTCGTTGTTGACGGGCACGGCGCTGATGCGTGGCCCCACGGTGCCCAAGCGTTCGCGCAGCGATTGTGGCTGCCCGGTCATGAGGCCAGCGTAATTCACGCTGTTGGACAACACGCGTTTGACGTAGTCGCGGGTTTCTTCAAAAGGGATGTTTTCGACCCAAATGTCGCCCGGCAAGAGCGGGCCGTTGCGCCACTGGCGCGAGCGACTCGGCCCAGCGTTGTACGCGGCCACCGCCAAGGGCAGCGCACCGTCAAAGTCGTCAATGACCATTTTTAAATACGCGGTGCCAATGCGCACATGGGTGGTTTGGTCGTGGATGTCCTGGCTTTGCAATGGGCTCAAGCCGATGCGTTTGGCGGTCCAGCGGGCGGTGCTGGGCATGACCTGCATCAAGCCCGAGGCCCCCACGTGCGAGCGCGCATCGGTGACAAAACGGCTTTCTTGGCGAATCAAACCAAACACCAAGCTGGGGTCCAAACCCAGCGCGTTGGCTTGGGTCACCACCAACTCGCGGTGCGGCAAGGGAAAACGTTGGCTTTGGTCGTGTGCCACCTGGGTGCGTTTGCTGGTGTAAATGCAGCGGTCCCAACGCGCTTGTTCACACGCCCATTGCGCCGCAGCCAACAGCTCGCGGTCGTTCATGCCGCCCGGCGTGTGCAGGCTCACGGTGTAGTTCCATTCGCGGTTGCCCTCGGTGCGCAAGCCCAGGGCCATGGCGGCCAAGGCCCGTCGCAGCCCCGGGTTTTGGCGCACGCTTTGGCGCTCTTGAGCTGTTGGGGCGGCGGGTGCGGGGGGCACGGTGATGGCCTGGCCCAGGGCTTCGGTGGCCAGTTGACCGTAAAAGTGTCGCGTGCTGGCGATGGAGCGCAAGAGCGCTTGCGCCTCTTGGGTTTGCGCCAGCGAGGGCGACTGCGCCAGCTTCACGCGGGCTCGCCAATACAACCACGTGGGGTCTTGCTGTTCATCGGCCCCCATCGCGGCAATCGCCTGTTCGACCACGCCCCACTGCCCAGCGCGCAAGGCCGCACGTGCCATCCAAGCCAAGTGGTCGTCGTCCATGGCGGTGGTTTTGCCTTTGGCAAAGCTCTGCAGCGCGTCGTCTTGCAAACGTTGGGCTTGGCGTTTGCCAATGGCGCCCCACGCCCAACTTTGCTCTTCGGCGGTGAGTTGCACTCGCCAGCGACCGCCTTCAAGGGCTTGGGCCGCAGCCGCCGGGTCGGTGGCGGCCAAGCGAATGAGGGCCAAGGTCACCAGCTCTTTGGTGGTGGATCGAAAGGCCGTGAGCTTGTCGTTGAGGTAGATATCGGGTTGCTTGGCGATCGCGTGCACGGTTTTGGCACGGGCGGGGTCAAGCAAGGCCATGGCCTGTTCGGCCACGCTGGGTTGGTTGCGCTCCATGGCCAATCGGGCGCGGTACCACACGGCGAGTTCGGGCAGGTGTTTGGCGGCCAGCAATTGGCCTGCGGCCTGGGCGCAGCCGTGGTCGATGTTGCGCTGGGCCAGCCACCAACGGGTTACGTCGATGGCGACGCGCTCGGCGGGGGTCGTGCCGCGTCGCCAATCGCGCAGGGCCGCGCTGCACAAAAGGCCGCGCTCGTCTCGCATGCGGTAGAACGGCCACTGGGCATCGAACAAATCCCATTGCTCACGCCGGGCCAACAGCGCCAACCAATCGGCACGCAGCCGGTCTTCCCAATAACTGCCGCGCAGGGCCGCGAGGCGCTGAGTGATTTGCGCCACGGGGGCGCTGTCGAGTCGCACGCGCATCTCCCAATACGCCGCCATTGGCTCCAGCACATGGCCGCGCAGTTGGGGCAGCGTTTGGCTCAAGGTGCTGGCTTGGTTGGCGCGAAACGCCTCTTGCATGCGCAGCACAGCGGTGTCACCCGCGCTTTGGGCGGCGGCGCTGGACATGAGCAGCGCGGCCATAATGGACACAATCCCTGTTTTCATGCGTCGATTATGAACAACAACCCAGAAACCGCGCCCACGCCCCCCGACAAAGCCGCGTGGCGCAAAACCTTGGTGGCCAAGCGCCAGCAGTTGCTGGATCGCGCTTGGCGCAACGACCTGATCCAGCGCAACATGCGCACCTGGTTGATTGACCGCCCCGACACCGTGATCGGCGCTTACTGGGCCATCAAAGGCGAATTTGACCCTTTGCCCGCCTTGTTTCGTTGGCAAGAAGCGGGCCGAGAAGCCGATGCGCTGGAGGCGCAGTTGCAGCGGCGCATTGCCTTGCCGGTGGTCAACAAAACCAGCAAAACCCTGACGTTCCACACCTGGTACCCGGGCTGCCCCATGGAAGAGGACGCTTACGGTATTCCCAAGCCCAAAGACACCGAGGTGGTCACGCCCACGCTGATCGTGGTGCCCTGTGTGGGTTTTGGCCCCGGTGGTTATCGCTTGGGGTATGGCGGGGGCTTTTACGACCGCACCTTGGCCGAACTCAAACCCAAGCCCTTTACGCTGGGCTTGGCCTACGACTTTGCCTACGTGCCCGATTTGCAAGCCGAGCCGCACGATGTGCCGCTCGACGCGATTGTGTGCGACAGCGGCGTGGCCTGGCCGCTGCGCTGACGGGCACTCACGACCCCTTGCCCACGTGTAAAGCACGCACATCGTCGATGTAGCCTTGCAGTTTGGCTCGTGCATGGGCGCGTTGTTCGCTGGACATTTGCTGGTGCATGGCCGCGAATTGCGCACAGCCCGAGCGCAGCCAGCGCTGGCGTTCGGCCTCGCGTTCGGGGTTGCTGGCGCTTTGGTAGCGCAACAGGTGTTGGTTCACCAACGCGGTCGCTTGTTCGGGCTGGCGTTGGGCGTTTTGCACGGTGGCCAACAAATCGGCTTGACGCCAGCGCCGTTCTTGCAGGGTGGTGTTGGCGTTCCAAGTCGACTCGCGCAACTGCGCTTGCAGCACCGCATTTTGGGCGGGGCTTAATTCGCCGTACCAATCGGCCCAGCGCTTTTGGTTGTCTTTGAAGCGTTTTTGCAGCCGCTTGGCGGCATCGCCCTCGATGTGGTCTTCGGCAAAGTCTTGGTTGCGGTCTTCGAACCGCGTTTGTATGCGCTGCCACTGCGCGGGTTGCAGGGTCAACGCCCAACGCGCCAAGGACGGTGTGCCTTGTTCGCCCAGGGTGCGCAACTGCGCTTGCACCCAATCGAATTCCCGACACACCTGCTCGGCCGTGAGGTCTTGGGCCAATAGGTTTTGCCACTGTGCCATGCGCGTGGCGTAGGCGGGCAGGGCCTCGCGTCGGTGCCAGTCCCAAAACTGGCGCAGGTCTTGGCGCACTTGTGGGCTTTGGGCCTCGCTGAAGTCCACGTAACGGTCAAGCCACCAATACGCCGCCGTGGGGCCTTGGTTGTAGCCCAAGCGCAAAGTGCTGCAAGCCGAGACCGCCAACATCAACACCAAAGTCAGCCCAATGCGCCACCGTGGCGCGATAAAATCAAAATTTAACCCAGAGGTGCTCATGTCTTTTCCTGTGGATGTGGTGGTGATGGCGGCTGGCAAGGGCACGCGCATGAAGAGCCAAAAACCGAAAGTGTTGCACCGTTTGGGTGGCCGCGCTTTGGCCCAGCACGTGATTGACACCGCCGCAAGGGTATCGGCTCGCTCGGTGGTGGTCATCACCGGCCATGGGGCGGAAATGGTTGAGGCGGGGTTGACGCCGCCCGAAGGCGTCGGCTTGCAGTTTGTGCGCCAAATGCCGCAACTCGGCACCGGCCACGCGGTGCAGCAGGCCGTGCCGGTGTTGGCCGACGACGGCATCACCTTGGTGCTGTCGGGCGACGTGCCCCTGACCGAAGCCGCCACCTTGCAAGCCCTCATCGACCGCTGTGCGGGCCAAGCCCTGACTTTGCTCACATTGGACATGCCCGACCCCACCGGTTACGGGCGCATCGTGCGTCAGGGTGATGCGGTTCAAGCCATTGTTGAGCAAAAAGATGCCACGCCAGCGCAACGCGCCATCACCGAGATTTACAGCGGCATCATGGCCGTGCCCACCCGATTGCTGCGCGGCTGGCTGGCGCGGCTCGACAACCGCAACGCGCAGCAGGAGTATTACCTGACCGACGTGGTGAAGTTTGCCGTGGCCGACGGATGCGTGGTGCAAGCCCACCGCATTGGTGACGCCGCGCAAGTCGCGGGCGTCAACAGCCCTTTGCAACTCGCTGAGTTGGAGCGTGTGCACCAGCGCCGCTTGGCTGAGGCCTTGATGACCGAGGGTGTGCGCATGGCCGACCCGGCGCGCTTTGATGTGCGCGGCAGCTTGGTGTGCGGGCAAGACGTGGACATCGACGTAAACTGCATCTTTGAAGGCTGCGTGCGCTTGGGCGACGGTGTGCGCATCGGCGCGAACTGCGTGATCGCCAACTGCACCATCGAAGCGGGCGCGGTGATTCACCCCTTCACCCACATCGACGGCGAAACGTTGGGCGTGAGCGTGGGCGCAGGCGCCTTGATTGGCCCCTTTGCGCGACTGCGCCCCGGCGCACAACTGGGGGCCGAGGTGCACATCGGCAACTTTGTGGAGGTGAAAAACTCCACGATGGCCAAGGGCGCCAAAGCCAACCACTTGGCCTATTTGGGGGACGCCACTTTGGGTGAGCGCGTGAACTTTGGGGCTGGCAGCATCACGGCCAATTACGATGGAGCCAATAAACACCGGACCGTGATTGAGGCAGACGTACACATTGGCAGCAACTGTGTGCTGATCGCTCCCGTCAAAATTGGCGCGGGCGGGACAGTGGGTGGCGGTTCGGCCATCACCAAGAGCACCGACCCCGGCGCTTTGAGCGTGGCTCGGGGCCGACAGGTCAGCATCGATAACTACCAACGCCCCACAAAGAAGACAGCGGGTTAAACGCTTGGATCAACCCGAAAACTAACGAAGCGCATTGAAGGCCAAGTTAATTTGTGTACCGAACTTGGCCCGTTTGGTGGCAAAAAACGCCTTCACATTGCGCACATTGGCGTGTTGCGTAAACAGGGTTTGGCTGATGTTGAGGTAGTGCGGCATGTCGTGGGCTTGTACCACCAGCATGAAGTCGGGGCCGGGTGATACGCGCCAACACTGCTGAACGGCATCGTGCGCTACAGCTCGGGTTTCAAAGGCGTCCAAGTGTTCGTTGCCCTGTTGGTCCAGCGACACCTCAACGAGCGCCGTCAGGCCGTGGCCCAAGGCGGCCCCCAAGCGGTCGGTGCTGAGCACGGCCACTTGCCGCTCAATCCAGCCGCCTTCCACCAAACGCTTGACGCGGCGCAGGCAGGTGGGCGGCGAAATGTGTACGCGCTCGGCCAGCGCCACATTGCTTTGGCTGGCATCGCGCTGCAGGCAGTCCAGCAGCTGCAGGTCGATGGCGTCGAGTGAGTTTTGTTCCATATTTATTTAATTTTTGAATTTAAATTTCAATTATTTGAATTAATGAAATTAAACCCGATTTTTAACGAAATATTGATCGGAAATTTTTTTTCTTTCCCCCTACCATTCGGTCATTCCATTCTTTAGGAGACGCTTTATGTGTGGCATTGTGGGCGCCGTTTCTTCTCGTAACATTGTTCCGGTTCTGGTGCAGGGCTTGCAGCGCTTGGAGTATCGAGGTTATGACTCTTGTGGCGTGGCTGTTCACGCAGCCAGCTTAAATGGTGGCACGGGCGGTTTGCATCGCGCTCGCAGCACCTCGCGCGTGGCCGAGCTGATGGACCAGGTGAGTGCAGAGCACATTGAGGGCGGAACGGGCATTGCACACACCCGGTGGGCCACACACGGTGCACCCGCTGTGCACAACGCGCACCCGCACTTTAGCCACGGTACAGGCGCAGCGGATGTCAAGCCCGGTAAGGTGGCGCTGGTGCACAACGGCATCATCGAAAATCACGAAGAGCTTCGCGCCGCCCTGCAGGCCAAAGGTTATGTATTTTTGAGCCAAACCGACACCGAAGTTATTGCTCATTTGGTGGACAGTGTTTACGACGGTGACATTTTTGAAGCCGTCAAAACCACCATTCGCCAACTGCATGGTGCTTATGCCATTGCGGTGTTTCACAAAGACGAGCCGCAACGCGTGATCGGGGCGCGTGCGGGCTCGCCGCTTATCTTGGGCGTGGGCCAAGGCGAAACATTCTTGGCCAGCGACGCGATGGCGTTGGCCGGTGTGACCGACCAGATCGTTTACCTAGAAGAAGGCGATGTGGTCGACATCCAGCTGGGCAAATACTGGGTGGTGGACCGCGACCACAAGCCAGCCACCCGCACCGTTAAAACGGTGCACGCGCACAGCGGTGCGGCCGAGCTGGGGCCCTACCGCCACTACATGCAAAAAGAAATTTTCGAGCAGCCACGCGCCATTGCCGACACGCTCGAAGGCGTGGAGGGCATCACCCCCGAGCTGTTTGGCGACGGCGCTTACAGCACCTTTAAGGCGATTGAAAACGTGTTGATCTTGGCCTGCGGCACCAGCTATTACAGCGGTTGCGTGGCCAAGTATTGGATCGAAGCGATTGCCAAAGTACCCTGTCAGGTTGAAATCGCCAGCGAATACCGCTACCGCGAATCGGTGCCCAACCCCAACACGCTGATCGTCACCATCACCCAAAGCGGCGAGACCGCCGACACCTTGGCCGCGTTGCGCCACGCGCAAAGCCTGGGCATGCTGCACACGCTCACCATCTGCAACGTATCCACCAGTGCCATGGTGCGCGAATGCAAACACGCTTATGTGACCCGCGCTGGGGCCGAAATCGGCGTGGCTTCTACCAAAGCCTTCACCACGCAACTGGCGGGTCTCTTCTTGCTCACACTGGCGTTGGCACAGACCAAGGGCAGTTTGAGTGATGCCGATGAGGCCATGCACCTCAAAGACATGCGCCACCTGCCCGCTGCGTTGCAAGCCGTCTTGGCACTGGAGCCGCAAATCATCGCCTGGGCGCAAGAATTTGCGAGCAAAGAAAACGCGCTGTTTTTGGGCCGGGGCACACACTACCCCATTGCCTTAGAGGGTGCACTCAAGCTCAAAGAAATCACCTACATTCACGCCGAAGCTTACGCAGCGGGTGAGTTGAAACACGGCCCGCTGGCCTTGGTGACCAACGCCATGCCCGTGGTCACCGTGGCGCCCAATGATCAGTTGCTTGAAAAGTTGAAAAGCAATATGCAGGAAGTCCGTGCCCGTGGTGGCGTGCTGTATGTGTTGGCCGATGGCGATACAAAAATTGAAAGCAGCGAAGGCGTGAACGTGATTCGCATGCCTGAGCACTACGGTGTGCTGTCGCCCATCCTGCACGTCGTACCCTTGCAGTTGCTGTCGTATCACACCGCATGTGCACGGGGGACCGATGTAGACAAGCCCAGGAATTTGGCCAAAAGCGTGACCGTCGAGTGACGGTCGGAGGCGTTGCTTTGCACGCTTATTTGTTCACATCTCACCCATACCCATCAGTGAGAGTACATCCGGTTGCAGAAGCTCTTGAAGAATGGGGTCTGGGCGTGTCCACCAAAAGACCAGCAGCACGGTCAATGAAATTGTGAGCAACACGAACGCCATTTTTAGGCGTTGTGTTTGTCCCAGCAACAAGACGGAAGCGTTGGACAGAAGCGTTGGGTGGTCGTGAGGTTGTTGTGGATGGCGCTGCAGCCACTGCGCCAATACACGTTGTTGCAAGTCTTGGCTATCGGGTACGGGAGCTTGGCTGTCCTGCAGAATTTGGCGTAAGGCGTGGTCCGGATCGGTGGTGCGGGTACGGTTGTCATTCATGGCCGTTCTCCTTGGGTTAATTGCTTTTTTATGGTCTGTTTGGCGCGATGTAAGAGTTGGTGAGCGGCATTGTTGTCGATCTCGAGTGCAATGGCAATTTCGGGTACTGAGGCATCGGCATAAGCCCACATGCTCAAAGCCATGCGCTGCCGTGGCGGTAAACCGTGCATGACCTTTTGCAACCTTTCGGTTAGCTCAAGGTCATGTGTGTCGAAGCTTTGTTGCGGTTGCAAAGCGTCCGATAAATCGGTCAGTGCGTCGGGTTCCGTGAGCAGTTCTCGTCGCTGCATCAGAAAACTCTTGCAGCGGTTGATAACGATGGTGTTGAAATAGGTGGCTAAAGAGGCGCCTCGGTCACTGCTTGGGCGCCTGCCCCAGAGCCGCAAAAACGATTCTTGCACCACATCTTCGGCATCGGCGTGCTGGTGCAGTATTTGCATTGCCATTGCCAAGGCCTGAGGGGTTAACAATTTAACCAGAGCTGAAGCGGATCGGGCATTTCCTTCGCAAGCTTGTTGCCATAACAGCCAATCTTTGGGTGTGGGGGACAGTCGGCTCAACAAGCCTCGGATGAGGGGTGACTTGGTTTTGGACTGGGGTATGAGCGTTGGCTGCACAGGCGGGCTTACGGGGTCAAACATCGTTGTTTGTTAATTTGGTGTCAGCTTTTCACGCAGTGCGCGGCGCTCTTCCGCGGACAGCTTATTCAACATTGCGCGACGCTGTCGCAGAAGATCTTCGCGCTCCTCCAGTGACATGGCGTTGATCTGATCACGACGTTCCTTGACCAGTCTTTGGCGCTGCTCGATGCTCAAGGTCTCCCAGCGCCCTCGTGTTTGTGCTGCCAACGCTTGCCGATCTTGCGGGCTGAGTGTCTCCAGGCGCGCGCGCAGTTGCTGACGGAATACGCGCCGCTCAGCCGGCGACGCCAGTTGCAACTGTCGTTTTAATACAGCCCGGCGATTTTCTTGCTCTTCGTGTGTTAACGCAGACCAACCTTTCGGGTCGGGGACTTCAATGGTGGCGGCATTCGCAGACATACTGAGCGTAGCCAACAAAAAGACACGCCAAAGACAGTAGCGAGCAAAGGAGTTCTTCATGGTCGGTTCAGAGGGGTAAATTTTCTTGAAGTCGGTTGATTTAAGAGCGCCAAAGTCCCAAACGCTCGGCTGATACAGCGCCAGGCAGCACCTCAGCCTGTAACTGAACCGTTGAAAAACCAAATTGACGCTGTAGCACAGCAGCAATCAGGCTGCGAATGTCTTGTGTAGGCCGCAAGTCACGTCCATTGAGCAGTTGTTTTGAAGAGAGGCCCGGCCAGTCAGTGAGCACTTGACCACCCGCCACGGCACCACCGGCCAAAAAAGCCACCCCACCTGTGCCGTGATCGGTGCCACCACTGCCGTTGATCATCGCCGTGCGTCCGAATTCAGTCATCACCACCACAGTGGTGCGTATCCAATGTGCGCCCAACGACTCGCGCAGTGCGCCTAAACCGTTGTCCAAGCCGGTCAGTTCACGCATGAGACGGTTGGCTTGTTGCGTATGAGTGTCCCAACCACCAGTTTCAAGCCAAGCCACACGGGAGCCTTGTGCGGACGATAAAAACGCGCCAGCCTGACGGGCCAGTGAAACAAACCCGTTCACTCTGGTCGCGGGACTCATGAAGGATTGACCAGATTCGCGGACCAAACCCTGCTGAGCCAATGCATGGGACCAAGCGTTTGCCATTGGTTCGTCGTTCTTGTACAGACCAGCGATACGGCTAGAAAAATCTTCATCATGGGTGCTCAAAAATCCCGGCGTCCAAGTGCTCGCGTGAGCAGAACCACGAAGCGCTAAGGGCATTGCCGGGCAGAGGGCTAAGGCTGACTTGCCCGTCGCGTTCAAAGCCCGTCCCAGCCAGCCATCTTGCAGCGCAAAAGGCTGGCTACCACCGCTTTCCAGCAATTGTTGGGCATCAAAGTGTGAGCGTTCGCGGTAAGGGCTGGCAATCGCATGCAACACCAACAATTGTCGTTCGTTCCACCACCGCTGCAGATTTTTAAGTGCAGGATGCAAGGCAAAAATGGTGCCTTGTAGAACATGGTTTTCGCTGGTGTCGGCATTCGTTGCTTCATGTCCTCGCAGGGATGACCAAGCGGGGTCACCCAACGCTGGAACAGCGGCCAATCCGTCAAGGGCACCACGCAGCATGATCACCACCAAGCGTGGTGATTCGGCATCCTTGTTGACAGATGCCAGGGCAAGACTTGAGTTCATGGCACTGGCGCCTAGACCGGCGCTGATCCATTGCAGGGCTCTTCGTCGCGGTATCGTGTGGTTTGATGGCATGGCGCGATTACCTCCGTTGAAATTCAGGGCTGGAGAGCCACAAAGCCAAAGCTTGGGCACCACTTTCGGCCTGACTGATGTGTCTTAGCGTGGATTCACCCAAGTCCTCACCCATGGCCAGCTGGGCCAATTGCCGCGCATCTGCTTTGTCTGCATGAACAGCGGCAAAGCCCTCTGCCCATTGCACCCGCTTAAAAAGCGCATCTGGCGAGAGCCAGTCTGCAGTGCGATCAGGCCAACCTTGTGGGGAGGGTGCATGGCCGGTGCTTTGCCCCATGCTGGACAACGCTTGTACACCGGCTTGCAGCTGTGCGTTGCCAAAGGGCAACTTCAGCATGCGATGGGCCGAAAGCAGCAATTCATCGGGCCGCTTGAACTTTGGCGCATGGTTGCCATGCCACGTCAGCGGGTGTTCAAACAAGGCACAAGCGGTGGCTCGCAAATCGCCGTCACTGTCACGAAAACGAGCAGCCACCACCTCAACCAGCGCTTGAGGTGGGTCATCGGTCACAAAATGGCGGGCGAGTTTGATGGCGAGATGTTTTGCGGTGGATGGATGTTGGCTCAGATCAATGAGCAATTGGTCTAACGCCTGTGGGCCTTGTGTATAGCGTTTACCCAGAATCATTTTTGTACCAGGTTGGTGCAGCGCAGCCACAAAGTTTGTTTGGCTATCGGTTGCATTTCGTGTGGTCCAGCCCGTCAAGAGCCTTGCGGTCTCGGTGACATCGCTTTGTGTGTACCCACCGTTCACACCCAGTGTGTGCAGTTCGAGCAGTTCACGCGCCAAATTTTCGTTAAGCCCTTTTTGTCGACGCTTTCCTTCACGAGAATCTGGACCTATTGATTGTGTGTTGTCCAGATACAGCAACATTGCCGGGTGCAGGGTGGACGCTTTGAGTAAATCGAAAAAGCGACCCTGCGCATTGGGTCGTATGGCCTCGTTTTCATGTGACCAGACCAGACCCTGCACACGAGCTTTGGTGGCTGACACACAAAAATGATTTGTCCAAAACTGCACCCAACGCTCAGCCACAGGCGCAGGCGTGCTGATGGTGTGTTGCCAGCGTCGCTGCAGACCCAACCTGTCGATTTGACGCAACGATTGACGGTTTTCACGCAAGTTTTCTTTGGCAATGCGCAAAGCATCAGAACTGCTGGTTAACCCCTGGGAATCGAAGACATTGGGACTGGGGCTGTCGCGCGGGAATTGGGCCAAGACCCAAGCCATGGGGTCGGATCGCAGGGGGCGTAAACTGGTTTCGGCATAACCAAAACGGTGGGCGGCAAGGGCTGAGGCGTGCATGAAATAAAGCGTAAGTGTGACTATTTCCTTAAACCCCTGAGAACAGAAATTCTTACGGTCAAATGCCCGATTAAGCCCCTCAACATGGGCACTGCACCAGTTCGTCATGCCGCTGTCAAGCGAGAGGGAACAAAAACCCATGGGTTGAAGTTTGACTTAACATCAAGCTCTATGAACTGGCTCGACAAAATCAAATGGGACGACAAAGGCTTGGTGCCGGTCATCGCCCAAGAAAAAGACAGCGGCGACGTGCTCATGTTCGCCTGGATGAACCGCGAAGCCTTGCAAAAGACGGCTGAGCTGAAAAGGGCGGTTTACTTCAGTCGTTCGCGGGGCAAGCTGTGGTTCAAAGGCGAAGAATCTGGCCATGTGCAGCAGGTGCACGACATCCGCTTGGACTGCGACAACGACGTGGTGCTGCTCACAGTCACCCAGCTCGGCCACGAGCCAGGCATTGCCTGCCACACCGGTCGCCACAGCTGTTTTTACCAACGCCTAGAAGTCGATGGCTGGCATGCGTGTGAGCCCGTGCTCAAAGACCCCGAAAGCATTTATAAGTGAACCCCATGAGCACCAGCGATACCTTGGCGCGTTTGGCCGCCGTGATTGAAAGCCGCAAGGCCGCCAACGGCGGGGACCCCGAAACCAGTTACGTGGCCCGCCTGTTGCACAAAGGCCCGGACGCGTTTTTGAAGAAGATCGGCGAAGAGGCCACCGAGACCGTGATGGCTGCCAAAGACGTGGACCACGGCGCGGACGCGTCCAAGCTGGTGTACGAGGTGGCCGATTTGTGGTTCCACAGCATGATCGCGCTGGCGCACTACGGCCTCACGCCCGCCGATGTGGTCAATGAATTGGCCCGCCGCGAGGGCTTAAGCGGCATTGAAGAAAAAGCCCTGCGCAAAGCCGTTGAACGCGAACGTTTGGGTGAATAAGCAATGCACGAACAACCCCTGAACGACCAAACCCGCGCCATCAGTTGGGTGAGCTATCTGTTGCACTTGGTGGTGGCCGTCAGCGCCGTGGTGCCCGGTGCACAAATGGGGCCGCTTCTTTTGGTGGTGGCCTTGGTGATTGACCTGGTCAAGCGCGGCGATGCGTTGGATTGGGAGGCCTCTCACTTCAGCTTCCGCATTCGCACCGTGCTGTGGGCGGCGGTTTTGTATGCCGTCACGCTGCCTTTGTGGCTGTTGTTTGTGCTACCGGGCTGGTTGGCCTGGGCGGCCATTTCCATTTGGTTTTTGTACCGCATCGTGCTGGGCATGGTGCGTTTGAATGACGAGCGCCCCATGGGCAATTAACCGATCTCAGGCCCTGACCATGACCGACGATAACTGCGTGTTCTGCAAAATCATTGCAGGCAAGATCCCCTCAAAAAAAGTGCACGAGGACGAACTGGTGTACGCCTTTCACGACATCAACCCGTGGGCACCCATTCATTTTTTGATCGTGCCCAAGGCGCACATCGCGTCCATGGCCCACGTGGGGCCTGAGCACGCGGCCCTGTTGGCCCACATGATGACCTTGGCACCCAAACTCGCCGCGCAAGCGGGCTGCGGGGCTTACCCCGAGGGCGGTTTTCGCATCGTGGTGAACACGGGGGCGGAAGGCGGCCAAGAGGTGCATCACCTGCACATGCACGTCATGGGCGGTCCGCGCCCTTGGTATAAGGGCTGAGCCCGATTCCACCTTAGAATCGGTACTTCTTTAGGAGATTTCCATGGGCGCTTTTTCTATTTGGCACTGGCTGATTGTTTTGTTGATTGTGGTCATGGTGTTTGGCACCAAGAAGCTCAAAAACATTGGCTCCGACTTGGGCGGCGCGGTCAAGGGCTTTAAGGACGGCATGAAGACTGGCGAAGCCGACGCAGCCGCTACACCCCTGACGCAGTCCGAGGTCAAAAAAGACACGTCGGCCATTGACGTTGAAACCAAACAAAAGAGCTGATGGCTCGGTTGGCCGCGTCTTTGTGTGCGGCCCCTTTAAAACACCCACCCCATGATTGATCTGGGTATTTCCAAAATCGCCTTGATTGGGGCGGTCGCCTTGGTCGTTATTGGCCCAGAGAAATTGCCGCGCGTGGCCCGAATGGTGGGCACGATGCTGGGCAAGGCGCAGCGTTACGTGGCCGACGTGAAGGCCGAAGTCAACCGCTCCATGGACTTGGAAGAACTCAAAAAAATGAGGGACACCGTTCAAAGCGCGGCCCAAGATGTGCAATCGTCCATTCAGGGCCAGGCCGATGACTTTGAAAAGTCGTGGTCTGAGGTCACCGACGGCCTACAGCAGTCTGAAAATGAATACGACAGCCAGTCGGCCCTAAACCAACTGGGCAGTCCCGCCTACAAAGCGCCCAAGAAAAACTGGCGCATCAAACAAGGTGCGGTGCCGCGTTGGTACAAAGTGCGCTCGGGTGTGCGCACGAGCGCCCAATCCGGTGCCGCGCGTGTGGCCCGCTACCGGCCTCGACCCTCTTCTTCAAACTGATGTCCGACGCTCCCAAAACCGACGACGAACTCGCTGGTACCGAACAACCTTTTGTGCAGCACCTCATGGAGTTGCGCGACCGTTTGGTCTATGGCCTGATGGGTTTGGTCATTTGTATGGCTGGCTTGGCGCTGTGGCCAGGCCCCAGCGGCTTGATTGACTTGATTGCGGTGCCCATTCGCGCCCACATGCCGCCGGATGCCAAGCTGATTGCGGTGGGGGTGTTTTCGCCGTTTTTTATTCCGCTCAAGGTGCTGTTGATGGCGGCGTTCTTGCTGTCGTTGCCTTGGCAGATGTACCAAGTGTGGGCTTTTGTATCGCCTGGGCTCTACAGCCACGAAAAGCGTTTTGCGATTCCGTTGATTGTGCTGGGCAGCTTGTTGGCCTATGTGGGCATTGCCTTTGTGCAGTTTTTTGTGCTCGACAAAATGTTTGGTTTTATCCAAGGTTTCACCCCAGACAGCGTGGCGGCCACGCCCGACATTGCCTCTTATGTGGAAGCCATTTTGTCTTTGTATTTGGCTTTTGGTTTGGCATTCCAAGTGCCCATCGTGGTGATTTTGTTGGTTCGCTTGAACATGGTGAGCATCCAAAAACTCAAAGACTTTCGGGGCTACTTCATCGTGCTGTCGTTTGTCATCGCGGCCGTTGTGACACCACCGGACGTGATTTCTCAGCTCGCCTTGGCCGTGCCCATGTGCCTGCTTTATGAATTGGGCATTTGGGGGGCGCGGTGGTTTGTTAAGCCTCCTGCGGCCGAAGAGGCCGCTGAATCCCCGCAGGCCTGATCAGCGCGGGCGGCTGTTGCGTTCGATTTGCCGCTGTCCGGGCACCACCTTCAAATTCAATTGGTCGTCTTTTCGGTTCACGCTCAAAGTGCTGGGCTTACCCGGTGGCAGCGCGGCCACAGCGCTGAGCAATTCGCTGACCGTGGTCACCTTGGCCCCCCCGACGGCGGTGACCACATCCCCAGGGCGAAGGCCGGCGTTGGCGGCCGGGCTGTTTTGCAACACGCCGGTGATGATCACGCCCGCTTGGGGGTTTAAGCCAAAGCCTTCGGCGAGTTCGGCGGTGAGATCTTGCGGTTCGACCCCAATCCAGCCGCGCACCACTTCGCCGTCGCGCACGATGGCTTCAAGCACTTGGCGTGCGGTTGAAGTGGGGATGGCAAAGCCAATGCCCATGGAGCCGCCGGAGCGGGAGTAGATGGCGGTGTTGATGCCCACCAAGTGACCACTCACGTCCACCAATGCGCCGCCCGAATTGCCGGGGTTGATGGCTGCGTCGGTTTGGATGAAGTTCTCGAAGGTGTTGATGCCCAACTGTGTGCGTCCCAGCGCACTGATGATGCCGCTGGTGACGGTCTGGCCCACGCCAAACGGGTTGCCAATGGCCAGCACCCCATCGCCAATGGCGATTTGCTCGGAATTGCCCCAAGTGATGGCGGGGAGGTTGGTGAAGTTGATCTTGAGCACGGCCAAATCGGTTTCGGGGTCGGTGCCAATGACCTGTGCCGCGGTGGTGCGTCCGTCGTAGAGGGTGACCTGAATTTCGTCGGCCTCTTCAATGACGTGGTTGTTGGTCAGGATGTAACCGTCGGGGCTGACGATCACGCCCGAGCCCAAACCGGTTTGGGGTTGGCTTGAGCCGCGCTCGCCATAGAAAAAACGAAACCACGGGTCTTCAAGGTTCGGATTGTTGGCCGCCGATTGGCTGGTGTTGATGCTCACCACGGCCGCCGCCGCCAGCCGAGCCGCCACGCGAAGGCTGCCTGGGGTGAGGTCCGCCGAAGGATTGGCCGGGGCTTCGAAAACCGGCACGATGGAGGCGAAGGTGGGCCGACGGTCCAGCCACTGGGGTTTGAGCGTGGCCACCACAAACACCAATGCCACCAACACCGTGACGGTTTGTGAAAACAAAAGCCAAAGTCGTTTCATGCCAAGTTCACCGGTTGTCTTGTTGTCGCCATTGTCTCGCATCCGTTGCTGTCAAAATGCAAGCACCCCTGAAACGCCGAGTTCCGCCATGCCAGATGCCCGCCACGTCAGCCGCCCCGATTTGGTTCAGTGCCTTGACCAAACGTTGCAGCCGCACCTGTTTAAAGATTACGGGCCCAACGGCTTGCAGGTGGAGGGGCGCATGCAAGTTGGGCGATTGGTCACGGGGGTAACCGCCAGTTTGGCTTTAATTGAGGCCGCCATAGTCGCCCAAGCCGATGCGGTGTTGGTACACCACGGTTTGTTTTGGCGTGGCCAAGAAGGCCGTGTGACCGGCTGGATGAAGCGGCGTTTGCACCAATTGCTGACGCACGACGTGAACCTGTTGGCTTACCACCTGCCTTTGGATGCCCACGCCCAATGGGGCAACAACGCGCAGTTGGCGCTGCGTTTGGGTGTTGAGGTGTTGCCCAATGCGCAGGGGCGTTTTGGAGAGCAGTCGCTGGGTTGGATGGGTGAGGTGGCGCCCATGCGCTTGAGCGAATGGGCGCAGCGCGTACAGGCTTTGGTTCAGCGACCCATCACCTGTGTGGGCGATGCCCAGCGACCTGTTCAACGGGTGGCGCTGTGCACCGGTGGGGCACAGTCGTACTTTGAAGCGGCGATAGCCGCTGGGGCCGATGTGTTCGTGACTGGCGAGATCTCTGAACCCCAAGCCCATTACGCGAGGGAAATGGGCGTGGCCTATATCGCTTGCGGGCACCATGCCAGCGAGCGTTACGGCGTGCAGGCTGTGGGCGAAGCCATGGCGCAACGCTGGGGCATCGAACACCAATTCATCGACATCGATAACCCCGCATGACCCCAAACCAAACACCCAAACCCGTGCTGATGACCATGGGCGACCCAGCAGGGATTGGCCCAGAGATTGTGGTCAAGGCCTTGATGGAGCGACACGCTTTGGGGCCATGCGTGGTGGTGGGCGACTGGGCGACCATGCAACGGGCGCAGGCTTTGGTCTCCTTAGACCATCCCGCGGCGGGGGCTTGGCGCTGGGTCTCGGTGGAAACGGTGGCGGATACGGCGCAATTACCAGCGGCTTGTGTGGCGCTGGTCCAAGCCTGCGCCCCGCCAAACGTGGGTTGGGGTCGAGTGCAGGCCGCCGCTGGACAAGCCGCCGCCGAGTGCATCCGTTGGGCCGCCAACGCAGCCTTGGCTGGGCAAGCGGCGGCCATCGTGACCGCGCCCATCCACAAAGAGGCATTGGCGCTGGCGGGCATTGAGCACCCGGGTCACACCGAGTATTTGCAGGCCTTGGCGGCGCAGCACGCCGGTGTGTCGGTGGCGCAGTTGCCGGTGCGCATGATGCTCAGTGCACCAGGGCTCAAGACCGTTTTGGTCAGTATTCACCTGTCACTGCGCGATGCGATCAACGCGTTGACACCCGAGGGCCTGGCGCAAACCATCGAGTTGACACATCGGCATTTCTCTGCTTTGGGGCATGCACCCCGCATAGCGGTGGCTGGCCTGAATCCGCATGCCGGCGAGGGCGGGCTGTTTGGGCGAGAAGAAATTGAGACGATTGGGCCGGTTGTCCAATCTGCGCAGGCCAAAGGCTTAAATGTCACGGGCCCGCACGCACCCGACACCGTATTCATGCGAGCCCTTCAGGGCGAATTCGATGTGGTGGTGGCCATGTACCACGACCAGGGTCTGATTCCCGTCAAGTTGTTGGGTGTGGAGCATGGCGTCAACACCACAATTGGGTTGCCGTTTGTCCGCACCAGCCCCGACCACGGCACCGCGTTTGACTTGGCGGGTACGGGCCGCGCGAGTGCGGCCAGCTTGTTGGCCGCCTGGGCTGCGGCGCTTTGATTGTCAGCGCGACTGGCGCAGGCTGTCGCGGATTTCGCGCAGCAACACCGTCTCCACAGGTTCGGCGGCGGGCGCTGCGGGCGGTTCCGCCGCCTTGAGGCGGTTGATTTGACGCACCATCAAGAAAATCACACCGGCCAAGATCAGAAAATTCAACGCCACCGTGATGAAGTTGCCGTACGCCAAAACCGCCACGCCCGCCGCTTTGTGAGCCGCCAGCGTGGCCGCCGTGCCTTCGGGCACCGCGCCCAAGGCAACGAATGCGTTGCTGAAATCGGCGGAAAACAGATACCGACCCACCAAGGGCATGACCAAATCATCCAAAAAGGACGACACAATTTTGCCGAAAGCTGCGCCAATGATGACGCCCACCGCCAAATCGATCACATTGCCCTTTAGCGCAAAGGTTTTGAATTCATTCAACATACTCATGATTGAAACTCCTTGTGTTTAAAAGACCTTTATTGTGCCCAATCCCAGCTGACGAGCCAATCGAACAATGGGTGCTAGGCCCAGTGGCTTGCTCGGATAAGGTTGAGGCCGCTTGGTTGAGCGTTTACAATTTAGGGTGAACCCTAGTGTTGAACCGTCACAGAAAGATTTCCATGAGTGAAGCAACCGCCAACGCGCCTGCCAACAACAGCCGCCGCACATGGCTGATCACTTCGGCCGCCATGGGTGGCGCGGGTGCAGCTGCTGTCGCTGTGCCCTTTGTGAGCAGCTTCCAGCCTTCCGAGCGTGCCAAGGCCGCAGGTGCCGCTGTTGAGTTTGATGTGTCCTTGCTGCAGCCCGGTGAAAAAGCCGTGGTGGAATGGCGTGGCAAGCCCGTGTGGGTGATGCGCCGTACGCCAGAGCAGTTGGCCGCGTTGGAAAAATTGGAGCCCCAATTGGCCGACCCCACATCGGTGCGCAACGGCTATCCCACACCCGAATACGCCCAAAACCGCCACCGTTCGATCAAACCAGAAATTTTGGTGGCGGTGGGTATTTGCACCCACTTGGGCTGTTCGCCCGGTGACAAATTCACGCCCGGTCCACAACCCTCGTTGCCGGATGACTGGGTGGGTGGCTTTTTGTGCGCTTGTCACGGTTCCACGTTTGACTTGGCTGGGCGTGTATTTAAAAACAAACCAGCGCCCGACAACTTGGAAGTCCCGCCGCACTACTACTTGTCCGAGACCAAGCTGCTGATTGGTGAAGAAAAGCCCGCTTGATCCGCAGTTTCCTTGCACCCACAGTCGACTGACCACTGAGGTATTTCATGGCCGAATTTAAAGAAATTTCCCCCGATGCGCCCATGGCGCAGAAGGCCCTGAACTGGATTGACAACCGGTTCCCGCTATCCAAGCTGTACAACGAGCACTTGGCTGAGTACTACGCCCCCAAGAACTTCAATTTCTGGTATTTTTTTGGTTCGCTGGCGCTGTTGGTGCTGGTGATCCAAATCGTGACCGGTATTTTCTTGGTCATGCACTACAAGCCCGATGCGGCCTTGGCCTTTGCCTCGGTGGAATACATCATGCGCGATGTGCCTTGGGGCTGGTTGATCCGCTACATGCACTCCACTGGCGCATCGGCGTTCTTTGTGGTGGTCTACCTGCACATGTATCGAGGCCTCATCTACGGCTCTTACCGCAAGCCGCGCGAACTGGTTTGGGTGTTCGGTTGTGCCATTTTCTTGGTGCTCATGGCCGAAGCGTTTATGGGTTATTTGCTGCCTTGGGGCCAGATGTCCTATTGGGGCGCGCAGGTGATCGTGAACCTGTTTTCGGCCATTCCCTTCATCGGCCCCGATTTGGCCCTGCTGATCCGCGGCGACTTTGTGGTGGGCGACGCCACGTTGAATCGTTTCTTTGCATTCCATGTGATCGCTGTGCCCTTGGTCCTGTTGGGCTTGGTCGTGGCGCACATCATTGCGTTGCACGAAGTCGGCTCGAACAACCCCGACGGCGTGGAGATCAAAGCCCACAAAGACGCCAACGGCAAACCACTGGATGGCATTCCTTTTCACCCCTACTATTCCGTGCACGACATCTTGGGCGTGATGGGCTTTTTGCTGGTTTTTTCGGCGATTGTGTTTTTCGCGCCTGAGTTTGGTGGTTTCTTCTTGGAGTTCAACAACTTCATACCCGCTGACCCACTGGTGACGCCTTTGCACATTGCCCCTGTGTGGTATTTCACCCCCTTCTACTCAATGCTGCGTGCGATCACCACCGAAATGATGTTTGCCTTGGTGGCCATTGTGTTGGGTGCGGCGGTCTTGGCCGCCATGAAATTGCAACTCACCAAGACCATGAAAACGGTGGTCTTGGGGGGGGCAGTGGTTTTGGTTGCCCTGATGCTGGGCATTGATGCCAAGTTCTGGGGTGTGGTGGCCATGGGTGGCGCGGTCATCATCCTGTTTTTCCTGCCTTGGCTGGACAACAGCCCGGTTAAGTCGATTCGCTACCGTCCAAGCTGGAACAAGTGGTTGTACGGGATCTTCGTGATCAACTTCTTGATCTTGGGTTATCTGGGTGTCTTGCCACCATCTCCCATTGGCGAGCGTGTTTCGCAAGTGGGCACACTGTTTTACTTCGGCTTCTTCTTGTTGATGCCATGGTGGAGCCGCATTGGTGAATTTAAGCCCGTGCCCGACCGCGTCACGTTCAAGCCCCATTGATCCGTCACAGCAGAAAGTCAAGAACATGAAAAAAATTCTTCTCGGTTTTGCCTTGGCCTTGGGCCTGACGGGCGCGATGGCTGCAGGCAGCAACATTCCCATGGACAAGGCACCCAAACGCACCAACGACATGGCCGCCTTGCAAAACGGGGCCAAGTTGTTCGTCAACTATTGCTTGAACTGCCACTCGGCAGCCTTCATGCGTTACAACCGCCTGCGCGACATCGGTCTGACCGACAAGCAAATTGCGGAAAACCTGACCTTCACCACCGACAAAATTGGCGACACCATGAAGGTGGCCATGGACCCACGCCAAGCCAAGGCTTGGTTTGGCGTTAACCCACCCGACCTCACCTTGGTGGCGCGTTCGCGTGCCGCTGTGGGTGGCCATACGGGTCCTGACTATCTCTACACATTTTTGCGCTCGTATTACCGAGACGAGACCAAACCCACGGGTTGGAACAACTTGGCTTTTGCCAATGTGGGCATGCCCAACCCGTTTTGGGAGTTGCAGGGCGAGCGCAAGCCAATCATGGAAAAAGTCATGAGTCATGGTCACGAAGTTGAAGTGCTCAAGGGTTGGGAAACCGTCAAGCCCGGTACCATGAGCACCAACCAATACGATCAAAACGTGGGCGACTTGGTGGCGTATTTGCAGTGGATGGCTGAACCCGCGCAAAACACCCGTGTTCGAATTGGCGTATGGGTGATGTTGTTCTTGGCTGCCTTTATGGTGGTGGCTTGGCGTTTGAATGCCGCTTATTGGAAAGACATCAAGTAATCATTGCGCGCGCTGCCCATTGGGTGGGCGCAGAATTCACACTGGCTTGCTGCGTCGCTTTGGCGTCAGCAAGCCATTGTTTTTGTATCAAGGAGACACCAACATGATGGTTTTGTACTCGGGCACCACTTGCCCTTATTCGCACCGCTGCCGCTTTGTGCTGTTTGAAAAAGGCATGGACTTCGAAATCCGTGACGTGGATCTGTTCAATAAGCAAGAAGACATTGGAGTCATGAATCCGTACGGCCAGGTGCCCATTTTGGTGGAGCGTGACCTGATTTTGTATGAGTCCAACATCATCAACGAGTACATTGATGAGCGCTTTCCGCACCCACAACTCATGCCCGGGGACCCCGTGGACCGTGCGCGCGTGCGCTTGTTTCTGTTGAACTTTGAAAAAGAGTTGTTCGCGCATGTGTCCGTGTTGGAGTCGCGCAGCAGCAAAGGCAACGAGAAAGCCTTAGAAAAAGCCCGCGCTCACATCCGTGATCGTTTGACACAGTTGGCCCCCGTGTTTTTGAAAAACAAATTCATGTTGGGAGACAACTTCTCGATGCTCGACGTGGCCATCGCCCCCTTGTTGTGGCGTTTGGATTTTTACGGGATTGAATTGAGTAAAAATGCGGCGCCGTTGCTGAAGTACGCAGAGCGCATTTTTTCGCGTTCTGCCTACATTGAGGCATTGACGCCTTCCGAAAAAGTGATGCGCAAATAACGCTCGATTGACATGCTGCCCGTTGGTCAAAACACCCCCTCCACCCGCCCTTATTTGATTCGGGCGTTATATGAATGGTGCACCGAAAACGGTTTTTCGCCGTATTTGGCCGTCCAGGTGGATGCTTCGGTGCGCGTGCCTATGGACCATGTCAAAGATGGCGTCATTGTGCTTAACATCAGCTTCGATGCCACCAGTGGCATGAAGTTGGGTAATGAGTACATTGAATTCAAAGCCCGTTTTGGTGGTGTGGCCAGAGACATTCTGATTCCGGTGAGCCACGTCACCGCCATTTATGCGCGCGAAAATGGTCAAGGCATGGCTTTTCCTGCACCGGGTATGCTGAGCGCCACCTCGGCCCGCCAAGACACCACGACGGGTCTGCTGGCCTCTGTTGACAGTGGTAAAACCGACGGCCCCCCCTCACCACGCAGCCCCAGCCGTGGCAAGCTCGTTCGAGTCAAGTAAAATAGAAGATTGCCGGTTTAGCTCAGTTGGTAGAGCACCCGCCTTGTAAGCGGTAGGTCGTCAGTTCGAATCCGACAACCGGCACCACCTTGATAACAGTGTCAAGTCAAGCGTTGAACTTTGATCCGAATGGCGGTGATGTCCAATCCGTGGTTGGCTAAAGTGGCTTGAAGGGCTGGCATCAATTGGCGCAATTTGGCGGAGGCAGCGGCGCTGCTCACCAACAAGCACCACTGATGTTCTTCAATTGGGCCGGCCTTGACGTGGCTGTGCAAGGTTTGTGGAATGATGGGCAAGACATGCTTCAAGCACCGCTGAGACAGCGCTAGACGATCTTTCAAGACCCGAAGGACTGGGGCTGCGTCAACGGCCTCGTCCATACTCAGCACCATGGATAATGAAGGGGTCGTAGACATTGGCCTCAACAATTTTTATTGGGATTTAACATGCACATAATTATCACTGACGCTTGGATGGCTAAGCCACGTGCTTTTCACATCAGTGGTTGGCGGATTGTGGGTCTGGTGTGCGCACTAATTTTGATGGTGTTCTTGTCAGCGATGGCCGCTTACAGCTGGGTTTTGCTGGATGGCACGGGTCGCGATCGGTCTGCTTTACAGTCTTGGTCTAGGATGGTTTCTCCGCAAATCAATACAAACAGCGAAGTCTATTTGCGCGAAAACCTAGATGCACTGGCGCGAAAATTGGGTGAGATGCAGGCCCGTATGGTGCAAATTGATGCTTTGGGTGAGCGTGTGGCGGGTTTGGCAGGCATCAACCCTGAAGAGTTCAAAAAACCGCAGGGAGCGGGAGGCTCTTTTGTTCCGGGTCAGCCGATGACTTTGGATGAAATCATGGCGGTGGCCAATGGATTGGAAGTGCTTAGCGACACGCGCATGGACTGGCTTACGGCGGTTGAAACCCGCTTGTTTGATCAAAAAATGCAAACGGCGTTGCAGCCTACTGAAAAACCCGTCAAAGACGTTATGCTGGGCTCGCGTTTTGGTTTTCGTATTGATCCGATCACAGGAGAAAGAGCCATGCACACGGGCTTGGACTTTCCTGCAGAGATCGGCACCCCCATTTTGGCTGCTGCTGGTGGCGTGGTTATTGTGCAAGAATTTCACACAGCATATGGCAATATGGTCGAAATCGATCACGGCAATGGTTTGATCACGCGTTACGCGCACGCTTCTAAAACCTTTGTCCGGAAGGGCGATATCGTTAAACGGGGTCAAACCATTGCCGCAGTGGGCTCTACGGGGCGATCCACAGGCCCACACCTGCATTTTGAAGTCTGGGTATCGGGTGTGCCGCAAGATCCTCAGCGGTTTTTGGCTGCCGGTGAAGACCTTGCCAAAGTACAGGCACTCGCCTCCGCTCGCACGCGCTGAGTCTTTGGCCCGGTCGGCTTAAGCTGTCCTGGGCGGTTAAAATCATTTGCTTTGTCCTGCAAGGACTTTTGCAGTTCCAAAATGGTTTGGGAACGCAAGGGTCTGGACTCACGTTGGCTGTTTGAACGCCCCGTGGAAAGCGCCTTTTTGTATGACCAATTTCCTCACCTCCATATTTGGCAGTCGCAATGACCGCTTGATCAAACAGTACCGCCAGACGGTTCAGCGCATCAATGGCTTGGAGTCACAACTCGAATCCCTCAGCGATGAGGCATTGAAGGAGCAAACGGCGCAGTTTAAGCAGCGCATTACCAACGGCGAGGGGTTGGACCAGTTGCTTCCGCAGGCCTTTGCGGTGGTGCGCGAAGCCAGCAAGCGGGTCATGAAAATGCGCCACTTTGATGTGCAAATGCTGGGTGGTTTGGCTTTGCACCAAGGCAAAGTGGCCGAAATGCGAACCGGTGAAGGCAAGACGCTCACGGCCACATTGGCGGTCTATCTCAACGCTTTGTCTGGTCAAGGTGTGCACGTGGTCACGGTCAACGATTATTTGGCCACGCGAGATGCCCAGTGGATGTCTAAGCTCTACAACTTCTTGGGCTTATCGGTTGGCATTAACTTGCCGCAGATGGGTCGCGCAGAAAAGCAAGCGGCTTACTTGGCCGACATTACCTACGGCACCAACAACGAATACGGCTTTGATTATTTGCGCGATAACATGGTGTACGACCCCGCTGACCGTGTTCAGCGTGGCCTGCATTACGCGATCGTTGACGAGGTCGATTCCATTTTGATTGACGAGGCCCGTACGCCCTTGATCATCAGTGGTCAGGCCGAAGATCAAACGTCTGTGTATCAAGCCATTAACCGTTTGGTCCCCAACTTGATTCGCCAAGAAGGTGAAGCCGACCCACGCACGGGTGAGGGCGTTATCAAAGCGGGTGATTTCACCGTGGACGAAAAAGCGCACAGCGTGCACTTGACCGAATCGGGGCACCAAAAGGCCGAAGAGTTGTTGGCCAAAGCGGGCCTATTGGCCGAAGGTGCCTCGCTGTACGAACCCGCCAATATTGCCTTGCTGCATCACTTGATCACGGCACTGCGTGCCCACCACCTGTATCACCGGGACCAGCATTACGTTAACCAAGCGGGCGAGATCGTCATTGTTGATGAGTTCACCGGGCGTTTGATGTCGGGGCGGCGTTGGAGCGATGGTTTGCACCAAGCCGTCGAGGCCAAAGAGGGCGTGGCGATCCAGCCGGAAAACCAAACCATGGCCTCGATCACCTTCCAGAACTATTTCCGTTTGTATGGAAAACTCGCAGGTATGACGGGAACGGCCGACACCGAGGCTTACGAATTTCAAGAAATTTATGGGCTGGAGACGGTGGTGGTCCCGCCCAATCGGCCCAGTAAACGCAACGATCAGCTCGACCGCGTCTACAAAACCACGCGCGAAAAATACATGGCAGCGATTGCCGACATACGCGAATGCCACGGTCGCGGCCAGCCGGTGCTGGTGGGCACTTCGTCGATTGAGAATTCCGAAATCATCGCCGATCTGCTCAAGGCCGAAGGTCTGCCGCATGAGGTGCTCAACGCCAAGCAGCACGCACGAGAGGCGGACATCATCATTCAAGCGGGCCGACCTGGCGGCATCACAATTGCTACCAATATGGCGGGCCGCGGCACCGACATTGTGTTGGGTGGCAACTTGGAAAAAATGGTGGATGCGGTGATGGCCGATGCGTCGTTGAGCGAATCGGAGCGTCAGCAAAAGACCGAAGCTTTGCGCCAACAGTGGCAAGCCGACCACGACAAGGTCAAGGCATTGGGTGGTTTGCGCATCATTGCCACCGAGCGCCACGAGTCTCGGCGCATCGACAACCAGCTTCGCGGACGTGCCGGCCGGCAAGGCGACCCGGGTTCTTCGCGCTTCTATTTGAGTTTGGACGATGCGCTCATGCGGATCTTCGCGGGGGACCGTGTGCGCGCCATCATGGACCGCCTGAAAATGCCCGAAGGTGAGGCCATTGAAGCCGGGATTGTCACGCGAAGCATTGAGAGCGCTCAGCGAAAAGTGGAGGCGCGCAACTTTGACATCCGCAAGCAGTTATTGGAATACGACGATGTGTCCAACGACCAGCGCAAAGTGATTTACCAACAACGCAATGACATCATGGACGCGGTCGACTTGCGCGCACAAATCGACCGTTTGCGCGATGGTTGTTTCACCGACTTGGTTCATCAATTCATACCCGAGGGCAGCGTCGAAGAACAGTGGGATATGGATGGGTTGACGAAGATGTTGGCCGATGAGTGGTCTGTGGTGGCGCCTGTGGCTCAATGGGTTGAAGCCGCGCAAGCCATTGACGATCAAGAGATTGTTGAGCGCGTGGTGAGCAAAGCCAAAACGGTGTTTGATGCCAAGGTTGCTTTGGTTGGCGAGGCCAATTTCACCCAGTTTGAGCGCATGGTGTTGCTACAAACCATTGACTCACATTGGCGCGATCATTTGTCGGCCTTGGATTATTTGCGCCAGGGCATTCACTTGCGCGGTTACGCACAAAAACAGCCCAAGCAGGAATACAAACGTGAGGCTTTTGTCTTGTTTGGGCAGTTGCTTGACGGTGTGAAAAACGACGTGACCCGAACGTTGATGACGGTTCGACTCCAAACGGCAGAGCAGGCCAATGAGGCCGCTGAGGCCTTAGAGAGTCGAGCCGAAGCCATCAGCAACGTGACCTACACGGCCCCAACAGAGACCGGAGAGGTCGAACAATTTGTGGACCCTCAAACCGTGGTGGCTGAGGTGCCGCGTGTGGGGCGCAACGATCCCTGCCCTTGTGGTAGTGGCAAAAAATACAAGCACTGCCACGGCCAATTGAGCTGACCCCTTCCCGTTGAGGAGCCTTTATGCCCGTCTTGCTCAAGGTGCCCGAAGTGGCCGACTTGTTACCGATTGCGGGTGTTCGCATCGGCATTACCCAAGCGGGCATTCGCAAAGCCAATCGCGACGACTTGAGTGTGCTGTTGCTTGACAGTGCGTGCTCTGTGGGCGCGGTGTTCACCCAAAACCGTTATGCCGCTGCGCCCGTACAGGTCTGTCGTGCGCATTTGGCCAGCGGTGCAGGTGTTCGCGCCATCGTGATCAACACCGGCAACGCCAATGCGGGCACGGGTGCCCCTGGCTTGGCCGACGCTGAGGCCACCTGCCAAGCCGTGGCCCAAGCCCTCGGCTGTCGGCCCGAACAGGTATTGCCCTTTTCCACCGGTGTGATCATGGAGCCCTTGCCCATGGACCGCCTGCTGGCTGGCTTACCCGCGGCCATGGCGCACGGCCAGCAGACCGCTGCCCAGACCGGTGAACGTTGGATGGACTTGGCGCGTGCCATCATGACCACCGACACAGTGCCCAAGGTGTGCAGCCGGTCGGTGACGCTCTCAGGACAGACGGTGAACATCAGCGGTGTTGCCAAAGGCGCGGGCATGATCCGCCCCAACATGGCGACCATGCTGGGCTACCTGGCCACCGATGCCTGCATCGATGCAACGTTGATGAACGGTTTGGCGCGACGCTTGGCCGATGCGTCGTTCAACCGTGTCACGGTGGATGGTGACACGTCGACCAACGACAGTTTTGTGGTCATGGCTTCACAGCAAGCGTCCAATCCCGTCATCACAGACTGGGACAGCGCCGACGCGCAAACCTTGTTGGTTGCGATGACCGAGGTGGCGCAGTACTTGGCGCATGCCATCGTGCGCGATGGTGAGGGCGCGACCAAGTTCATCACCGTGCGTGTGGATGGCGGACGCAACGCCGACGAGTGTTTGAAGGTGGCGTATGCGGTGGCGCATTCGCCCTTGGTTAAAACCGCCTTCTTTGCCAGCGATCCGAACCTTGGGCGCATTTTGGCCGCTGTGGGTTACGCCGGCATCACCGACTTGGACGCGAACCTCATTGAGCTGCATTTGGGCGATGTGCACGTGGTTCGGGGCGGTGGGCGCAACCCCGCTTACCGAGAAGAAGATGGCCAACGCGTGATGAAAGAAGCCGAGATCGAGGTGCGCATTGGCTTGGGCCGTGGCACCGCCACCCAGACCGTGTGGACCTGCGATTTCAGCCACGACTACGTCACCATCAACGCCGACTACCGATCATGAGCACCAATGGACCTTGGGACCGGTTGATTGACCGCATCGAGGCGGTGCTCACGCGTTGGGAAGCGGTCTTGCCCCAGCCCTTGGCCGAACCCGATTGGGGTGCGTCGGTGGCGTTTCGTTTTCGCCAGCGGGGTCAAGCCCACGGCATGTTGGAGCCGGTTCGTCAAGTCAGTCAAATGCGTTGGGGTGATTTGCGCGAAATCGACGCACAAAAAGAAAAAATCCAGCGCAACACCCTTCAATTTGTGCTTGGTTTACCGGCCAACAACGTCTTGCTCACTGGCGCACGCGGTACAGGTAAGTCGTCTTTGGTTAAAGCGTGTTTGAACGCGTACGCCGACCAAGGCTTACGTTTGATCGAAGTCGACAAAGTCGACTTGGTGAACCTGCCCGACATCGTGGACATGGTCTCGTCGCGCCCCGAGCGCTTCATTGTGTTTTGTGACGACT
>JAABPX010000033.1 GCA_011391745.1 Comamonadaceae bacterium
ACCATGAAACGCTTGTCCGCTTATTTTTTCCGTGGCCTCATCACGTTCTTGCCTGTGGGCCTGACGGTGTATGTGCTTTACCTGTTTGTGACTTGGGTGGAGGGCGCGGTGATGCATTTTTTGCGGCCCATCACCGGTGATTTTTATTTGCCCGGCTTGGGCATTGTGCTGGGTACTGGCTTGATCTTGGTGCTTGGGTTTTTGGTCTCGCAACCCTTTGTGTCACGTGTGGTGGGTTGGG
>JAABPX010000034.1 GCA_011391745.1 Comamonadaceae bacterium
TGAACTGCCCTTCACCAACCTGCCCTTGGTCAAAAGCATTTATTCCTCGCTCAAGAGTTTTGCCGATTACTTTGCACCGCACGAACGCGACGCGCAGCAGGTGGTGTTGCTCAAACAACCCGACGGCGAGCTGTCCATCATTGGGCTGGTCACACGGCAAGACTTGGTGGGCCTGCCCGTGAACCCCGATCAAGTGCAGCACGTGGCCGTCTACCTGCCCATGGGCTACATGATCGGTGGCTACACGGTTTTTGTGCCGCGCAGCTGGGTGCAGGTGCTGGACATGTCGGTGGAAGAAGCCATGCGCTCCTCGCTGATTGCCTGGATGAGCACCCCCAAAAAAACCATTCAACCCCAAACACACCATGACCACCACACCAGCGATTTTTGATTCACAGGCGTTTTTGTCGAAGCATGTTCAAGACACTTTGAATTTTTACGCGCCGACCGCGTTCGATACAAAAGGTGGTTTTTTTCACTACTTCAAAGACAACGGCGACGTTTATGACCGCAGCCATCGCCATTTGGTCAGTGCCACGCGCTTTGTTTTTAATTGGGCCCAAGCCCATCACCACACCCAACAACGCCCATACCTAGACTGGACCCGACACGCCTTGGCGCACGTGCGCCGTTTTGTTTTGCCCTCGGGTACACAGCGGGGTTTGTGTGCCTGGACGCTTCGGGATCAGCAGATTGAAGACGCCACGGTGTTTGCCTACGGTCAGGCCTTTGTGTTGCTGGCCAACGCGCACGCCCACCGGGTGGGCTGCGCCACGGCGAACGATGTGGCCGAAGCCTTTGATCGCATGAACGATGCGTTTTGGCTCAGCCAAGATTCGGCCTACGCCGACGAAATTTCGCCCGACGGTGTGTTGATCGACTACCGAGGGCAAAACGCCAACATGCACATGTGTGAAGCCTGTTTGGCGGCCCACGAATTCACGGGGGATGCCCGGTACCTGCGGCGCGCGCTTGAGCTCATTGAGCGTTTTGCTTTCGGGCTGGCCGACCAAGCCCAGGGCATGGTGTGGGAGCATTACCACCCGGACTGGTCCATCGACTGGGACTACAACAAAGACAACCCCGGCAACATCTTCAAGCCCTGGGGCTTTCAAACCGGTCACCAAACCGAATGGGCCAAATTGCTGCTCTTGGCTCACGCGTGTGCGCCCGACGCCACACTCGTCGCCCGCGCCCGCCAGCTCCACGACTTGGCCTACCGCCACGGTTGGGACACCGAGCACGGTGGCCTGATCTACGGTTTCGCCCCCGACCACACGCCCTGCGACACCGACAAATACTTCTGGGTGCAAGCCGAGTCGTTTGCCAGCGCATGGCGGCTGTGGCGCGTGACCCAAGACCCCCAGTACTTGGCGCAGTACCGCGCCACCTGGCAATGGAGCTGGGCGCACTTGGTGGACCACCAACACGGCGCGTGGTTTCGCCTTGTGGATGCCCGAGGGGCGAAATTGGAAGACACCAAATCCCCCGCGGGCAAAACCGATTACCACACCATGGGGGCCTGTTGGGACGTCATGCAGGCGGGTGGTTTGCAACCCTAAACCCTGTTTTTTTAAGCAAAACAAAAACGTTTCTGGGGTTTACCCCCATGTTCACCCGGCTTGGGCGAAATTACCATGCACCCACACCAAAAACGTTTTTGGTTGTTGGGTTCATTGCTCCACTTTCACTGTCCAAATAGGAGAGACACCATGAAGTTCGTCAACACACCTCGCCGACTGGTCATCGCCGCCCTGTGCGCCACGCTGGTCACAGGCGTGGCCCAAGCACAAAACGTGCTGCTGTGGTCCACACAAGCCTCACCCGTCAACGAGCAACAAGCCGTTCGCGACAAAGTGCTGAACAACGCGCCACAAGCCGTTGAATTCATCAGCAACCAAGAAGGCCCCTACTTCACCCGCCTGAACGCCGAGCTGCAAGCCGGCAAAGGCCAAATCGCGGTGTTGGGTGCTCTGCACGGCCAATTGGCTTCGAACGGCAAAGACCTGCACGACCTCAGCCAACTCGCCAAAGGCCTGAAAATCAGCCCTCGCTTCATGCAATTGGGCAAATTGGGCACGGGCGAACAAAAATACATCCCTTGGATGCAAGCCACCTTCGTGATGGTGGCCAACAAAAAAGCATTGCCTTTCTTGCCCGCTGGTGCTGACATCAATGCCCTGACTTACGACCAACTCGTGGCATGGTCCAAAAACATGGCCGAAAAAACCGGCGGCCCCAAATTTGGCTTTCCCGCTGGCCCCCAAGGCTTGAAGCATCGCTTCTTCCAGGGTTACCTCTACCCCTCCTACGCCGACTCGGTGGTCACCGAGTTCCGCTCAGCCCAAGCCGAAAAGGGCTGGCAGATGATGGTCAACCTCTGGCAGTACACCAACCCCGCCTCGACCACGTACAACTTCATGCAAGAGCCCT
Source organism: Comamonadaceae bacterium (assembly GCA_011391745.1). Lineage (GTDB taxonomy): Bacteria > Pseudomonadota > Gammaproteobacteria > Burkholderiales > Burkholderiaceae_C > Hydrogenophaga. Next base: position 2,434 of record JAABPX010000034.1, read on the forward strand.
TGTTGGCCGATCAGGTGTGGGTGGCGTTTGACCACGTGGCCCGCTTGTCTGAAGCGCTGAACAAGCGTCCAGATGACTTCGTGGCGTTCCCTGCACCTGCAGGCCCCACAGGCCGTGGTTTTATGCCTGTGTTGGCGGGCTTGGCCATCCCCAAAACCGCCCCAGACCGCGCGGCCAGCGAGAAGCTGATCGCTCACCTGATGCGCCCCGAAGTGCAATTGGCCACGCTGCAAGCCACCAACTTCTTCCCCACCGTGGACGCCAAAATCCCGAACGACATTTCGTCGGCAGCGCGCATCGCGGGTGAAGCCGTGGCACGCCAAGCGTCCGCCAAAGACGCCAACCCAGGTTTGCTCCCCGTGGGCTTGGGCGCACAAGGCGGCAAGTTCAACCAAATCTACGTGGACGCGTTTGAGCGCATCGTGTTGGCTAAGCAGCCGATCCGCGCCGTGTTGGACAGCCAAGCCGATGCCTTGCGAAAAATCATGCAAGAGACCGGCGCACCGTGCTGGGAACCTGACCGCGCATCCGCTGGTGCTTGCCCTGTGAAGTAAGGACCAAGCCATGTCATCCCGTTGGTTGCCCTATGCCTTGATTGCACCCGCAACGGTGTTCACCGCTGCGCTGTTTCTCTATCCGTTTGGATTGGTGGCCAGTCAAGCGTTCACAGGCAGCGACGGGGCGTTTGGTTTGGATCACTTTCGCACCATGGCGGACCATTGGAAGTTCGCCGGTGCGCTCAAAAACACGCTGTGGTTGGCCATCATTGTGGTGCCGCTGCAGCTGTGTTTGGCCTTGGCTTTGGCCCAGATGGTCACGCGACTGCAAAAAGGCCGCGACACGATGCTCTACATCTGGACCATTCCCTTGGGCATCTCCGACCTGGCCGCCGGCATCATCTGGCTGGCCATTTTTGAACAAACCGGTTTTCTCAACACCCTACTGATGGGCGTTGGTGTGGTGAACGAGCCGGTGGGCTTTTTGGGTTATGCCAACCTGGGCACCACGCTGCTGGCGGTGGTCATGGCCGAGGTCTGGCGGGCCACGGCCATTGTGCTGGTCATTTTGGTGTCGGGCATGGGCTTGATCCCCAAGGAATACAGCGAAGCGGCCGAGGTGTTTGGCGCTGGCGCATGGGCCAAATTCTGGCGCGTGACCCTGCCTTTGCTCAAACCCAGCTTACAAACCGCGCTGATTCTGCGAACCATTCTGGCCTTTGAGGTGTTTGCGGTGGTCGCTGTGCTCTCGGGCACCCAATTTCCGGTACTCATGGGCGAAACCTACGAGTGGCAGTTCACCATGCAAGACGGCTCGGTGGCGGCCGCTTACGCCATGGTCATCTTGGCTGTTTCCATCCTGTCGACGGTGTTTTATTTGCGTGTGCTGCGCACACCCGAAGGAGTTCGAGCATGAGCGCGCCGATCACGCTTGAGCAGGCGCAACGGCGCACACGCCGCGTCTTGCTGATTGGGGCTGTGGTGGCCACCGCCTGGGTGCTGTTGCCGCTCTATTTTTTGATGGTCAACGCGTTCTCGTCGCCCGCCTCAGTGGCACAGTTTCCGAAAGAGTTTTGGCCCGAAGGCAACACCGAAAGTCTGCAATTCTTGTTGGGCTTCCAAGGTGTGATCAGTGCCTTGATCAACTCATTGGCCGTGGCGGCAATGACCATGGTGATCTCCATCGCGTTGGGGGCACCCGCGGGTTACGCCATTGCACGCTACGAATTCCGAGGCAAAACCGCCTTTCGCATGCTCATCATGCTGACCCGCGCCTTCCCCTTGCCTCTGCTGGCCTTGCCTTTGGCGGTGCTGTTCATTCGCTCGGGGGTGGACGACACGCTGTGGGGGTTGGCCATGGTGCACACCATGCTCGCCCTGCCCTTTGCCGTGCTCATCACCTATTCGCTGTTTTCGGGCGTGCCGGTGGAGCTGGAAGAAGCCGCTTGGGTGTTTGGCTGCAACAAATGGCAAGCGTTTCTGCGCGTGGTGTTGCCACTGGCCGCACCGGGCTTGGCCGCTTCGGCCGTGTTTGCCTTTGTGATTTCGTGGAACGAGGTGTTTGCGGCCGCCGTGCTCACCATTGAAAACCGCACACTCACCGCCTTTTTGCTGCAAAGCCTCAACACCTCGCCCGTTTATTTGAAGTTCGCTGGTGGCGCCTTGTTGGTGGTGCCCGCGGCCATTTTTATGTTCCTCATCCGCAAGCACCTGTTTGCGATGTGGGGCATCTCCAACCGCTAAAGGACAGGCTGCCATGGCCGACATCCGCATTGCCAACATCACCAAACACTTTGGCGCGTTTCATGCGCTCAAAGGCATTGACTTACACGTCAAAGACCAAGAATTCATGGTCTTGCTCGGGGCCTCGGGCTGCGGCAAGTCCACGCTGCTGCGCGCCATCGCTGGACTGGAAAGCGCCGACACAGGCACCGTGCACGTGGGCGAAGAGCGCATCGACCACCTGCAAGCCAAAGACCGGCGCCTATCGATGGTGTTCCAAAACTACGCCGTGTTTCCACACCTCACGGTGTTCGAGAACATCGCGTTTGGCTTGCGCATGCAAAAGCGCCCCGACAGCGACGTGCGCCAAAAGGTTCAGCGCGTGGCTGAGCTGGTGCACCTGGAAGCGCTGCTGCACCGCTACTCTGGGCAACTCAGCGGCGGTCAACGCCAGCGCGTGGCCTTGGCCAGGGCGTTGGCGGTGGAGCCGCGTGTGATTTTGATGGACGAGCCATTGTCCAACCTCGATGCGCTGCTGCGGCTTGAAATGCGCGCCGAACTCAAAACCATCTTGGCGCAAAGCAAAACCACCACCATCTACGTGACACACGATCAAGTCGAAGCCATGAGCTTGGCCGACCGCATCGCCATCATGAACCAAGGCGTGATCGTGCAGTGCGACACCCCACTGGAGATTTACCGCAACCCCGCCACCACCTTTGTGGCCGGTTTTATTGGCAACCCGCCCATGAATTTTGTGCCAGCGCGTGCCGTCGACGATGGTGTCTTCGAGGCACTGGGCCTTCAACTTCGAGGACCGCGCGGGCACGCCACCCTGACCCTGGGCGTGCGCCCGGAAGACCTGCAGCCCGCCAACGAAGGCTTTGGGATTGAAGTGGCCGTTGTGGAGCCCTTGGGTGCGCACACCTTGGTGACCGCTTTTGTGGGTGAGCCACGCCAAGTGTTTCGCGCCGCACTCGACAGCACCGAGCACCACCGAGCGGGGCAACGGCTCAAGCTCATGCCCGCCTTGCCCCGCGTGCGCTGGTACGACAGCGCTGGCCAAATGATCCACGGAGACTGAACACATGAACACCGACGACATGGTTCAGGAAGCGCATCGCATCCTGCAACTCAACGACAAAGGCCACTACACCGTCCCCACCCACGGTCTGTACCCGTTTCAGTGGAACTGGGACTCGTGCCTCACGGCGCTGGGCCAACAGCAACTGAGCGAAGACCGGGCTTGGCTGGAAATCGAGACCTTGGTGCAGCACCAGTGGCCCGATGGCATGGTGCCGCACATCGTTTTTCATGAGCCCAACGACGGCTACTTTCCTGGACCCGAGGTTTGGGGCACCCAGCGGCCTGTGCCCACCTCCGGCATCACACAACCGCCGGTGATGGGCATGGTCATTGAACAACTGTGGCAACGCAGCCCACAGACCGACGACATACGCCGGCGCTGCCTTGCCCTCATGCAAGCGGCGGACCGCTGGCACCAGTGGTTCTTCCGCTGCCGCGACCCACAGGGCACGGGCTTGGTCGCCTTGCTGCACCCATGGGAATCCGGTCGCGACAACTCACTCGATTGGGTGGATGCCTTGGCCGATGTGCCGGCCGATCACGTGGGCCCCTACCAGCGGCGCGACACCCAACACGTCGATCCCAGCCACCGCCCCACCCAATTCGAATACGACCGCTACGTGGCGTTGGTGCAAGGCTTTCGCGCACTGGGCTGGGACAACAGCCGACTGCACGACGCATCGCCATTCCAAGTGGTGGACCCTGGCTTTAACGCCATCCTGATCCACTCCGACCAAGCCCTGGCGCGGCTGGCGCAGGCCCTTGATGACCCCGCGCTGGCCCAACGGGCGCAGGCCCGGGCGCAGCGAGGCATCAGCGCCATGGACAGCCTGTGGAGCAACGCCCATGGTCAATACCTGTGCCTGAACCGGCGCACCGGGGCTCTGGTGGACAGCGCCAGTGTGGGCGGCTTGCTCCCAGTGTTGGTCTTGCCCGCGGGCCACGCACATTGGCGCGCGTTGTGTGAACGCCTGCACAACTCACTCCAACTCGCGCCTTTTGGGGTGGCCAGCCATTGGCCCAGCGACCCGCGTTTTGACGGCAAGCGCTACTGGCGCGGCCCATCGTGGCTGATCGTGAACTACCTGCTCATCAAAGGCCTGCGAGACAGCGAAGAGCACGACTTGGCTCAGGCGATTGTGGCGGCCAGCCTGCGCTGCATTGAGCATGCCGGTTGTTCCGAGTACTACCACCCCGTCACCGGCGAAGCGCTCGGCGGTGGCACCTTCACTTGGACGGCGGCCATGGTGCTGGAGTTTTTGCAGTTTCATCAACCCGCATGATGCTCACGCGCCACACCAACGGCTGGCCCGTGGTGGCCGTGCTGTTGGCGGTGTTCATGTTTTCACTCATCGAATGGGTGGTGCGCCAATTGCTGGTGCACTATCCCTTGCACCAAGTGATCTGGTTGCGCAGCGCCGCAGCCATTCCGGTTTTGCTCATTGCGCTGTGGGCCATTGGCCAACGCGCTCCCGCGCCGCCCGCTGCACGCTGGACCTTGCCGTGGCCCAAGCGCTGGCTGCTGCACCTGCTTCGAAGCGTCTTGGGCACGCTCTCCATGGCCTGCATTTTTTACGCGGTGGGCCAAATCCCCTTGGGCACCGCCGCGGCGCTGACGGCCACCGCACCCTTTTTTGTGTTGCTGCTGTCGCCCCATGTGTTGGGCGAACGCGTGCCGTGGCAACGCTGGGCGGGGGTGGCGGTGGGGTTTTTGGGCGTGTGTTTGGTCACCGGGCCACAAGACGCCACGGCCTGGCGCGGCATGGCCAGCGCGTTGTTGGGCGCCTTGTGCTCGGCCACGCTCATGGTGTTGTTGCGCTACTTGGCGCAACGTGAGCCCACCACCCAAACCGCCTTGTTCAATGCCTTGGGCATCACCGCATGGTCCACGCTGGGCTTGGTTTTGTGGGGCATAACGCCGTTGTTGCTGCAAGACCTGGTTTGGGTGGGGGTGATGGGGGTTCTGGGCGGCGGCGCACATTGGCTATCGACCTGGGCGTACCGCCGTGGTCAAGCCGGTGCGCTGGCACCGTTGGGGTTTTCGGCCTGCGTTTGGGGCTTGGTGTTGGGCTACCTGTCGTTTGGCGAAACGCCCACAGGGCTGGCCTTGGTGGGCACTGCCACGATAATCGCTGGTGGCTATGTGGCCACCCGAGCAAACCCACCCCACTGACATGTCCATTCAGACGCTCGCCCAAGACTTGGGCTTGTCCATCTCCACCGTCTCACGGGCGCTCAACGGCTACAGCGACGTGGCCGCCCAAACGCGCGAGCGCGTGGTGCAGCGGGCGGCCGAGCTGGGCTACCGCCCACACCCCGGGGCCAGGAGCATGAAGTCCAGCAAATCCAACGCGGTGGGGGTGATCTTGCCCATGGACGAACGGGGCGGGCAATTCATCAACGCCTTCTATTCCAGTTTGTTGGGCGCCATTGCGGGGGTGCTCGATGCACGGGGTTACACCCTGCTGGTCACCACCCATTTCAGCCCCTCGGTGCACGATGAAGTCACCCGCTACGAGCACCTCATCCACAGCCGCTCGGTGGACGGGTTTGTGATTGTCCGAACCCTGCTCAAAGACCCCCGCGTGCAACTGCTGCACGACCGCGGCGTGCCCTTTGTCACCTACGGTCGCAGCGAGTTGAACATTGAGCACCCTTGGGTGGACACCGACAACGAACGTGCGTTTGAACTGGCCACCCAACGCCAACTGCGGCAGGGTCATCAACGCATCGGGCTGCTCAACGGGCCGAGCAAATACACCTTCGCCAAATTGCGACGCGACGGCTACGAACGCGCCTTGCGCAACGCTGGTCTCACGCCCACGCCCGCTTGGATTGTGGAAGGTGACCTGACCGAGAGTTCGGGCTACACACTCACCAGCCAACTCTTGGGATTGCCCGAGCGCCCGACCGCCCTCATTTGCGCCAACGATGCCATGGCCATTGGGGCCATCGCGTCGTGCCGCCAACACGGCCTGCAGGTGGGCAAAGACATCTCCATCATGGGCTACGGCAACAGCGACGCCTCTCGCTACTGCGATCCACCGTTGAGCACCATTGAACACAAAGTGTCCGACAACGGACGCCACTTGGGGCAATTGTTGTTGGCCCAACTCGACCAACTCAGCACGCCCACGCTGAGCTACCTTGAACCGGTGGACCTCATTGCGCGTCAGTCCGACGGGCCAGCGCAAGCAAGTGGTTGACCACCACCAGCGCTCGCTCGTTGCTGCCCCCGACCATCGCGGGTGACGTTCGGTAGCGCCCAGCCACGCCGAGCTGCGGCACGCTGGTGACCCCATAGGCCCGAACCAAGTCGTTGGCTTGGCGCATGGCCTGCGCCACCTCAGTGGAATGCCAAGCGGCTTCAAACGCCACCGTGTCCACACCGCGCGGCTGCAACCACTGGCTGATCTCCATCAACAACTCAAAATGCTGGCCCTGTCGGTGCAGGGCATCGTAAACCGCCATGTGCAGCCGCTCGGCATGCCCCAAGTGGCGCAAGGTCAAGTAGAGCTGTTGGTGGGTGGTGCTCTGGAAAGACACGGGCACGTAATAAAAGCGCACACCCGCAGGCAAACCCTCACGCCAGCGGTGCACCATGGGCTCGAATCGGTCACAAAACGGACAGCCATAACGAAAGAATTCCAAGACCTCCAGGCCCGATGGGCCAACACGCGGTGCGGGCGGTTCTAAGCGAACGTAATCAAAGCCCTCATCGGGGGTGGTCTCCGCCATGGCCTTGAACACCGGCGCACCCAACCCCAACACACCCAAGCCAAATTCGCGTCTGTTCCACATATTGATCCTCTGTTGGTTTTTAAGAGCGCTGCATTGGCGCTCATTGGAGCGTATTTGATCCAACGCAAATTTTTTGCGCCGGGGTTTGCCTAGACTGCGGGGCAGCTCACCCCGAGGATGACCATGAACCCTTTGAACCCGCCCAGCGCCGCCCAAGCGGCGGACCTGTATTCGCTGTTGTCTCACACCCACATTCCCCCCTGGCATTTGCGGGACATCGAATTGTTGCCGATTGTGCAGGGTGGCATGGGCGTGGGGGTGTCGGCCTCGCGTTTGGCCGGCACCGTGGCCGGTTTGGGTGGCATGGGCACGCTCTCGGCGGTGGACCTGCGGCGCTTGCACCCCGACCTCATGGCACAAACCGAAAACCTGCCCATCAACGACCAAACCAAAACCGCCATCGACCACGCCAACCGCGAAGCCCTGCGCCGAGAAATCCGCACAGCCCGCCACATCGCGGACGGGCGTGGGGCCTTGGCGGTTAATGTGATGCGGGCGCTCGCCGACTATTCGCATTACGTTCAAACCGCTTTGGAATCGGGCATTGATGCCGTGGTCGTGGGCGCGGGCTTGCCACTGGACCTGCCCGAACTGGCCAAAGACCACCCCAAGACCGCCTTGATTCCCATCTTGTCCGACGCCCGTGGTGTGCAACTCATCGTGCGCAAATGGGAAAAGAAGGGCCGCTTACCCGACGCCATCGTCATTGAACACCCCGGCTTGGCCGGTGGTCACTTGGGCGCAGCCCAAGTGACCGATGTGCACGATGCCCGCTTCGACTTCGATGTGGTGCTGCCGAAGGTGCGCGAATTTTTGGATGGCGCGGGTTTGCGCATTCCACTGATTGCCGCTGGCGGCATGTCCAGCCACAGCGATTTGCAACGCATGAGCGCCTTGGGAGCCAGCGCCATACAACTGGGCACGGCGTTTGCCGTCACCCAAGAGTGCGATGCCAACGCGGTATTTAAACGGGTATTGGCACAAGCCACGCCAGAGGATTTGGTTGAATTCATCAGTGTGGCGGGTTTGCCAGCACGGGCCGTTCGCACGCCCTGGATGGACAAGTACCTGCGCAACGAACACAAACTCAAAGCGGTCGCACACGTCAAATCGATCTGCCACATGGGGTTTGACTGCTTGGCGGCTTGTGGGTTTCGAGACGGCAAGGCCGACATGGGCCAGTTTTGCATCGACCAACACTTGGGCTACGCCTTGGCCGGAGACGAACAACGCGGCCTGTTTTTTCGCGGCGCGGGGCGCTTGCCCTTTGGTGAACAGATCCGCCCGGTGGCCGAATTGATGGCCCATTTGCTCAAGCCAACAAGCCACCACAAAGGGCTTGTGGGTGCTGGGGCCTAAGCACCGCCCACCCCACCTTCAGCCGCTGCGCTCAACGGCCACACGCCAGGCCTCGAGCTGCGCTTGCGCTTGATCGCGGCTGCACTGGGGCTCAAACACCCGCTCAATCGTCAGCCGGTCCTTGAGCTGTTTTGGGTCGCTGAATACCCCCACCTGCAAACCGGCCAACAAGGCCGCGCCCAGTGCCGTGGTTTCGGTGGTTTTGGGTCGCAGCACCGCCAAGCCCATGAGGTCGGCTTGCATTTGCATGAGCAAGTTGTTGGCGCATGCCCCGCCGTCGACCCGCAAGGCACTGACGCTCAGGCCATGGAGTTGTTGGGCATCGCGCTGCATGGCTTGAAGCAGCACCGTGCTTTGCAAGGCAATGCTCTCCAAGGCGGCGCGGGCAATGTGCGCCACGGTGCTGCCGCGCGTCAAACCTTGAATGCTGCCGCGCACATGGGGCAGCCAGTAGGGCGCACCCAAACCCGCGAATGCGGGCACCAGCACCACGCCATCGCTGGTGGGCACACTCGCGGCCAGAGCCTCCACTTCGTGGCTGTGGGTGATGGCCTTTAAACCATCGCGCAGCCACTGCACCACCGCACCGCCAATGAACACACTGCCCTCCAAGGCGTACACCGGTGCGGCCTGCGCAACGGGCTGGGCGGCGCAGGTGGTGATCAGGCCGTTGACGCTGGTGGGCGCATCGTGCCCCGTGTGCATGAGCATGAAACAACCGGTGCCGTAGGTGTTCTTCACATCACCGGCTTCCAAACAGGCCTGCCCCAACAAGGCCGATTGCTGGTCGCCCGCCACACCGCCGATGACCACCGCCGCATCGCCGGGGCCCAGCAAGCCCGGCGTGACCCGTCCGAAATCGGCCACCGAAGGCAACACCTCGGGCAACACGCTGCGTGGGATGTCCAACAAGGCCAGCAGATCGTCGTCCCACTGGCCGGTGTGAATGTTGAGCAACAAGGTGCGGCTGGCGTTGCTGATGTCGGTGGCGTGCCGTTGCCCGCCGGTGAGTCGCCACAACAGCCAACTGTCGATGGTGCCAAAGGCCAACTCACCCGCCTGCGCTTGTGCGCGGGCACCGGGCACGTGGTCGAGCAACCAGCGCAGTTTGGTGCCCGAAAAATACGGATCGAGCCGCAAACCCGTTTTGGCCTGCACCCAAGCCTCTGCGCCTTGGGCTTTGAGTTGCTGGCACAGCGGCTCGGTGCGGCGGTCTTGCCAAACAATGGCGTTGTGCAAGGGCCGACCGGTGCGTCGGTGCCACAGCACGGTGGTTTCGCGCTGGTTGGTGATGCCCAGTGCGCGAATGTCGGCGGGGGTCAAGCCCCCGTTGTGCAGCGCCTCGCGGGCTGTGGCGAGCTGACTCTCCCAGATGGCGTTGGCATCGTGCTCGACCCAGCCCGGCTGCGGAAAATGCTGGGCGAATTCTTGTTGTGCGCTGCTGTGTAGGCTGGCGTCATCGCGAAAAACCAGGGCGCGGGAACTGGTGGTGCCTTGGTCCAAGGCCAGCAAATAGGCGGGGGCATTCAAACGGCTCATCACAACGGCCTTTTAATGGGTGGCCACCACACAACGCACGTCGGCGTCGCGCAGCAAGCGCTCAAAACTGTCGTCGGGTGGGGTGTCGGTGAACACGGTGTGCAACACCTTGATGGGGGCCATTTCGATCATGGCCGGTCGGCCCCATTTGCTGCCATCGGCCACCAGCCAGACTTGACGGGATTGCTCAACGATGGCCCGCGCCACCATCACCTCGCGCATATCAAAATCGCGCAGCGCCCCATCACCGTCGATGCCGCTGATGCCAATCAGCCCAATGTCCACCTTGAACTGGCGGATGAACAACAAAGCCGCCTCGCCCACCACACCCAAGTCTTCGTGGCGCACCGTGCCCCCCGCCACCACCACCTCGCAGTGCGGGTTGGCACTCAGGATTCGGGCCACGTGCAGGTTGTTGGTCACCACCCGCAGGTCTTGGTGGTGCAACAGTTCGTGCGCCACCGCCTCCACCGTGGTGCCGATGTTCATGAACAGGCTGCTGCCGGGAGGGATGGCCGCAGCCACCGTGCGGGCCACGCGCTGTTTGGCCTCGGCGTGGCTGCGCTGGCGTTCGGCATAGGCGGTGTTGCGGCTGCTGCTGTCAATGACCCGAACGCCACCATGAAAACGCTCGATCGCCCCAGCCTCGCTCAAGCGCGAAATGTCGCGGCGAACGGTTTGTAAGGTGGTGTGGAATTGCTCGGCCAGCGCCTCGGTTTTTAAACTGCCGTGCTCGCGCACGGCCTGCAACATCGCGAGTTGTCGGGGGTTCAGTGCCATGGACATGGTGTGGTTGTACAGGGTCTGCCGCACTCTTTCATTGGGGATTGCGAGCATACGCGATGCGGTTGTTTTCCTTGTATAAACACACAAACGAAAATAAACGAACAAAATAAAAAACTGTTTTTTGACTTCAATGACGCGAAAAAGCCTTCATCGGTGGGTTCAAAGCCTGCCGCTCCAGATCACCGATGTGCTGGTCATCGGCGGTGGTGCCACGGGTTTGGGCGTCGCGCTACAAGCCGCCCTCGAAGGCCGCGGGGTGGTGCTGGTGGAGGCCCGCGACTTTGCTTGCGGCACCTCATCCCGATCCACCAAACTCTTGCACGGTGGGGTGCGTTACCTTGCGCAGGGCCACATCGGCTTGGTGCGTGAAGCCTTGCGTGAACGCGGCACCGTCTTGCGCTTGGCGCCACACTTGGCCCAACCCCTGCCCTTCGTGGTGGCCGAGAAACACGGCTGGTCTTGGGCGATCACCAGTCTGGGGCTCAAGCTGTACGGGGCCATGGCGGGGCGCTTAGGGCTGGGTCCCACCGAACTCTTGAGCGCCCACACGCTGCACCAACTGATGCCCCAACTGCCCAAGCCCTTCGCTGGGGTGCGGTACTGGGATGGCCAATTCGAAGACGCCCGCCTGGCCTTGGCGCTGGCCCGAAGCGCCGACAGCGCCGGGGCCCATCTGCGCAACCACACACGGGTCACGCACATTGAGCCGCAGCCCGAAGGTTGGCGCGTGACCCTGTGCGACGGCTTGAGCGGAGAAACCGCCACCGTGCTCACCCGCTGCGTGGTCAACGCCACTGGGGTGTGGATCGACGCGCTGCGCCACCCCTCGGCCCACGCCAAGACGCCCACGGTTCGGCCCAGCCAAGGGGTGCACTTGGTGGTGGACCGCCAAACCTTCCCCCTCGATCAAGCGGTGCTGGTGCCCAAAACAAGCGATGGGCGTGTGCTGTTTGCCCTGCCTTGGCTGGGCTCCACCCTGATTGGCACCACCGACACCCCGCGCACCGACGCACCCAGCGACCCCTTGGCCACACCGGCGGAGTTGCGCTACCTGTTTGAGCAAACGCGCATCAGCCTAGGAGTTGCATTGCGACCCAAAGACGTGCGCAGCATTTGGGTGGGTTTGCGGCCCCTGGTGAACCTGCACCCCCAGCACGCCAGCGCCGATGTGTCTCGCGAACACCTCATTGAGCGGGATGCACCCGGTTTTATCAGCGTCACCGGCGGCAAATGGACCACCTACCGCGCCATGGCCGAAGCGGTCATGCAAACCTTGGTCAAGGCCGGCGATTTGCCCACCGCCCCAAGCCCCGCGCACACCGACCAACACCGCTTGCATGGCTACCGGGCCAGCGCCCCGAGCACAGGCATCCAACAACCGCCCGGGCTTCACCTGCTGGGCAGCGATGCCGATTCGGTGGCCCAATTGCCGGGGCATGACCGCCCGCTGGGTCTGGGTTTGACCGAATCGATTGTTCGGCACAGCGCACGGCACGAGTGGGCCATCACGGTCGAAGACATGCTGGCCCGCCGCTGGCGTGTGCTGTTTCTGGATGCCCAGCTGGCCCAGCGCATGGCCCCACGGGTGGCCGACATTCTTCAAGAAGAAACCGGCATCGACCCCCAACTCGACGCTTTTATGTTGCTCAGCGAGCAATACACCCTCAACCACCACGGAGACGCTTTGTGAACCCAACCACCGCCGTTCGTTACGGCATCATCGGCTGCGGCATGATGGGGCAAGAACACCTGCGCAACATCGCGCTGCTGCCCGGTGCCAGCGTGAGTTGCATTTTTGAGCCCGACGACGGCATGGCGGCGGGCAGCTTGGCCTTGGCACCCGGTGCCCGGCGGGTGGGCAGCTTGGCCGAGGTGGTGACATCTCCCGATATCGACTGCCTCTTGGTCGCCAGCCCCAACTTCCGGCACGCCGAACAACTGAACGAAATCGCGGCCCTGCGCCCACTGCCCGTGCTGCTGGAAAAACCCGCTTGCACCAACCTCAATGAGGTGCGCGCACTCGCCGCCCTGGGCCGGACCTACCCAGCGCCCATTTGGGTCGCCATGGAATACCGCTACATGCCGCCAGTGGCCCGCTTGAGCGCAGAGGTGCACAGCGCTGAGCACACCGGCCCGGTACAGATGTTGTCCATTCGGGAACACCGCTTTCCGTTTTTGGTCAAGGTGGGCGACTGGAACCGATTCAACCGCTACACCGGCGGCACCTTGGTGGAAAAGTGCTGCCACTTCTTTGACCTCATGCGCCACCTCACGCGCAGCGAGCCGGTGCGGGTGTTTGCTTCGGCGGCGGCCAACCACAACCACTTGGATGAACGCTACCCCGACGGCACACCGGACATTGTGGACAACGCCTATGTGATCGTTGACTTCGCCAGCGGGCAAAGGGCCATGCTGGAGTTGTGCATGTTTGCCGAAGGCGCGCGTTACCAAGAAGAAATTGCCGTTGTCGGCCCCAAAGGCAAGGCCGAGTGCTTTGTACCCGGCCCCGGTCGCTTTTGGCCAGCGCATTTGGGCGAACCGCCGGTGCCCAAAGTGGTCATCAGCCCACGCGATCCCAAAGGCCCTTGGGAATTGGACGTGCCGGTGGACCCCGTGGCCTTGGCGGCGGGTGACCACAACGGATCGACGCTGTACCAACACCAACGCTTCAACGCCGTGGTGCGCGGGCAGGGTCGGGTTGAGGTCGGCTTGAGCGATGGTTTGGCTGCGGTGATCATGGGCTTGGCGGCCCAAGAATCGGCTCGCACTGGCCAAGCCATCGACCTGCTCCATGGCGACTACGCGCTCAATTTTGATTCATCTAAGCATTAACCCCAAGTGCAGAAAAGGTCAATTCATCTAGTATTCATGCATTACCAAACCGTCTTTTCTTAATTCAAATCAAGGCACCTGAATACTCCCCATGGCCTCAGTACAACTCAGCAACATCCAAAAATCCTACGATGGAAAAAACACCGTCATCCATGGAATCGACTTGGAAGTCAACCACGGCGAATTTGTTGTTTTTGTTGGGCCGTCTGGATGTGGCAAGTCCACACTGCTGCGCATGATTGCTGGGCTAGAGGGCATCAGCGGCGGCGATGTGGTGATCGATGGTGTGCGTGTCAATGACGAACCGCCACGCAACCGCGACATCGCGATGGTGTTCCAAGATTACGCCTTGTACCCCCACAAAAGCCTGTTCGACAACATGGCGTTTGGCTTGCGTCTGAGGAAAACCCCCGAGGCTGAGATTCAGCGCCGGGTGATGGATGCGGCCAAGCTGCTGCGCATCGATCACATGCTGGACCGAAAGCCCGCGGCTTTGTCGGGTGGCCAGCGCCAGCGCGTGGCCATTGGCCGCGCGATTGTTCGTCAGCCCAAGGTGTTTTTGTTTGACGAGCCCTTGTCCAACCTCGATGCTCAGTTGCGCAACGAAATGCGCTCCGAGATCAAAAAATTGCACCAGCGTTTGGGCGCCACCATCATTTACGTGACGCACGACCAAGTGGAGGCCATGACATTGGCCGACCGCATCGCGGTGCTCAGTGGCGGACACAAAATGCAGTACGCCACCCCTGACGAGATTTACAACCGCCCTGCGGCCCATTTTGTGGCCGGGTTCACAGGCAGCCCGCCCATGAACCTGGTGAGCTGCACCCTCGCTGATGGCGTGGCGGACTTGGGCGGGGGCGTCGGTGTTCGCTTACCGCCTGATTTGGCTCAGCGTGCAGCCAATGCAAAGGGACATGTGTTTGGTATTCGCCCTGAAAACGTCACCTTATCCAGCCGAGGGGTTGCGGGTGAAGTCGCGGTGCCGGCGGCGGTGGTCATCACCGAGCCCTTGGGCGCAGAAACATTGGTCACCTTTCAGGTTGGTGAGGTGGAGTTGATTGCGCGCTGCGCCGCCAGCTTCAAAGTGCCGCCTGGCACGAAACAAGCGGTGTACCTTGACCCCACGGCCATGCACCTGTTTGATCGGGTCAGTGGTCAAGCACTCTGAGGTGCTCATTTTTTTCGGTTGTGTATGTGTGTTTAGCCCTTAATGGAGACAAAGATGAAAAAACGGCAGACTTTGAAGTTGGCGTCGCTGGCCTTGGCCGGCATGATGGTGATGGGTTCGAGCTGGGCTCAGCAAACGACCTTGCGTGTGTTTGTGGGCCCCAACCAGCGCCCCGATTTACAAGCCAAACTGTTTGAGCAATACAGCAAAGCCAACCCCAGCGTGAAGGTGGAGATTGAAACCGGTGGTGCCACCTCCGAGCTCCAGCGCCAGTACCTGAGTACGGTGCTCAATGCCAAAGACTCGGCCATTGACCTGTTTTTGATTGACATCGTCAATCCCGCGCAATATGCCAGCAAGGGCTGGATTGAGCCCTTGGACAAATACGTGGGCGGCCCATCGTTCTTGCGCAACGACTACCTGCCGGTGTACCAGCAGGCCAACGTGGTCGACGGCAAAGTGATGGCCTTGCCCAGCCAAGGCGACTCGATGTTCATGTACTACCGCAAGGACCTGCTGGCCAAACACGGCGTGGCCGAACCCAAGACTTGGGATGAGTTGGCAGCCGGTGCCAAAAAAATCATGGCGGCAGAAAACAACACCAACTTGCAAGGCTTGTCCTTTCAAGGGGCGCCCATTGAAGGCGCGGTGTGCACGTTCCTCTTGCCCTACTGGGGTCAGGGCAAACAGTTCAACGATGCAGCCGGCAAGCTCACGCTGGACAAAGCCGCAGCCGTCAATGGCCTGAAGATGTGGCTCAAGATGATGGACGACGGTGTCGCCAAGAAAAACATCGCTGAAGTCACCACGCCCGTGACCGTCAACGAGTTCAAGGCCGGCAACGTGGTGTTCGCCATCAACTGGGGCTTTGCGTTTGACCGCTTCCAAGCCGATGCCGACTCCAAGGTCAAAGGCAATGTGGGCGTGATGCCCCTGCCTGCCATGGCCGGCGGCAAGTCCGCCACCTGCATGGGTGGCTGGCAATGGTCCATGAACGCTTTCGGCAAAAACAAGGACGCGGCGGGCAACCTGATCAAGTTCTTGTCCTCCAAAGAGGCCAGCGCATTCATCGCCCGTGAAGGCTCCATCCTGCCGGTGTTCCAAAGCGTGTACAAAGACGCTGCGGTGAACAAGGCCGTGCCATGGTTCAAGGACGCTTTGCCCGTGGTTTTGGGTGCGCAAGGTCGCCCCATGGTTGAGGACTATGGCCAGGTCTCGGACATCATCCGCACCACCACCAGTGCGGTATTGGCCCGCACCAAAACGCCTGAAGCGGGTGTCGATGAAATCGCCGCACGCGTGGGCCGCTTGATGCGCTGATCCACGACTTGGCCCAAACAGCCAAGCCTAGAGCCCTGGGCACCACCCCGCCCAGGGCTTTTTTGTTGAGAACGGCACCGCCGCAAAAACCTTTCGCCCCATGTTGACCAAATTCAAAGACCCCAGCGAAAAAACACTGGCGATCCTGCTCTTGGCGCCTGCGTTTTTGCTCCTCTTGCTGATCGTGGTGTACCCCATCGGCAAGCTCATTTACAACAGCTTGTTTGACATCGAAAAAACAGGCCAGTTCATCGGCTTTGTCCACTACGTGGATGTGTGGCAAGACCCCCTGTTTTGGAACGCCACCAAAAACACCTTGCTCATCACCCTCATCACCGTGCCCGGCGCTTTGGTGGTGGGTTTGGGCTTGGCCATGCTGGCCAACCTGCCGTTCAAGCGCAAGTGGCCCGTGCGCCTGTCCCTCTTGCTGCCTTGGGCCTTACCCTTGTCGTTTGCCGGTTTGATCTTCGCTTGGTTTTTCAACACCGATTACGGCGTGGTCAACGACGTCTTGTTGCGCTTGGGCGTGATCGATGAAGCCACCAGCTGGCTGCTCAAACCCAACTGGGCGTTTGCCGCGATTTGCTTGACCATCATCTGGAAGACCTCGTCTTTCATGGCCTTGATCTTGTTGGCGGGCTTACAGATGATTCCACGCTCGCTCTATGAGGCGGCCGAGGTTGATGGGGCCAACCGCTGGCAGCAATTTTGGCAAATCACCATCCCCATGCTGATGCCCAGCATCATCGTGGCGCTGATCTTTCGCACCATCACGGCACTGCAAACCTTTGACATCCCCTACACGATGACGCGCGGTGGACCGGGTGAGGCCACCGAAACCTTGGCCATGCTCATCCACAAGTACACCATCGATTACTCGGACATCGGTTACGGATCCACCCTAGCGGTGTTCATGTTCCTGATCTCGCTGGTGGTGACGGGCTTTTATTTGAAACACGTTGGGAAGAACGCATCATGAGTCAATTGAATATGGGGTTTTGGTCGGCACCGATGCTGCGCTGGGCCGCTGGATTGATCGTGGTGGTGAATGGGTTTTTCCCCGCCGTGTGGATTTTGTTCACTTCGCTCAAAACCGAGACCGAGTTGGTTCAAAAGCCAATCACTTGGTGGCCCGAGTTGGCCACCATGGACAACTACGTGCGCGCGTTCGGTGATCAGCCGCTGTTGCACTATTTGAAAAACAGCTTCATCGTGGCCACGGGCGCGACGGTGTTGTCACTGATCGTGGCGGCTTTTGCAGCCTACGCCATCGCACGGCTGAACCTCAAGCGACGCGAGTTGATCCTGACCTGCATCGTGGGCTCAAGCATGTTTCCCTTGGTCACCTTGTTGGTGCCGATTTTCGAAACCATGCGGGCCTTGGGTTGGCTCAACACCTACTCTGCGCTGATCTTGCCTTATGTGGTGCTCAACTTACCGGTGTGTACCCTGGTGTTGGTGAGCTTCTTCCAAGGCATACCGAGGGACTTGGAAAACGCCGCCATGATCGACGGCTGCACACGCATGGGTGCTTTGTGGCATGTGGTGGTTCCCTTGGCCGCGCCGGGGGTCTTCACAGCAGGCATCTTGGCCTTCGTTAATGCTTGGGATGAATTTTTGCTGGCGCTGTCACTCAACTCCAGTGCCGACGTGCGAACGTTACCCGTCGGCATCACCCTGTATCAAGGCGAATTCACATTCCCTTGGCCCATCATTTCGGCAGCGCTGATTGTGGCCATCGTGCCAATTGCCGTGTTAATTGCGGTCTTCCAAGAACGTGTGGTCGGTGGCCTGACACAAGGTGGCTTGAAAGGATGAAGCTGTGATCACCTCATTGGTTTTTTAGATCACTCAAAATACAAGCATGTGCGCCGCGACCAAGGCCAAGAAGCCCGCAAATGCCTGTTGCAATTTTCGTTTGTCCATTCGCTGCGAAAGGCGGGCACCCGCATTGGCAAACACGGTGCTGATGACGCTGATGCCAACAAACGCGCTCAGGTGAACGTAACCCCAGGTGTGGGCGGTGCTTGCACCCGTTAGGCCCAAGCCCACCGCGCCAATGAAGGCAATGGGAATGGCCACCGCCGAACTCACGACCACCGCTTGGCGCATGTCAATGCCGCGCAGCACCAGGTACGGTACGGTCATGGCCCCGCCGCTGACCCCCAGCAGGGTTGACACATGCCCAATCAACACCCCCGCTCCCATCAGCTCGGGCTTGGCGGGCGCGGCTTGGCTGACGTCGTTGGCTTGTTTGCGCAACAGCGTGATGCAGGTCGCCAAAGCAAACACACCAAAGCCCAGCTTGAGCACATTCGAGGGCAACCAATTGGCCAGCCACACCGCCGTCACAGCCCCCACACCCACCGCGCCGCTCAACCACCACAGGGGCTCAAAATGCATGCGCTTGGCACGCCAATGGGTCCAAGTGCTGCTGACCGACGTGACCACAATACACGCCAGCGACGTGGCCACCGCGTAATGCATGACCTGCGGCCCCAACACCGGGTCGGCGCGCCACAACCAATACAGGGTCGGCACAATCACCAAACCGCCGCCCACCCCAAACAAGCCCGCGGTAAAGCCCCCTGCGGCACCCACCCCCAAGTACAACAGCCACAAGGGCATCATGTTGGGGTGGCCTGAAATTGACCCAACTGGCTGCGGCAAAACGTCAACGCGGCGGCGTCGCGCCACCCAAAGTCTTGCACCTGCCCAATGACGATGTGGTGGTCGCCCGCGTCCACGCATTGGTGCAGCGTGCAGTCGAACCACGCAAAAGCCTCCGTCAAACGCAAGCGCTCACTGGTTTGGCGCTGCGTGGGCACACCCGCAAAACGCGCGGCCATGTCACCGGTGGCGAACTGCCGCGCCAAGCTTTGCTGCGGATGCGTCAACACACTGACGGTGAAGCCACCGGCGTGCAAAAACGCCTCGGCGCTGCTGGCCGCCTTGCGAATGCTCCACAGCACCAAGCGCGGCTCCAATGACACCGAGGCAAAAGAGTTGCAGGTCATGCCCCAATCGCTGTCTTGCCAACGGGTAGTTACCACGGTCACGCCGGTGGCGAAACACGACAGCGCTTTGCGGTACTCCGCAGGGTCTTGTTCGCGGGGCACTGGGGCGGTGGCGGGCATGGTCTCGGGCATGTGGCGCATGGGCGGGCTTTCGGTGAACGTGGGGGTGGCGATCAAGGCACTTCGTGGCCGTTGGCCAGCTCAAAGAGTTCGTACCAGGTTTGGCGGTCCATCGGCACCTTGAGCGCTTGCGCAAAGGCGCCGATGCGGTCCAATTGGTTGCTGCCCATCACCGGCAACACACCCACCGGGTGATGCATGAGCCAAGACACAGCCACAGCGGTGGTGTCGGTGCCGCTGGCTTGGGCCAATGCGCTCAGCTTGGGTGCCAAGCGTGCGGCGGCGGTGCCCGCCTGTGTGGCTTGGCTGTGCAAGCGCCCGCCACCCAAAGGCGACCACGCCATCACCGGCATCTGGTGTTGCTGGGCGTGGGCGATTGGCCCGTTGATGAAGGGCTCGGTGTGCAAAAGGCTCAGCTCCATCTGGTTGGTTTGCAGCTTGTGCTTCATGCGCGACTGCAGCAGGTCCGTGTCCCACGGCATGAAGTTGGACACGCCCACGCCGCGCACTTTGCCGCTGGTGATCAGGCCGTCCAGGCAAGCGCCCAGCGCGGTGGCGTCGCACAGCGGGTCGGGGCGGTGAATCAGCAACAGATCGATCACGTCCACGCCGATGCGCTGCAGCGAGCGCTCCACGCTGGCCGTGACGTGCGTGGGCGAGGTGTCGTAGTGCTTGACCCGCGTGCTGGGCCACTGCGACGACAACAACATGATGTCGGTTTTGGTGACGATTTCAATTTGCTGGCGTAGGGCTGGGCGGGCCTTGATGGCCTCGCCAAAGAGCGCTTCGCAGCGGTAGTCGCCATAGATGTCGGCGTGGTCGAAGGTGGTGATGCCTTGGGCCAGGCAAGCGTCGATGCGCGCTAGGTTGGCGTTGACGCTGGTATCGGCGGCTTCGGACAGACGCCAAACGCCGTAGGCCATCTGACTCAAGGTGCGCCCATTGGGCAGGGTGATGCGGTTCATGCGTTGGGGTTTCGGTTGGGGGGTCAAGGTCAGCGGCGAACGCCCACACCCAAGGGGGTGGCGGGCACCGAGGCGGGCACACGCCCGTATTCGTGCGCCAGTGAAACGGTTTTGAGGTGCGGCAGCACCTTGGTGCCAAAGATCTCGCATTCTTGCAGGTGCGGGTAGCCCGAGAAGATGAAAGCGCGAATGCCCATTTTTTGGTAGTCGTGGACGGTGCTCAGCACCTGGTCCACGCTGCCCACCAGCGCCGCGCCGCAACCGCTGCGTGCGCGGCCCACACCGGTCCACAGGTGCGGCTCGATGTAGCCTTCGTCGTCGGCCAACTCGCGGTTGGCGCTTTGCAGCGACACACCCAAGCTCTTGGCGTCGAGCGCACGCTGGCGAATTTCACGGCCCTTGTCGTCGTCGAGCTGGGACACCAGTTCACGGGCGTATTCACGGGCTTCGGCTTCGGTGTCGCGCACGATCATGTGCACGCGCAGGCCGTAGTCCAGCAGCCGGCCATATTTTTCGGCTTGCGCGTGCACATCGCGCATGCGCTGCGCCAGCACCTCTTTGGGTTCGGGCCACATCAAGTAGGTGTCGCAATGCGCACCACACAGGGCCAGCGCGTCGGGGCTGTAGCCACCAAAGTACAGCAGTGGGCCACCGGTTTGGTAGGGGCGCACCGGGTCGGTGGGCAAGCCCTTGAGGTTGTAGATCTGGCCTTCGTAGTTGATCTCGTCTTGCGTCCAAGCCTGCTTCAGAATTTCCACCACCTCCCAACTGCGGCGGTAGCGGTAAGCGCTGTCTTCTTGTTGGCCCGGAAAGTCCGACGAGATCACGTTGAGCGTGAGCCGACCTTGCAACAGGTGGTCGAGCGTGGCCACGGTGCGCGCCAGCATGGCCGGGTGCATTTCGCCGCAGCGAATCGCGCCCAGCATGTTCATGCGCTGAATCTTCGGGGCCATGGCGGCCACAAAGGTCAAGGTGTCTTGCCCCACCTGGTACGAAGACGGGCACAGGATGTTCCGGAACCCCAGTTCATCGGCCCGCTGGGCGATGCGGCTGGTGTTGGCCCAACTGCTGCGCAGGTCGCCCTCGGGCACGCCCAAATGGCGAAAATCGTCCGAGCACAGCGGGGCAAACCAAGCGACTTCGGCACCCGAAATGTCGGCACCTTTGACGGGAACAATGCTCATGGTCAGCCCTTTCTTTGAATGAATGAATCGTATATGAATTGACGCCCCTCGACATCAGGGTTTGCCCGAATCGGCGGGTCTTTTGCCATACTGTTTGCCATGCCTGCACCGACCCCCGCCAAACCCCTGCCCGTGTATTTGCAAATTTCAGAATTGCTGGCCCGCCAAATCAAAGCGGGCCATTGGCACAAAGGCGAACGCCTGCCCACCGAAGCCGAATTGGCGCAGACGCTGCAGGTGGCCATCGGCACGGTGCGCAAAGCGCTGGCTTTGCTGTCCGACCAAGGGGTGCTGGAGCGCAAACAGGGCTCGGGCACTTACGTCAAACAGGTGGCGGGCACGCAGCGCATTTACGAACTCTTTCGGCTGGAGCTCAACACCGGGCCGGGTTTGCCCACCGCCCACATCTTGGACGTGAGCCGACACACACGGCCCAGCCACATCCCCGCGTTTGGCGAAGGCAGCGCCGACCTGTGGCGGGTGCGCCGCCTGCGCTTTTTGAGCCAAACGCCGGTGGCCTTGGAAGAAATTTGGTTCGATGCGCGGCACTGCGCCGAACTCAGCGCCGAGGAATTGGGCGACTCCATGTACCTGTTTTACCAAGAGCGCTTCGGCGTGTGGATTGCCCGCGTCGAGGACCGCTTGAGCGCCGCACCGGCGCCCGATTGGGCGGTGCCGCCCAGCGGTTTGGTGGCTGGGCAGTGCGCCGGCTTCATTGAACGGCTGTCGTGGACGGCCAGCAACGCCTTGGCCGAATATTCCTTCACTTGGTTCAACCCCCAACATTGCCGTTACTCTTCAAGGCTCAGCCAATAAACCCGAAAGCCCCCGTGACCACACCACGCCCGCCCCTGCCCGATGCCGCCTTGGACCAACTCTTTCGGCAAGCACACACCGCCCATGCCTTCCTCGATGCCCCGATGGAAGACAGCCTGCTGCACACGCTCTACGACCTCACGAAGTGGGCACCCACGGCCTTCAACGCACAACCGGCGCGGTGGGTGTTTGTCCGGTCGCCCGAAGCCAAAGCCCTGCTGTTGCCGGCCCTGATGCCCGGCAACGTGCCGCAAGTCAAGAGCGCCAGCGTGACCGTCATCGTGGCACACGACAGCCAATTTCAAGAACACCTGCCCAGCCAATTTCCCGCCTACAACGCCAAGCCCCTGTTCGACAACGACCCCGTGCTGACCGAGACCACCGCCTTTCGCAACAGCAGTTTGCAAGGGGCCTACCTGATCTTGGCGGCGCGCGCTTTGGGTTTGGACGTTGGGGTCATGTCGGGCTTTGATGCCCAACAAGTCAACGCCGCGTTCTTCCTCGATGGCCGATGGAAGGTGAATTTTTTGATGAACCTGGGCGTGGCCGCCCCCGCTGGCATTCACCCGCGCGGGCCTCGCCTGCCGTTTGAGGCGGTGGCCTCGATTCGCTAGCGCAACACCGCAAGCCCGCCCATGTAAGGGCGCAGCACGGCGGGCACGGTCACCGAACCGTCGGCGTTTTGGTGGTTTTCCAGCACCGCCACCAAGGCCCGACCCACGGCCAACCCCGACCCGTTTAAGGTGTGCACCAGCTCGTTTTTGCCTTGGGCATTTTTGAAGCGGGCCTGCAAACGGCGGGCTTGGAAGGCCTCGCAGTTGGAGACCGAGCTGATCTCTCGGTAGGTGCCTTGTGCGGGCACCCAAACCTCAATGTCGTGCGTTTTGCTCGCGCCAAAACCCATGTCGCCGGTGCACAGGCTCATGACGCGGTAAGGCAGTTCGAGCTTTTGCAGGATGGCTTCGGCGTGGCCCGTCATGGCCTCCAGCGCCTCATAACTTTTTTCTGGGTGCACGATTTGCACCATCTCCACCTTGTCGAACTGGTGCTGGCGGATCATGCCGCGTGTGTCGCGCCCAGCGCTACCGGCCTCAGATCGGAAACAGGGCGTGTGGGCCGTGAGTTTGATGGGCAGGTCGGCCTCGGCCACGATTTCGTCGCGCACCACGTTGGTCAAGGTGACCTCGCTGGTGGGGATGAGGTAGAGGGCTTGGCGCTCTTGTGCACCGTCTTGCCCGCCTTTGTTGGCGGCGAACAGGTCGGCCTCAAACTTCGGGAGTTGCCCGGTGCCGCGCAGCGTCTCGGCGTTGACGATGTAGGGGGTGTAGCACTCGGTGTAACCGTGCTCACGGGTTTGCACGTCGAGCATGAACTGCGCCAAGGCGCGGTGCAGCTGCGCCATGGGGCCACGCATGAAGGTGAAGCGTGAGCCCGACAGCTTGATGCCGGTGTCGAAGTCCAAACCCAAAGGCTCGCCAATGGCCACGTGGTCTTGCACCGGGAAATCAAAGCTGCGGGGCGTACCCCACGTGCGCAACACCACGTTGCCGTGTTCGTCGCTGCCCACCGGCACACTCTCGTGCGGCAAGTTGGGCACGGCCAGGAGCAGGTTTTGCAACTCGGCCTGCAGGGCATCCAGACGGGCCGCCGAAGCGTCCAATTCGGTTTTGATGGCATTGACCTGCGCCATCGCTTCATCGGCCTGGGCGTGCTGACCTTGGCCTTTGAGCATGCCAATCTGTTTGGACAGCGTGTTGCGCTGGCTTTGCAGCGCTTCGGTGCGGGTTTGCAGGGTTTTGCGTTCGCCCTCCAGCGCCCGAAAGGCGGCTTCGTCCAAAAAAGGCTGGGGGTGTTGGCGGGTGTTCAGACGGGCGAGCACCGCGTCCAAGTCTTTGCGGAGTAAAAGAATGTCGAGCATGGCCGAGATTGTAGGTGGGCGCTTCAGCGCAAATGGCCCAAGGGGCTGGGGTCCTGGCCGCCTTCGCGCAAACCTTTGGGCAAGGGGAATTTCACGGTCTCCACCAAACCGTCCATGGTGCGCACCGAAATCGCGCCCATGGCTTTGATGCGTTCAACCACCTCGCGCACCAACACCTCGGGGGCCGACGCGCCCGCGCTCACACCCACACGGGTTTTGCCCTCGAACCACGCCGGGCGCAGATCATTGGCGTTGTCCACCATGTGGCTTTCGGTGCCCAGTTTGATGGCCACTTCGCGCAAGCGGTTGCTGTTGGAGCTGGTGGGACTGCCCACGACAATCACCAGATCCACCTGAGGGCTCAAGAGCTTGATGGCGTCTTGGCGGTTTTGTGTGGCGTAACAAATGTCTTGTTGTTTGGGTTCGCGAATGGCGGGGAAGCGCTGTTTGATGGCGCGCAAAATGTCGGCCGTGTCGTCCACCGACAGGGTGGTTTGGGTGACCACCGCCAAACGCTCGGTTTGGCTGGGGGCGATGCGCTGCACATCGGCCACGTCTTCGACCAAATGAATGCCGCTGTCGAGCTGGCCCATGGTGCCCTCCACCTCGGGGTGGCCTTTGTGGCCGATCATGATGAACTCGTAGCCCTCGGCGTGCAACTTGGCCACCTCCACGTGCACCTTGGTGACCAAGGGGCAGGTGGCATCAAACACGCGAAAGCCCAAGCGAGCGGCTTCGTCTTGCACCGCGCGGCTCACCCCGTGGGCCGAAAACACCAGCGTGGCGCCCGCTGGCACATCGCTGAGCGCTTCGATGAAGATCGCGCCTTTGGCCTTGAGGTCGTTGACCACAAAGGTGTTGTGCACGATTTCGTGGCGCACGTAAATGGGCCGCCCGAATTTGGTCAGGGCACGCTCCACGATTTCAATGGCGCGGTCCACCCCCGCACAAAAGCCACGGGGTTCGGCCATCACAATGTCCATGGGTTGGTTCGGCATCACAACACCCCAATGATCTGCACTTCAAAACTCACCGGCTGGCCCGCCAGGGGGTGGTTGAAGTCAAACAAAATCGCGCCGTCTTCGCGCACCTCAATCACCGTGCCCGCGTATTGGCTGCGGCCATCGGGGGTGGGGAACTGCACCACGTCGCCCTCGGTGTAGTGCTGCTGCGGGTCGCCGAGCTGGTTCATGAGTTTGCGCGCCACCCACTGCACCATCTCGGGCTGGCGCTCACCAAAGGCCTCGCCCTCGTCAAGCGCCAAGGTGGTGTGCACACCCTCTTCAAGCCCCAACAGGCGGTGCTCAATGGCCGGTGAGAGTTCACCCGTGCCCAAGCTCAAGGTGGCCGGCTGGCCGTCAAAGGTGTTGATGATGACTTGGCCTTGTGGTCCCGACATGCGGTAGTGCAGGGTCAGGAAAGAACCTTCTTCGACGTGGGGCATGGTGTGTGGTGCTGTGGTGAATTCAGGAAAGGCCCGTGCCAAAGCGCACAAGGCCGCCAGCGCAAACGCGCCAGACAAGGCCCTCTATTGTAAAAACACCGTTCCCCCGCCACCGGAGCGCCCATGCAAGGCCCTGTTTCCGGACTGAAAAGTCTGCCCGCCGACACACGGCCCCGCGAAAAACTGCTGCAACGCGGCCCCAGCGCCCTGAGCGACGCCGAATTGCTGGCCTTGCTGCTGCGCACCGGCATCAAGGGCAAACACGTCTTGGCCTTGGCCCAAGAGCTGTTGGATGGTTTTGGTGGCGTGGCGGGCTTGCTGCACACCTCCGCCGAGGCCTTGCAACACACCAAAGGCTTGGGGCCGGCCAAACGGGCCGAGTTGGTGGCGGTGCTGGAACTCGCGCGGCGTGCCCTGACCCAAGAGATGAGCCAACAACCCGTGTTCGACAACCCACAGGCCGTGCGCCAGTATTTGCAACTGCAGCTCGGCGCTCGCCCGCACGAGGTGTTCGCCGTGCTCTACCTCAACAGCCAAAACCGCTGGTTGGGTTGGGAAGAGCTGTTTCGTGGCACCCTCACCCAAACCAGCGTCTACCCGCGCGAGGTGGTGCTGCGCGCCCTGCACCACCAAGCCGCTGCCGTGGTGTTGGCGCACAACCACCCCAGCGGCGTGGCCGAACCGTCGCGGGCCGACGAAGCGCTCACCCAAACCCTCAAGTCGGCCTTGGCCTTGGTGGACGTGCGCGTGCTCGACCACTTCATCGTCACCCGCGAACGGGCCGCCTCCATGGCCGAAATGGGCTTGGTCTGAGGTGAAGCTTCGCGCCTGGGCCACAATGCCGGGCATGAAAGCCCAATCGCTGGCCGACTTGGCCGCCATCCAACGCCACTTGCGCGAACGCGCCGCCGCTGAGGCCGCCGAACGCCAAGCGGCCTTGGTGCGGGCGGCGCAGGCCCAACGCGAACGCGAGCTGTTCGCCCGCACGGTGGGTGCGGTGCGGCCCATCGCTGTGAGCGAGCGTCTGTTTCACACCCCGCCCGCGCCCAGCCCACAACCCATTCAACGCCAAGCGGACGAACAACGCGTCATGCAAGAGGCTTTGTCGGATGAGTTCGATGTGGAGACGTTGCTGCACACCGACGAGCACCTGAGTTTTGCGCGGCCCGGCGTGGCGGCCAGCGTGGTGCGCAAGCTGCGCGAAGGCCATTGGAGCATTCAGCGCCACATCGACCTGCACGGCCTGCGCACCGACGAGGCGCGTGAAGCCTTGGGGCAGTTTTTGCGCGAAGCCCACCAGCAAGGCGTGCGCTGTGTGCGCGTGGTGCACGGCAAGGGCTTGGGCTCACCGGGCCGCACGCCGGTGCTCAAAGGCCGGGTGTTGCGCTGGTTGGTGCAAAAACACGAGGTGATGGTGTTTGTGCAGGCCCGCCCCGCGCAAGGCGGCGCGGGCGCCTTGTTGGTGTTGCTCAGCGGCGGCTGATCATTGCTGCGCGGCGCGGCGCAGGGTGCTCATCACCGGCGTGTTGAGCACACCGCGCAAGCCCCACCAGCCGGCCAACAAGGCCAACACCGCTCCGCCCACAGCGCCCGCCAACGGCACCCAGATTTGTGGGGTCCAAGCGAACTCAAACACCCAACGCGCCAAGGCCCAGCCCACCGCCACCGCCACCACCGAGGCCAAGAAACCGGCCAACAAGCCCACGCCCAGCAACTCCACGCGTTGCACTTGGCGCAGCAGGCCCGAACTGGCGCCCACGGCCCGCAAAATCGCAAACTCGCGTTCGCGCTCGCCACGGGTGGCGGTGATGGCCGTCATCAACACCACCAGGCCCGCGGCCAAGGTGAAGACAAACAAAAATTCCACCGCCGCAATCACCTGCCCCAACACGCGTTGCACTTGGGCAATCGTCTGTGTCATGTCCACGTGCGTGATGTTGGGAAATTGGCGCACCAAGCGGTTGTCAAAACCCTTGTCGTCGGGCGCTCGAAACGCGCTGATGTAGGTCAAGGGCACGTCGGGCATTTGGCCTTGGGTGAAGACCACAAAGAAATTCACCCGCATCGAGGCCCAGTCCACCTTGCGCACACTGGTGATGCGCGACTCCAGCACCTGCCCGGCGATGTCAAAGCCCAAGCGATCGCCCACACCAACGCCCAAGTCCTTGGCCAGACCGGCTTCGATGCTGATGGCACCGGGCTCGTTGTCGGTCCAGCGGCCCTCGACCACCTCGTTGTGCTCGGGCGCTGTGGCGGTGTGCGACAGGTTGAACTCGCGCTCAACCAAACGCGCCACGCGGTCATCTTCAAAGCCATCGGCCTGCACCGGCTGCCCGTTGATGTTGGCCAAACGGCCCCGAATCATGGGATACCAATCGAAGCGGCCCACGCCCGCGTCCCGCAGGGCTTGCTGAAACGGCTCGCTTTGCTCGGGTTGCACATTGATGACAAACCGGTTGGGGGCATCGGGCGGCGTGGCGTTGCGCCAACTCGCGATCAGGTCGGTGCGCAGCAAGACCAGCAAAACCAAGGCCAACAGCCCCACCGACAGCGCGCTGATTTGCACCACCGCGTAGGCCGGTCGGGCCGACAACTGGCGCGTGGCCAACACCAAGGCGCGGGGTGCGGTGGCCTCGTTCACGCTGGCACGCAAGACGCGCACCGCCGCATAGGCCGCGCCCGCAAACAGCACCACGGCGACCGCAAAACCGCCCACCGCAATCCCCCCCAGCACCCAGTCGCGGCTGGCCACCAACAAGAGCACCGCAAACCCGAGCAAACCCAAACCAATCACACCCAAGGTGGCGGGTTTGATTTGGCCCACGTCGCGCCGGATCACCCGCAGCGGCGGGACTTGCGCCAACTGCAACACCGGTGGCAGCCCAAAGGCCAGCATCAGCGTCATGCCCATGCCCAGCCCCAAGGCCACGGGGGTCCAACCCGCCGGGGGCAAGTTCACGCTGACCAAACCCGCGAGCAGGGCCACAAACGCGTGGTGCACCACAAAGCCCAAAGCCAAGCCCAGCCCACTGGCAAACACCCCCACCAAGGCAAATTCCAAGCCATAGGCTCGGGCCATGGTGGCTTGGGGCACGCCCAAGACGCGCAGCATGGCACAGTCGTCGAGGTGCCGCTGCGCAAAACCCCGCGCAGCAATGGCCACCGCCACCGCGCACAAGAGCGCCGCGAGCAAGGCCACCAGGTTCAAAAACTTCTCGGCGCGGCCCAGCGTGCGCTGCATTTCGGGGCGACCGCCTTCGAGCGAGTCCAGGCGCATGCCCCGCAAGCCTTGGGTTTCGATGGCTTGCTCGGCCCACGTGGTGAAGCGCCCCACCGCCCCAGGCTCACCCGCCACGGCCAAGCGGTAATTCAAACGACTCGCGGGCTGCACCAAGCCGGTCGCGGGGATGTCGTCTTGGTGAATCATCACCCGGGGCGCAAAACTCATGAAGCCCGAACCACGGTCGGGCTCCACCACGATCACGCGGGTCACACGAAACGCCGCATCACCCAACCACAGCGACTGCCCGAGTTGCAGGTCCAAGGCCAACAGCAAGGCCTCATCCACCCAAGCGGTGCCTGGGCTGGGCACGTCGCGGGTGGGCGCATCGGCGGCCCCCAGCGCATCGGCCACGCGCATCTGCCCGCGCAAGGGGTAACGGTCGTCCACCGATTTGAGCGACACCAATTTGGCCGCGCCACCCAAGTCATCGGGCGCACGCGCCATGGTGGGGAAGGTGAGCTGTTGGCTGGTCAACAAACCCAGCGACTGGGCTTGCTCGATGAAGGCGGGGGGCGTGGCGCCGTCGCTGCGCAGCACCGCATCGCCCCCAATCAAGGCCTTGGCGTCGCGGGCCAAACCGCCCTGCAAACGGTCGGCAAAAAAGCCCACCGCGCTCAAGGCGGCCACGGCCAAGGCGACGGCCAACATCAGCAAGCGCAGCTCACCCGCTCGGGCGTCGCGCCACAGCGACCGCCAGCCCAAGCCCCAAAAGGTCACGCGAATGGGGTTGTTCATCGGGTGCCAAAAATGCGGTCACCCGCATCGCCCAAGCCCGGCACGATGTAGCCGTGGTCGTTCAAGCCTTCGTCGATCACCGGCGTGAAGATGGGCACATCGGGGTGGTGACGGTGAAACTGGGCAATGCCTTCCGGGCAAGCCACCAAGCAGCCAAAGCGAATCGACTTGGGCTGGGTTTGTTTCAAACGCGTCACCGCCGCCACCGCCGAATTGCCGGTGGCCAACATGGGGTCGAGCACAATCACGTCGCGTTCGTGCATGCCTTGGGGCATCTTGAAGTAGTACTCCACCGCTTGCAGGGTGTTGGGGTCGCGGTAGAGGCCAATGTGCCCCACACGCGCCGAGGGCACCACTTGCAGCATGCCGTCGAGCAGGCCGTTGCCCGCGCGCAGAATCGAGGCCAACACAATTTTTTTGCCGTCGATCACGCGCGACTGCATGGTTTGCAGCGGCGTCTCGATGGTGATGGTTTGCATCGGCATGTCGCGGGTGATCTCGTAGGCCATGAGCATGCTGACTTCGTTGACCAACTGGCGAAAGCCGTTGGTGCTGGTCTCTTTTTGACGCAACAAGGTCAGCTTGTGCTGAATCAAGGGGTGATCAAGAACGTGAACAAGAGCGCTCATAGCCACTTTCAAAAAACAGAAAAAAAGAAACGGGGCTCACCAACGCCAACCGAAGCGGCGCAACAGCACATCCGCCACAAACAACGGCCCGACCCACAGGTATTGGAGGTCTTCAAAAAAAGACGGTTTTTTGCCCTCAATGCGGTGGCCCACAAACTGGGCGATCCAAGCCAACACAAAGGCCACCGCACACACCCAAGCGCGTTGCTCGCCCAAGGGCCAGAGCACCGCCAACACCAGCAGCGTCCACAGCGCCATGAGCGCCAAGGTGCGCGGGCTCAGCCAAGCGTAATACACACCGCTGGCGAGCAAAAACACCGCCATCAACGCCGGGTGCACCGCCCACAACAAACCGACCAAGCTGATCATGATGACCGGCACGGCCACGCAGTGAATGGCTTCGTTGCGCGGGTGCTGGTGGCTCAGCCGATAGTGGGACAAACGTTCATCGATGCGACGGGTGGTGTTCATCACGCCTCCTGTGGAATGGGTCTCAAGTGTCTTTGCTGATGGTAATGGTTGGGAATTTGGCGGAAAAGTCTTTGGCCTTGGCCGCAACGCTCACCGCCACTTGTCGGGCCACTTGGCGATACAAAGCCGCCAATTCGCCCCCCGGCTCGGCCACCACGGTGGGCGCGCCGCCATCGGCCTGCACCCGGATCGACATGGCCAAGGGCAAAGCGCCCAAGTAGTCCATGCCCTGCTCCGCCGCCATGCGACGCCCGCCGTCTTGACCAAAAATGTGCTCGGCGTAGCCACACTGGCTGCACACGTGCACGGCCATGTTTTCCACCAAACCCAAAATCGGCACCCCCACTTTTTCAAACATGCGAATGCCTTTGCGGGCATCGAGCAAGGCAATGTCTTGGGGCGTGGTGACGATGACCGCGCCGGTCAGCGGCACGCGCTGCGACAAGGTCAACTGAATATCGCCGGTGCCCGGCGGCATGTCGACGATCAAATAGTCCAAATCGTGCCAAGCGGTTTGGCGCAACAGTTGCTCCAAGGCCTGCGTGGCCATGGGGCCGCGCCAAATCATGGCGTCGTCGGGCTTGACCAAAAAACCAATCGACATGACCTGCACGCCGTGGTTGACCATGGGCTGCATGGTCTTGCCGTCCAAGCTCTCGGGGCGGCCGCTCAGGCCCATCATCATCGGTTGGCTCGGGCCGTAAATGTCGGCGTCCAGCAGCCCCACGCGCGCGCCCTCGGCACTCAAGGCCAGCGCCAGGTTGGCCGCGGTGGTGCTTTTGCCCACACCGCCTTTGCCCGAGGCCACGGCCACGATGTTCTTCACACCGGGCAGCAATTGCACGCCGCGCTGCACCGCATGGGACTGAACTTGCAAGCCGAACGACACGTCCACCGCGCCCACCCCCGGCAATGTTTGCAAAGCCTGCACAACCAAGGCTCGCAGGGCTGGCCATTGGCTTTGGGCGGGGTATGGCAGCGCAATGTGCAAGGCCACGTCCGCGCCGCTGAGGCGCACGGTGTTGAGCGCCGAGGCGCTGACCAAGGCTTGACCGGTGTGGGGGTCCACCACGGTTTGAAAGGCGGCTTTGATGGCGGTTTCTGACACTGACATGTGGGACAGCTCCGTTGAATGCGTGGCTGAAGTCTACTGGTGCGGGCTGGGCTGCCCATCCCGAGCACCGCATGACCCCACCAGCGTCCCCGTTGATCGCCGAGCCAACGCAGGCGATGCTGCCCACCCGAGCGACTAAAATCGCGGGTTCGCTCACCCACACCGCCGCCGCCATGTCCACCCCGCGCCAACTTTTCGTCACCACCGCCCTGCCCTACGCCAACGGCAACTTCCACATCGGCCACATCATGGAGTACATCCAGGCCGATATTTGGGTTCGCTTTCAGCGCATGCAGGGCCACCAAGTGAACTTTGTGGGCGCGGACGACACGCACGGCGCGCCCATCATGATCGCCGCCGAAAAAGCGGGCAAAACGCCGCAGCAGTTCGTCGCCGACATCGCTGCGGGCCGCAAACCCTATTTGGACGGCTTTCACATCGCGTTTGACAACTGGCACAGCACCGACGCGCCCGAAAACCACGAGCTGGCCCGCGCCATTTACCGCGACCTGCGCGACATCCCTTTAGCCGATGGCGGCTCGCTCATTGAGGTGCGCTCGGTCGAGCAGTTCTTTGACCCCGAAAAGAACATGTTCTTGCCGGACCGCTTCATCAAAGGCGAATGCCCCAAGTGCCACGCCAAAGACCAGTACGGCGACAACTGCGAAAACTGCGGCGCGGTGTACGCGCCCACCGACCTGATCAACCCGTTCTCGGCCCTCTCGGGTGCCAAGCCCGAACTCAAAACTTCGGAACACTTTTTCTTCAAACTGTCCGACCCGCGCTGTGTGGAATTCCTTAGCCAGTGGACCCAAGACGGCAAGCTACAGCCCGAGGTGGCCAACAAGGTCAAGGAATGGTTCAGCGTGCGCACCAACCCCGACGGCACAACCAGCGAAGGCTTGGGCGACTGGGACATCTCGCGCGACGCGCCTTACTTCGGCATCGAAATTCCCGATGCGCCGGGCAAGTATTTTTATGTGTGGCTCGACGCGCCCGTGGGCTACTTGGCATCGCTCAAAAACCTGCTGGAAAAACGCGGCGAAAGTTACGACGCCTACATGGCCAACCCCGCGCTGGAGCAATATCACTTCATCGGCAAAGACATCGTCACCTTCCACACGCTGTTCTGGCCGGCCATGCTGCATTTCTCGGGCCGCAAAACGCCCAACAGCGTGTTCGTGCACGGCTTCCTCACCGTCAACAACGGCGAGAAAATGAGCAAGAGTCGCGGCACGGGCCTAGACCCACTGAAGTACCTGAGCCTGGGTATGAACCCCGAATGGCTGCGCTACTACTTGGCCGCCAAACTCTCGGCCCGCAACGAAGACATCGACTTCAACGCCGAAGACTTCATGGCGCGGGTCAACAGCGATTTGATCGGCAAATTTGTGAACATCGCTTCGCGCTCGGCCGGGTTCATCGCCAAACGTTTTGGCGGACAACTCGGCCCGGTAAGCGCCGACGGCCAAGCTTTGCTCTCGGCCTTACAAGCCGCCACGCCAAGCATTGCCGCGTTCTACGACCAGCGCGAATACGCCAAAGCCTTGCGCGAGGTCATGCTGCTGACCGACAAGGTCAACAGCTACGTGGACCAAAACAAGCCCTGGGACTTGGCCAAACAAGTCGGCCAAGACGCCCGCCTGCACGATGTGTGCAGCACCTGCATCGAAGCGTTCCGCTTGCTCAGCCTGCAACTCAAACCCGTGCTGCCCGCATTGGCCGCGCAAGTGGAGGCCTTCTTGAACGTCGCGCCCTTTACCTTTGCCCAAGCGCAAACCCTGCTGGGCGCGGGCCACACCATCAACACCTACCAACACCTCATGCAGCGCGTCACCCCTGAGCAACTCGACGCTTTGTTCGAGCCGCCCGAAGACAA
The DNA here is from genome assembly GCA_011391745.1 of Comamonadaceae bacterium. GTDB lineage: Bacteria > Pseudomonadota > Gammaproteobacteria > Burkholderiales > Burkholderiaceae_C > Hydrogenophaga. The sequence goes on from JAABPX010000034.1 coordinate 36,122, forward strand.
ATTGGGGTCAGATACCAATTTAGCGCTTCCGGGTGGTGAAGCGATTGCGCCGACGATTGGCATCGACGACTTCGCCAAAGTGGACTTGCGCATCGCAAAAATCGTGAACTGTGAAGCGGTGGAAGGTTCGACCAAACTGTTGCGCCTGACGCTCGACGTGGGCGAGGGCCAAACACGCAACGTGTTCTCCGGTATCGCCAGTGTGTACAAGCCCGAAGACCTGATTGGCCAGCTCACCGTGATGGTGGCCAACTTGGCTCCGCGTAAAATGAAGTTCGGCGTGAGTGAAGGGATGGTGCTGGCCGCCAGCCACGCCAACGAGCAAACCGCGCCCGGCATTTATTTGTTGCACCCTTGGCCTGGGGCCAAGCCCGGCATGCGCATTCACTGACCCCCTACCCACCACACCCCACCACCATCCCGATCATGAGCATGCACAACGAGTTTGAAGAACACGAATCGATTTTTTGGCCGGGTTACGTCGATGCGGTGGTCAATTTGGCCATCAATTTGCTGTTTGTGATTGCTGTTTTGTCTATTGTGGTTTTGGGAACCACCCTACAAATTGCTGAGCTGTCAAACAAACCCCAACCTGCGGTCGTTGTGGAAGAAAGGCCCAGCAAAAAATCCTACGACGATGCATTACAAGCACTCAAAAAAGCCGAAGCGGCCATGCAGCTGATTGAAAAAACCGTCTCAGAAAAAGACCGCGTTTTGCTCAGCACCAAAACGGAATTGCTCGAAACGAGAGCGGCCTTGCGCGAAGCACAAGTCAAATTCACACAGCTTCAAGCGGCTTACCAAGAAGCGACCAAAGCCACGCCAGACACATCCACCGGCGTCAAAACCACCATACGCACGACCCCTTCAGGAACGCTGATCACGTATGGCGCCGATTTGCTTGAAATCAACGCGGCCGAAACACAGCAATTGCTCTCACGCCTTTCGGCTCTGGGTCCTTTGTCCAGCAACAATTGGCGCATCACCGTGGTGCACTCCAAAGGTGTTGCCGAAGCGGCACGCGTGGCGAATTTGCGTGTTCAATCCATCAAGAATGCATTGCTTCGCAACGGCGTTCCAGCCAGCGCCATCGATGTTCGTCTCATCGAAACCGAACAAACCACGGCCAACAACGCACGCGTGACCGTGAGCATTGTTCGCTGAAATGCGCCCCCTCCCCACCAACCCAACTTACCCACTCTTGCCACCATGAAATCCTTAAAAATTTATTACGCGCACGTCGGTATTCCGATCGCCTTGGTCTTTCTGGCCACCGCTGTTTTTTGGCCTCAAGTGTTGGCCACCGTGCAGGGCAATCCCCACCCGCAGATTAACTACCTGATTCTTTTCTTGATTGTGGTGGGTGCGGTTCAAATGATGTTGCACATTCGCCGCATCAACCGCGAAGGCCAAGCCGTTCAGACTTTTTTTGAGCTCTACGACGCCGCCTCCGACCAAGGCACCGCCGAGGCTCAAGCATTTTTGGAGCAACAAAAACAAAAACACGAAGTTGACGTGGCCCCAGTGCTGCAATTTTTGCTTGCCTTGCACAAACAAACGCCGGGGCCCATGCAGCACGCGGCCATCGAGTCCGAAATCTCACGATTTCAGGTACGCCAAAATCGCCGCCTGATACTGGCCCAATTCATGTCCGGCATGATGGTGGGCTTGGGTTTGCTGGGCACCTTTGTGGGTTTGCTCAGTGCGTTGGCCGAAATTGGCAAACTCATTGGCTCATTCGATCTGAACTCCGGCATCAGCAACCCATCCGCGGCCATTTCGGAACTCGTCACGCGCTTAACCGAACCCATGAAAGCCATGGGCATCGCATTCAGTGCCTCCTTGTTTGGGGTGTTTGGCTCCCTGTTTATGGGGGTCTTGATGGTCTCGGTCCGAGGCGCAGCCAGCGACCTGTCGTCCATCTTGCACTCCAAAGTGGCCAAGGTGTTGGACTTCACCAACCTGATGAACAGCCACACCGCGGTTGCCGATTCGCCCGTCAACCTGCAGCGTTTGCTCCCCTTAACCCACAATTTACTGATGGCCATGGGCCAATCGGAAAAACGCGTGCACGATTTGTTGGCTTCCATGAGCCATTTGGTGGGCAAAGTGGACAGCAACACCCAATCGTCCCATCAATTGCTAGAGACCCTGCGCCAACAACAGCAAGCCACCACCGCCACCGCCCATGTGTTGACTCAAATACGCTCAGACTTGGTCGAAACACTGTCTTTGCACAAAAACCAAACCCAACGCTTGGATGAAGCCACGGCGTCTGGTGCAAACAACCAAGCGGATTGGAGCCAAGTGGCCATGGTCAGCCAACAGGCCATTCAACGTTTGGCTCAACAAGTGGAGCTTCAAACCCGTACCCAAGCCACTTGGGTACAAAAAACCCATGATCGCATCGAAAAAGAGCAAGCCAGTATGGGAGCCGCGTTCAATGAACTGGGTGGTTTGATTCGTGAAGCCATCACGGTTGTGAAAAGTGACAGCCAGTCGCGTGCCGAATTGGCGCACCAACTGCAAGTGCACATGAGCGAGTCACAATCGACCCAAGAACGTTGGGTCCAAACCGTGGGGGCCCTTTTGTCACCGCCCCGGAATTAAGAGCCCGAGCGCACCAAGCGAACAAAAGCAATGTCGTCTTTGAAGCCGCTGTACCCATCACCGTCACCGAAATCGGCGTACCAAGCATCCTCGGACTGACGCCCGCCAGGCGAGGATGACCAAAACCAATTGGGCGGCGTTGATGGAAACCAGCGGCTGTTGATGGCTGGGTGGGTGCAGGCCCGCTCCACCAGACTCAACAACTCGCTGTCGCTGGGCAGACGCCAGCGGGTGGCACCGGGCACCACGCTGCTTGGGGATTGACTGGCGGATTGCAACGCTTGCAGCCAAGTGTGGCCCACCGGGGTGCCCACACAATCCTCGCCCGTCCACGCCATACCCACAGCGCAACGCTGCCATATCAGGCCTGTGATTTTGTCGCGCACCTCACCACCCGCGCTTTTGGCCACCAACTCATAACGGCTGTCGGGTCGACTCGGTACGCTCTGAGGCGGGCAGGCGGCGTGTGCTTGTAAGCTGCAGGCACACAAGGTGGCGGTCAGCCAGCGGGTCGATTCGATCTTGAATTTCATTAAATATGCCTGTTATTGGGCTGTGGCGAAATGGGTCACGATGTGGGGCTCGGTCAAACCCACCTGCGGGTCGGCCTGTAGCCTAGACACCAACTTGATCTGAGTATAAATGCCCGCCGCGGCACCCACAAAATCACGGCCAGTGCCCGCCTGCAAACGCGGGCACCGCCTAGCTATTGATCTTTAGGACCGCTAGTGAAATGGCATTGGTCACTGAGGAAGTGCGGTGAACGACAAGGCTTAGATTCTTTGGTGGTGCACAATGCACGGTTGTGTTCATTTAATCCTGTGGAGTCAGAAAATGCATCAATGGAAGCGGTGGGTTGTTTCGGCCAGCATGGCGACTTTGGTGGTCGTTGGTGTGGTGGGCTGTGGCGGCGGCGGGTCGTCGACACCCAAAAAAGTGTATGTGGCGGGTGACAGCCTCAACGACGTGGGCGTGTATGGCATGCGGTTCACCGTCCAAAGCGGTGATGCCAAGAATCCGCATCGGGTTTGGACGGAACATGTGGCGGCCAGCATCGGCGCGGCGTACCCGTGCGCCGCTTACGATGGCCTACAAAGTTTTGCCGCCAAATCGGGCTGCACCGCTTATGCGGTCGGTGGTGCACAAATCAACCCCGCCACGTTAAACCGAACCGGTGTGGCCATCAGCTCAGTAACCATTGGCAGCGATACAGCGCCCCAATCGGTCATTCAGCAAATCAAAGACGTGGGCAAAAACACCTTCCGTTACGAAGACATGGTGTTGGTCAACGGCGGTGGAAACGACATCAACGTATTACTAACATCCTTGTCTGAAGGTCTCTTATTGGGGTATACGCCAGCCAATGCCTTTGCATACAAGACCGTGATGAAGGACCTGTTGCCAGCAACAATGGTGGACTCCACACCCAACACACCTGCCGATCTCACCGTCTTGGGCACCCAGTACATGCAAGCACTGGCCACCTCGCTGAGCAACGCCGTCAAAGCCGAGTTGCTTGTCAAAGAGGCCCAACGCGTGTTGGTGTTGAACCTGCCCAATGTGGCCAAGGCACCCATACTGAATACATCTGCCCCAGTTGTACAAGACCTCGCAGGCACTTTGACCCGGGCCTTTAATGCCCAACTCCAAAAAGAGCTGGGTGGCGAAAGCAAGGTCTTGATTGTGGACTTTGACGCCAAGTTGGGCGATTGGATCAACAACCCCACCAACGCCAAATTGAATGGGTTCAACCTCACCAATGTGACGGCCAAGGCTTGTGGCACCACCGCTTTGCGCGATTGCAGCGATGCGGTGCTCAACGCCAGCGGACCAAGCGATTGGAAAACTTACCTGTTTGTCGATGATTTGCACGCCACGCCCTTTGCCTACCAATTGATGGGCCAGTGGGTCACGGAACAAATCAAGGCCAAAGGGTGGTGATGGCCCGTTGGGGTTAATGCCCCCGCGTTAAGCGGGGGGCTCTGTCTCAGGCGATAGGCCGAACAGAGCCCTCTGATTCATTGGGTTAGAACCGGTACGACACACCCGCTGTGACTTGAGGTAAAAAGTTGATTTTCCCCAAGTTGTCGCGAATCTCGGTCATTTCCTTATCCACATCGGCTTGAGTCACACCCAGCTTACCGCCATTAACCAGCTCGCCCGAACGTGTTTCGCTGAGTTGAAAGCGACCAATCGAGACCCCCAAATCGGCATGAAACCCCCAGCCCTTGCTGCCCAGCTTGTGCCCCCAGCCCAAACCCACATACGGGGTGGTGCTGGGCATCTTGATTTTCACATTCAAGCTGTCGTTATTGGCTAGGTTATAGGTTTTGCCATTGATGTCCACCTTGGAGCCCGCGCCACCCGCCTTGAGGTCAAACGCAACGTTGTTGAAAGTGGCGCCCCAGGTTAAGCGGAAGGTACTGGACTCATACGGAAACCAATCGGCCACCACAGCGGTGCGGTTCAATTTCAGTTTGGCTTGGTATTGGGTGCCCGATTCGTTGGCGGTTTTGGTGCGACTGCCCATCGTCAGCACGTCGCCACGGACGGTCACACTGGGTGTCACCGCGTAGGCATAACCCAATTGCACCCCAAACAAACCCGCACCGGCGTACACCTCTTGCGCGTGCGCCGCGCTGCCTGCCGCCAAGCTCAGCAGAGCCACAGCCATGCCAGCGGCTGAATCAAAACGAAATTTCATGGTCATGTCCTTAAAAAAGCAAAGAAATTGGTGATTGATGACCGAGCTGGGCTCGGCCACCGCTTGATGGGCATCAACACGCCCAATCGATCTAAATTTATAGACCGAAGCCCATTCAATCCACCACTGGCGGCTTGCCACTCGCGGTGAAGATGGCATTGATCATGGTTTTGTTGAAGAAAGAATCTGACTCGGCGGCCTCGGTATGAGCGCGGAAATACCCCCCATACACTTTGCCATCCTTCATCGAGAACATGATGAGTCGTCCAGGCCCATTCTCAGGGGCGCGGGCATGGATGATCAACACCTCCACACCATGCACAGAGCGGCGGCTGTAGGTGCCTGTACCCACACTTTGCGGGCTCATGGTGTGTACGGTATCTGGGTTCCAAAGAGTCAGGCCGTTGTTGGCCGCGAAACTGAAAAACAGGCCGCTCCATTGATTGATGTAAGAGGACGATGCCGCCGTGCCGGGTTGCGTGTAGGCCGTCACGAAGCTCTCTAAGCTGGTGAATGGCACATTTTGGCTGGTGGTGGGATCCCATTTGCTGGGTGTGTAGCCTGTGTGCAGACTGTATTTGTCTTCGGTGTTGGCAAAAGTGAACCAAGCCAGCTGACTGCCTTGGGGCATGGTGGCGCTTGCAAACGCTGTGGGTGGATTCAAGCCCAAGGACTGCAAGGTTTTGCCACTGGCATCCACCGTGCGTGCCGTGACACGCTCTGTGATGCCGTTGCACAAATTGACCGTGGCTACGCCGTCGCTGCCCACGCTGTAGGTCGCGCTT
>JAABPX010000035.1 GCA_011391745.1 Comamonadaceae bacterium
CAGGCGTTTTCGTTTTTCCAGCCCGCACTGCTCAACGCCCAATTTTGATCACCAATGGTGCTGTCTTTGACCCAGGCGCCGTCACTCAAAACGTAATCATTGTCTTGTGTGAACTTACCAGCGCTGCCGAGCATCTTCCAATAGTTGGGGGTGCATTGGTTATTGCTGCAGTCTTTGAGCGCGTTTTCAGCACCATACAAACCCTGTTCAAGTAACGCTACCACGCTGGAGGCGCTGACTGGCTGGCTCTCTGTCACTTTCTTGGCTTCCTCCACCAATTCGGCCACCGCCAGTTTGGCCTTTTCATCTTGAAGGGCTAACTTCACCAAGTCCAACGTTTTGGCGTTGGGGTCATCCAATTTGGCGGCAGCGAAGGCAGCTTGCAAATCGGCCACCTGTTTTTGTAAATATGCCAATGCAGCGAACAGTGCCTGTCGGTCTGTGGTGTCACCCGTCTTGGCTTGGGCTTTGACTTCACCAAGCGCCATCGTCAGCATTTGGGCTTGGGCCTTAAGTGTGGCATCGTTGGATGACACAAAGTCTTTTGTCAACTTAGCCTGATCTGACACGCCCAAACGCGCGCTGACGTTGGTTTTGGCGGTGTTCAGCACGGTGCCGTTGGCAATCATGTCGTGAGAGACCAACGTGGTCAGTGGGCTGATGACAGCGCCTGAAATGGCGCTGCTGCTTAAGTCATAAGCCGCGACGGGAGCCAAAAAGCTGAAGCCTTTTTTGCCC
>JAABPX010000036.1 GCA_011391745.1 Comamonadaceae bacterium
ATCAAAAAGCGCGGTGTGTGTTCAAAGTCAACTTCGATGGGGCTGGCTGTGGTGCCGCGACGTGCGACGGGTAACAGGTTCTTGCTGTCCCAGATTCCGTTCGGGTAGCCAATGAACGTCACCGACTCAACAGCATCGAGTTCACTTAGCTGCTTTGCGTTCGGGATATTTTCTGTACCGACGGATCTAAAGAACAAATCAACCCCGTGATGCTGCTTCACGAATTGGACGAGGGGTAAAAGGGCACAAATGGCAATGTCAACATTTTGGTCAGGATGCCCAAACCAAAGTTTTGCCCACTCTTGAGAATCGATTTTTAGGTTGTAACCGTCTCCCAGCGTTGGCAAGCCATCTTTCCGCTTCAAGAAGGACAGCGACCCTTCTTGCATCCCCATAACAACATGCTTGTTAGTGACGATAAACGGGTATTCGTGACCGCCGACCTTGTGTGCGAAGAAAAATCCCGTGCCTGACCCGTGATCGCCATTTGTGGTCACCGTGTCGATGCGTATGGTGGTAAAGAAAAGCTGTTCGGCGATTGAGTTGACTTGCATGCATGCTCCCTTGCGCTGTGTGACGTGCTAAGAATGTGCTAAATGAGGTGCTTTTTTACCCATTGCACCAAGCACCGAGTCACCAGGCTTTAGCTGCTATTTAGCGCTATTTCACAAACGCTTTGGATGTGGCTGAAACTGCGCTAAGTTGTTGTTTTCATTGGCGGAAGCTTAGGGATTCGAACCCTAGAAACCTTTCGGTTTGCCGGTTTTCAAGACCGGTGCAATCGACCACTCTGCCAAGCTTCCAATGAATAACCTACAACGTATTTCAAGACTGCTGGTTTAAACCACTCACCCAAGTCTCCGAGTGTGGTGACAACCCCAGTATTCTAGCGCGATGGGTGAGAATGCTGACATGAAATCCTTGGCCGCCAACTTGAGCACCCTGTTCACCGATGTCCCGTTCTTGGAGCGGTTTGCTTTGGCCCGTGAGGCCGGGTTTTTGTGGGTGGAGTGCCAGTTTCCCTATGTGGCCAGCGCAGCGGCGGTAGGCTTGGTCATGAAGCGTGCGGGTGTTCGCCTGGTTTTGCTCAACCTGCCCGCTGACGGCGTGAGCGCCCAAGGGGCTTGGCGCACCTTGGTGGACAACATTCGGTTCGCCGCCGATGCCCTGTCAACCCACGGCGGTGGGCTGCGAATACTTCCCCAAAAACACAGGCCCTGGTGGCACCCAAGCCGGTTTGGCTTGGTTGACCGCTCAGGGGTTTCGCGCTTGACGTTTTTTTACCGCCAACACCATGACTTTTCACACCCAAGACCCCCGCCAACTGCTGCGTCATTTGTTTGACGTGGCGGTTCAACGCGCCTTGCCTGCACACACCTTGGCTGCGCACCTGCCTACCCCTCCGCGAGGGCGCACCGTGGTTGTGGGGGCGGGCAAGGCCGCCGGTGCCATGGCGCAGGCGGTGGAGCGGCATTGGCCTGCCGATGCCCCCCTCGGTGGTGTGGTGGTGACCCGTTACGGCCACACGCCACCGCGCCCCGAAGGCCTGTTGTCGCGCATCGACGTGTTGGAGGCAGCGCACCCCGTGCCTGACGCGGCGGGCGTGGCCGCCGCCGAACGCATCATGGCCACGGTGGCCCATTTGAGCGCCGACGATTTGGTGTTGTGCCTGATTTCGGGTGGCGGCTCGGCCTTGCTGACCGCACCGTCCGAAGGCCTGAGTTTGGCCGACAAACAGCGCGTGAACCAACAGTTGCTGGCGCGTGGCGCGAGCATCCTAGAGATGAACACACTGCGCAAACACCTCTCGCGCATCAAGGGCGGGCGTTTGGCCGCGGCCTGCGCGCCAGCGCGGGTGGTCACGCTGACCATCAGCGACGTGCCGGGTGACGATGTGAGCGTGATCGCCAGTGGCCCAACCGTGCCCGATGCCAGCACCTGCGCCCAAGCCTGGGAGATCGTGCAGCGTTACCGCATCGACTTGCCCGATCCGGTGCGGCAGGCCCTGTGCAGCGGGGCGTTGGAGACGCCCAAACCGGGTGATGCGTGTTTTGAAGGGCACACCGTGCGGCTGATCGCCACCCCACAAGAAAGCCTGCTCGCTGCCGCCGAGGCGGCGCGGGCCTTGGGCTTGAATGCGTATGTGCTGAGCGACGAGATCGAAGGCGAGTCGCGCGTGGTCGGGCAAGTGCACGCCGCGCTGGCGCGATCCACCGCCTTGGGCCGCAGCGCTTTTAGCGCACCCTGTGTGATCCTCAGTGGCGGGGAAACCACCGTCACCCTGCAACCGCGCCAAGCGGGCCAAGCCAAAGGGCGCGGCGGGCGGGCCGGTGAGTTTTGTATGGGCTTGGCGCAAGGCTTGGCTGGGCATGACCGGGTCTGGGCCTTGGCCGCAGACACCGATGGCATTGATGGCGTGGAGGCCAACGCCGGTGCCTTGGTTACGCCCGACAGCGTGGCCCGAGCCTACGCCTTGGGCTTGACGCTCGACGACCATCTGGCCCGCAACGACGCCGTGGGTTTTTTTGAGCCATTGGGCGATTTGGTGGTCAGTGGCCCGACCCACACCAACGTCAACGACTTCCGGGCGGTGTTGGTGTTGTGAAGGCTTGGCCTTGAATGATGGTGTGCGCAATCAAGCGCTCGTCGCCCAGCACGATCAGGGCGAACAGCCATTCGGCCAAGGTCTCGGTTTGCGTGGTGCGCCGCGCCAGCAGAGGCGTGGCTTGTGGGTTGAGCACCACAAAGTCGGCTTCGCAGCCGGGCAGCAGGTTGCCCACTTTTCCAGTGAGGTCCAGCGCGGCGGCAGCGCCCGCCGTGTGTTGCCACCACAGGTGTTCGGGCGCGAGGCTGATGCCGGGGCGCCCCACACTTTGCCGCGCCACGGTGTAGGCCGCGTGCATGGTGTGAAACGGGCTGAAGCTGGTGCCGCCGCCCACGTCGCTGGCCAAGCCGTAGCGCAGACCGGCCATGTCCGAGGCGGGGTAATCGAAAAAACCACTGCCCAAAAACAGGTTGCTGGTGGGGCTGACGGCGGCGGCGGCACCCACTTCGGCCATGCGACGGCGGTCGGCTTCGTCCAGGTGAATGCAGTGGGCGTACACCGAGCGCTGGCGCAAAAGGCCTGCGCGGTCGTACACGTCCAGATAGCTGCGCGCTTCGGGGAACAGTTCTTTCACCCAGCGGATCTCGTCCACGTTCTCGGCCACGTGCGATTGAATCCACACATCCGGAAACTGCTGCGCGATCTCGCCCGCGCCGTGCAGTTGCTCGCTGCTGCTGGTGGGCGCAAAGCGCGGTGTGATGGCGTAGCCCAGGCGGTCCACGCCGTGCCAGCGGCGGATCAGGTCTTCGGTCTGGCGCAGGCTCAAAGCCGTGTCGCTGTCGCGCAGGCCGTCGGGGCTGTGGCGGTCTTGCAGCACCTTGCCGGTGACCATGCGCAGTCGGCGCTTTTGCGCCTCCATCATGAAAGCATCGACCGACTCGGGGTGCGCGGTGGCAAAACACAGCGCGGTGGTCACGCCGTGGCGCATCAGCTCGTCCAGAAAAAACGCACTCACCTCAAGCGCGTAGGCCGGGTCGGCAAACTGCTTTTCGTGTGGAAAGGTGTAGTGCTCCAGCCAAGGCAGCAAGCCTTCGGCGGGCGAGCCGATCACGTCGGTCTGCGGGTAGTGGATGTGCAGGTCGACAAAGCCGGGCGTGATGCACAGACCGGGCCAGTGGGTGGTGGGCAGATCGGGGTATTGCGCGGCCAACTCGCGGTAGGGGCCGATGGCCTGGATGCGGACGACGCCGTCGGCCTCGCGGGTGGTCACCAGCAAGCCGTCGCTTTCGTGGTGGGCTTCGGGCTGGCTCGGGTCGGGAAACCACAGCAGCCCAGAACGCCAGCCTTGAAAATTGGAATAGGAAGTCATCGGTAGAAGAAGCTCGGGTCAGTGTGTCGCAAGCTGTATAGGCGGAAATTAATTGGAATCTGACCCCAATTAAATGTAGCCATCATGGGGCAAGGATAGCGTTCAGCACGCGCTCGGGTGTGGCGGGTGTGTCCAGGCGGATGGGCTTGCGGCCTGGGCGCGTGGCGGCGATGGCGTCACGCAGGGCCTCAACCACGCTGATGGCCAGCATGAAAGGTGGTTCGCCCACGGCCTTGCTGCCGCCCACATTGTCCTCAACGTTGGCTTCGTGCCACAGATGGATGTTCAGTTGTGCAGGCATGTCGGCGGCGGTGGGGATTTTGTAAGTGCTGGCCCCCTTGGTGAGCAACTCGCCTTTGGCGTTCCACACCAGTTCTTCGGTGGTGAGCCAGCCCAGGCCTTGCGCAAAGCCGCCTTCGATTTGGCCGATGTCGATTTCGGGGTGCAGGGAATGCCCCACGTCGTGCAGGATGTCGGTGCGCAGCACGCGGTACTCGCCCGTCAGGGTGTCGATGGCCACTTCGCTGCAGGCCGCGCCGTAGGCGAAGTAATAAAACGGTCTGCCGGTCAGGGTGGCGCGGTCGTAGTGGATTTTGGGCGTGGCGTAAAAGCCGTCGCTCCACAGCTGCACGCGTTGGCCATAGGCGTATTGCACGGCCTCGGTAAAGCTGCGCTGGCGCACGGGCGTGATGACCTGGCCGCCTTCAAAACGCACATCGTCAGCCGAGCAAGCATCGGCCTTGGCGATGCAGGCAGCGATGTTGTGGCGCACCTGCAAGGCGGCGTTTTCGGCGGCGCGGCCATTGAGGTCGGTGCCGCTCGAAGCCGCCGTGGCGCTGGCGTTGGCCACCTGGTCGGTGTCGCTGGCGCTGGCCTGCACCTGGGCAGCGGGCAAGCCGAGCACGCGGGCTACCAGCCCGCACACCTTGGTGTGCAGGCCCTGGCCCATTTCGGTGCCGCCGTGGTTCACGCGCACACTGCCGTCGGTGTAGACCGAGACCACCGCCCCGGCTTGGTTGAACTGCGTGGCGGTGAAGCTGATACCGAACTTGACCGGCGTGAGCGCCAGGCCTTTTTTAATCACGTTGTGCTCGGCGTTCCAATCGCTGATGGTTTGGCGGCGCGCGCGGTAGTCGCAGCGCTCGGCCAGTTGTGTCATCAGCGGGTGCAGGATGTTGTCTTCCACCTTCATGCCGTAAGGCGTGGTGTCGCGTTCGCCTATACCGTACAGGTTGGCGAGTCGCACATCGAGTGCGTCCATGCCGAGGTGCCTTGCGATGTCGCCCATGACGGTTTCGATCAGCAGCACGCCCTGCGGCCCGCCAAAGCCGCGAAACGCGGTGTGGCTTTGGGTGTGGGTTTTGCAGCGGTGCGAGGTGATGTGCAGGTCGCTCAAAAAGTAAGCGTTGTCGGTGTGGAAGATCGCCCGGTCGGCCACCGGGCCGCTTAGGTCGGCGCTGTGGCCGCAGTGCGCCAACTGCACCGAGTCGAGCCCCAGCACGCGGCCACTTTGATCAAAGCCCACCTGCCAGTCGTGGCTGAAGGGGTGGCGTTTGCCGGTGATCAGGATGTCATCGCCCCGGTCCAGCCGCATCTTCACCGGGCGGCCAAACTTGTGCGCGGCCAGCGCGGCCCACACGGCCAAATGCCCGGCCTGCGTTTCTTTGCCGCCAAAACCGCCGCCCATGCGCCGACACACCACGCGCACCTGCGACAGTGGGATGTGCAGCGCATGCGCCACCCAGTGCTGCACCTCGCCGGGGTGTTGCGTGCTGCTGTGGATCAGCCAGTGGCCGTTGTCTTGCGGAATGGCGTAGGCGATCTGGCTTTCCAAATAAAAGTGTTCTTGCCCGCCGATCTCCAGCGAGCCTTGCAGGCGATGCGGGGCTTGGGCCAGCGCTTGCGCCGCATCGCCGCGCCGCACCGTGACCTTGGGTAGCACAAAGCTGCCCGCTTGCAAGGCCTCGCGGGCGTGCAGCAGGGGCGGCTGTTGGGTGGTTTGCAGCCGCATTTGCCGGGCTGCTTGCCGTGCTTGCGTGTGGCTGTGGCCCACCACCAAGCCCATCACCTGGCCGACGTGCATGAGTTGCGGGCCGGCAAAAATGGGTTCGTCGTGCACAAAGGTCGCCAGCAGCGGGTCACCGGGAATGTCTTGTGCGGTGACCGTGCCCACCACACCGGGCGCGGCCAATACCGCATCCAGGTCCATGGCGATCAGCTGGGCGTTGGCCAAGGGGCTCATCAGCGGCGCGGCGTGCAGTGTGCCCTCCACCAGCGGCAGGTCGTCGATGTAGCTGGCGCGGCCTTGCACCTGCGCGGTGGCGCTTTCGTGAAAGCGCGGGCGGCTGATGTCGGCGGTGTTGGATGGCGTGTTCATGCAAGGGCCTCCAGTCGAACGGTGGTGTGCCCGGTGCTCTCCAGCCAAGCGCGGCGCAGCAGTTGGGCCAAGAGTTGGCGGCGGTAATCGGCGCTGGCGCGCAAATCGCTGAGCGGCGAAAACTCTTGTGTGATGGCGGCCTGCGCGGCTTGTAACGTGGCTTCGTTCCAAGGCTGGCCCACCAGCGCGGCCTCGGTCTGCACCGCCCGTGCGGGCGTGGCGGCCACGCCGCCCGCGCCGATGCGTGCTTTGGCGATGTGCCCACCTTGTACATGCAATTGCACCGCCAAGCACACAGCCGAAATGTCGTCTTCCTGCCGCTTGGACACCTTGTACGCGCCCAACCATTCGCCGGGGGCAGGGCGGGGCACCACCACCCAGGCCAGCACCTCGTCGGCAGCCAGCAGGCTTTGGCGGTAGCCGGTGTAGAACTGGTCCAGCGGTACGTGGCGGTGTACGGTGCGGCCTTTTCGCCAAGCCATCAGCACCACCTGCACGCCCAGCGCGATCAAAAGCGGCATGCTGTCACCAATCGGCGAGCCGTTGGCCACGTTACCACCCAAGGTGCCCGACTGGCGCACCGGCCAGCCCGCAAAGCGCTCGCCAAAGGGCGCGATCACCGGGCGGTCAACAGCCAGCGCTTCAAACGCGTCTTGCAAATTCACCGCTGCGCCAATGGCGATGTGGTGTGCGTAGTGCTCCACCCGGCGCAGCTCGGCCACGCGGGTGAGGTCAATGATCTGCGGTAGGCGGCGCAGGCCCTGCGTGATCCACAGCCCGGCGTCGGTGGCCCCGGCGATCAGTTGCGCTTGGGGGTGCCGGGCACGGGCTTGCAGCAAAGCGGGCAAGGTGCTGGGGCGCAGGTAATGGCCATCGGTCTTTTCGGTGGCCGCCAGCTGGTGCAGCGCCGCCACGATGGGTATCTCATCCACGGCCTGCGCGGCATCCGCCTGCAGACTGCAAGCCGCCTGCACGATGGGCCGGTAGCCGGTGCAGCGGCACAAGTTGCCCGACAAGGCTTCGTGTGCGCGGTGTTTGTCCACGGTCTGGCCTTGCGCCACGGTGCGCTGGTACAGCGCAAACAAGCTCATCACAAAACCGGGTGTGCAAAAGCCGCATTGCGAGCCGTGGCACGCCACCATGGCTTGCTGCACCGGGTGCAGTGTGCCGTCACGCTGGGCCAGATCGGCGGCGGTCCACAGCGCCAGTCCGTCGATGGCATGCGCAGGCTTGATGCAGCTGTTGACAGCGCGGTACTGCAAACGCCCGTCGACCGCTTCGGCCACCACCACGGTGCAGGCCCCGCAGTCACCTGCAGCGCAACCCTCTTTGGTGGCGGTCAGGCGCAGGTCTTCGCGCAGCAGGTCGAGCAGGGTGCGGTCGGGTGGTACATTGCTCAAATTCATTGAGCGCTCACGGTGCCAGAAACGCAAAGGTTGTTCGGAAAGTATCGATTTCATGGGAGAGACAAGCGTTGTTGACATGGTGGTCAGCCCAAAGGTTTTACCATCCTAGGCCAAAGCCGCCGCATGCTTCATGTGCTCGTCGCCATAACGCTTATCGGAAAACGGATATGAAGTCAGCGCCGCATTTCGACAAGATAGACCTCCAGCTCATTCGGACCTTACACACCTTGTTGATCGAACGCAGTGTTTCCAAAGCCGCCATGCGACTGGGGCAGCAGCAGCCCGCGGTGTCCGTGGCGCTCAAGCGTTTGCGTTCCATCACGGGCGATCCGATTTTGGTGCGATCGGGCGCGGGCATGGTGCCCACCGATGTGGGTTTGCGCATGGTCGAGCCGGTGGCGCAGCTGTTGAAGTCGGCTGAGACTTTGTTTTCTTCACCGCGTGCGTTTGAGCCCAGCCAAGCCCAAGAGACTTTCCGCATCGCCGCCAGCGACACCTTAGACCCCTTGTTTTTGCCCGCCTTGGTGGCGCGCATCAAGTCTTTGGCCCCGCACTGCGAGGTCGAAGTCCACGCCTTGTCCCCACAAGCCCAATACGCCACCGATTTGGGGCAGGGCGTGGTGGACGTTGTGATTGGCAATTGGGCCGAGCCCAGCGCCGAGCTTCACCGAGCCCCTTTGTTTGAAGACGAGGTGGTGTGTTTGATCAGCACCAAACACCCCGCGTTACGGCGTGGCTGGACGGTTCAAGACTGGCTGGCCTGTGAACACATCGCCCCGACGTCGGCCTACCCCGGTTGGCGCGGTGTGATCGACGAGCACCTTGACCGTTTGGGCTTGTCGCGCCGCATCACCGCACGCTGCGCACATTTTGGTTTGATGCCGCGCATGGTGGCTTCGAGTTTGTTGGTGCTGACCACCGGCCATCAGTATTGCCAGCGCTTTTTGCAAGGCACCGAGGCTCAAACCGGATTGGTTTGTGTGCCTTGTCCGGTGGAATTCCCCAAGATGGTGTATTACCAACTTTGGCATGAACGCAGCCACACCTCGACCGCTGTCAAGTGGTTGCGCGAACAGGTGAAAATCAGTGCCGTCCAATTGCCCCAAACCGACCAGACGAAAACCCCATGAACTCACCTCGTTTGCAACTTCGCGGCATCACCAAGCGTTACCCCGGCGTGGTGGCCAACCGATCGGTGTCGTTGGATGTGGCCCCTAGTGAGATTCACGCCGTGTTGGGCGAAAACGGTGCGGGCAAATCGACGCTGATGAAAATCATCTATGGCGCGGTCAAACCCGACGAGGGTGAGGTCTTGTTCAACGGCCAAGCCGTGCAGATTCGCAACCCGCAAGAGGCGAGGGCCTTGGGCATCAGCATGGTGTTTCAGCATTTCAGTTTGTTTGACACGCTCACCGTGGCCGAAAACGTGTGGCTCGGTTTGGACAAATCCTTGACGCTCCAAGACGTGCGCCAAAGCATCCGCAACAAGGCCGAGCAATACGGCTTGGAGATCGAAACCGAGCGCCCGGTGCACACCCTGTCGGTGGGCGAGATGCAGCGCGTGGAAATCGTGCGCGCCTTGCTCACCCAGCCCCAACTTTTGATTTTGGACGAGCCCACTTCGGTGCTCACGCCGCAAGCGGTCGAGAAGCTGTTTGTGGTGCTGCGCCGCTTGGCCGACGAGGGCTGCAGCATTTTGTACATCAGCCACAAACTGCACGAAATCCGTGCGCTGTGCAGTCACTGCACGGTGTTGCGCGGCGGTGAGGTCACGGGGGTGTGTGACCCGCGCCAAGAAAGTAACGCCTCCTTATCCCGATTGATGATTGGGGCCGAGCCTGCGGTCATGGCACCTCGGCCCGTTCGTCAAGGCGCAGCGGTGCTTCGGGTGCGTCAATTGAGTTTGGACAGCGACGACCCATTCGGCACCGATTTACAAGGGGTGTCGTTCGATGTGTGTGCTGGCGAAGTGGTGGGCATTGCGGGCGTCTCGGGTAATGGCCAAAGCGAATTGCTGTATGCCTTGTCGGGTGAAGATGTGCGTGCGCCGGTGGGCAGCATTGCGGTGCGCGACCAAGACGTGTCTCAGGCCAACCCCGTGGTGCGTCGCCGTTTGGGCTTGCATTTTGTGCCCGACGAGCGCTTGGGCCGTGGCGCGGTGCCCACTTTGTCGTTGGCGCACAACCTGCTGCTGACCCGTTCCAACGCCGTTGGGCCCGGTGGCTGGTTGCGGCTGGGTCCTTTGCGCGAGCAAGCACAGGCCATCATTGAGCGCTATAAGGTCAAGGCCAATGGGCCGCAGGCGGCGGCCAAGTCGCTCTCGGGCGGCAATTTGCAAAAATTCATTGTGGGGCGAGAAATTGAAGCCCACCCCCAGTTGCTCATCGTCAGTCAACCCACTTGGGGCGTGGACGTGGGCGCTGCTGCACAAATTCGTGCCGAGATTCTGGCCCTGCGCGATGCGGGTTGTGCGGTCTTGGTGGTGAGCGAAGAACTCGATGAACTGTTTGACATCAGCGACCGCTTACACGTCATTGCCAAAGGTCAACTCTCGCCCAGCTTGAATCGCGCTGAAGCGTCGGTCGAACTTATTGGGCAGTGGATGTCTGGCCTGTGGAGCGGTACGCCCTCAACGAAAGAAGTGCCCCATGTTGCGTCTTGAAGCCCGTCCACAACCTTCGCCCGCCTGGGGGATTGCTTCACCCATTTTGGCGGTGTTCATCACCATGCTCATGGGGGTGTTGTTGTTCATCGCCTTGGGCAAAGATCCGGTGCGTGGTTTGCAGGTGTTTTTTTGGGACCCCATCAAAACCCCGTACGCTTTGTCTGAGCTCATGGTCAAGGCCACGCCCTTGCTCATCATTGCTTTGGGCTTGGCCGTGTGTTTTCGCTCCAACGTTTGGAATATTGGCGCCGAAGGCCAGTTTGTGATCGGTGCGGTGACCGCTTCCGGTGTCGCGCTCATGGCGGACAGCCAAAGCGGCAGTTGGATGGTGGCGGCGGTGTTGCTGGCGGGTGTGGCCGGTGGCATGTTTTGGGCGGCCATCACGGCGTGGCTGCGTGACCGCTTCAACGCCAACGAAATTTTGGTCAGTTTGATGTTGGTCTACGTGGCCATTCAAGTGCTGAATTTTTTGGTTTATGGCCCTTGGAAAGACCCGCAGGGTTACAACTTTCCGCAAACCAAAACCTTCGAGGCCGTGACGCAAATGCCCCGTCTCATGGACGGCTCGCGCATCACCATTGGCCTGATCTTGGCCTTGGTGGGGGCTGGGGCGGTGTGGGTATTTTTGTTTCGCACGTACGCGGGTTTTGCCCAAACCGTGGGTGGTTTGGCTCCTGCGGCGGCGCGTTACGCGGGGTTTTCTTCGCGTCGCGCTTTGTGGACGGCCTTGTTGGTCTCGGGCGGTGCGGCGGGCTTGGCCGGTGCCTTGGAGGTGGCGGGCCCGATTGGGCAGCTCACGCCCTACGTGCCCGCGGGCTACGGGTTTGCCGCCATCATCGTGGCCTTTGTGGGGCGCTTGCACCCAGCGGGCATGGTGTTGTCGGCCATCTTAATGAGCATGTTCTACATCGGCGGGGAGTTGGCGCAGTCGCGCATGGGTTTGCCCAAATCCATCACCGGCGTTTTCCAAGGGCTGTTGTTGTTCACCTTGCTGGCTTGTGACACCCTGATTGCCCACCGTGTGGTGTGGAAAAAATAAGGACCGACCATGGAATCCATTGCTTTGTTGATCGGGTCCTCGTTGAACGCGGGCACGGTGTTGGCCATCGCGGCCTTGGGTCTGCTGATCAACGAAAAAGCCGGGGTGGTCAACCTCGGTGCTGAAGGCATCATGTTGTGCGCGGCGTTGGCCGGTTTTGCGGCCGTGGTGCACACCGGCAACACCTGGGTGGGGTTTGCTGCGGGCATGGCGGCGGGGGCGGTGTTGGCCGCGGTGTTTGGCGTTTTGGTGATTTGGCTCAACACCAACCAATACGCCACTGGCTTGGCACTGAGCCTGTTTGGTGGGGGCTTTTCGGCCTTTGTGGGTGTGGAGTACGTCAAGGCCAAGTTACCCGAGCAAGCCACCTATGCCATCCCTTGGCTGGCGGACTTGCCTTTGGCGGGGTCGGCCTTGTTTCGCCACCACCCCATGGTTTACATCGCCGTGGCACTCACTTTGGGTCTGATGTTTTTCTTCTACCGCACCCGCGCCGGTTTGATCGTGCGCAGCGTGGGCGAGAGCCCTGAGTCGGCGCACGCTTTGGGCTATCGGGTTCGGCTCATCCGTTTGTGGGCCGTGATGGCCGGTGGTGCTTTGTGTGGCTTGGCTGGCGCTTACGTGTCCACGGTGTACACGCCGTTGTGGGTCGAGGGCATGATTGCCGGCAAAGGTTGGATAGCGTTGGCCCTGACCACGTTCGCCACTTGGCGACCCGCTCGGGTGCTGATGGGCGCTTATTTGTTTGGGGGCGTGACCATGCTCCAGTTTCACTTGCAAAGCGCAGGGGTGAATGTGGCAAGCCAATTTTTGACCATGATGCCCTACGTGGCCACGATCGTGGTGCTGGTGTTGATTTCACGCAACCCCACTTGGATTCGCGTGAACATGCCCAGTTCGATTGGAAAGCCGTTTTACCCCGGCGCATAATATGCAACGGTGCCCGGCGCGCTTGGCGTGCGGGGCATAGCGATGAAGAATCCCCTCACCACCCTGTCTTGCAAGGAAACCACGATGAACTTGAACAAACGTTCCTGGATCAAGGTCGCCACCATCGGCGCCTTGTCTGCCGCCGTCCTGATCGGTTGCGGCAAAAAAGAAGAAGCGGCAGCACCCGCACCGGCCGCCGAGCCCTTAAAAATTGCGTTCGCTTACGTTGGCCCAGTGGGCGACGGCGGTTGGACCTTTGCCCACGACAACGGCCGCAAAGCCATCGAAGCCGAGTTCGGAAACAAGGTTGTCACCAGCTTTGTCGAAAACGTGCCCGAGAGCGCCGACGCTGAGCGTGTGATTCGCGACTTGGCCAGTCAAGGTAACCAATTGATTTTTGGTACCACCTTTGGCTACATGGAGCCCATGCTCAAAGTGGCCGCTGACTTCCCCAACGTCAAATTTGAACACGCCACGGGTTACAAAACCGCCGCCAACCTGCGCACCTACGACAGCCGCACCTACGAAGGTGCGTACATGGCGGGCGTGATCGCAGGCACCATGACCAAGACCAACACCTTGGGCTTTGTGGCGTCGATCCCAATCCCCGAAGTCATCCGCAACATCAACAGCTTCACCATGGGCGCGCAGTCCGTGAACCCCAAGATCAAAACCAAAGTGGTCTGGGTCAACGGTTGGTTCGATCCACCAAAAGAAACCGAAGCCGCAACTTCCTTGATCAACGCGGGCGCTGACATCTTGTTCCAAAACACCGATTCGTCGGCGGTGTTGCAAACCGCCGAGAAAATGGGCAAGCGCGCCTTTGGTTGGGACTCCGACATGACCGCCTACGGTCCTAAGGCCCACTTGGGTTCTGCCATCATCAACTGGGCACCCTATTACACCAAGGCGGTCAAAGATGCCTTGGAAGGCACTTGGAGCACCGGTGGCGTGTGGTGGGGCGTGAAAGAAGGCGCGATCGACATGGTTTCCATGGCCGATGACGTGCCTGCCGACACCAAAGCCAAGGTCGACACCATCAAAGCCGGCCTCAAAGACGGCAGCTTCCACCCCTGGACGGGCCCCATCGTCGGCCAAGACGGCAAGGAAGTGCTGGCCAAAGGCGTGGTGGCCGATGACGCCTTCATGGGTGGCATCAAGTTCTATGTCAAGGGCGTTGAGGGCAAAGTGCCCAACTGATCGGCTCCGCCGCTCAAACACCCATAAGGGCTGCTTCGGCAGCCCTTTTTCTAGCCAAGGACCTCACGATGAGCATCAAATCGGACAAATGGATCCGCCGCATGGCGCAAGAACACGGCATGATCGAGCCGTTTGAGCCGGGGCAAATTCGCCACAACGCCACGGGCGAAAAAATCGTCAGTTACGGCACCAGCAGTTACGGCTATGACATCCGTTGCGCCCCCGAATTTAAGGTGTTCACCAACATCTACAGCACGGTGGTGGACCCGAAGAACTTCGATCCGAAAAGCTTTGTGGACATCGAATCCGACGTTTGCATCATCCCGCCCAACAGTTTTGCGTTGGCCCGAACGGTGGAGTATTTCCGCATTCCGCGCAACGTGTTGACCGTGTGCTTGGGTAAAAGCACCTACGCTCGTTGCGGCATTATTGTCAACGTCACGCCCTTTGAGCCTGAGTGGGAAGGGTACGTGACCTTGGAGTTCTCCAACACCACGCCCCTGCCCGCCAAGATATACGCCGGTGAGGGTTGCGCCCAAGTTTTGTTCTTTGAAAGCGACAAAGACGATGTGTGTGAAACCAGCTACAAAGACCGAGGCGGCAAGTACCAAGGCCAAGTCGGCGTGACACTGCCCAAGACCTGACGTAGGGGCTCTTGACCTTTGTCAAGTTGTTGTCATGTTTGGGGCGCTACCATTAGGAAATTTTGTTGATTTTGTTTGTAATGACCCATTCTGCTTCCTCGACCCCAACGCCAGCGCCCATTCCAGAGGGGCAACCCTTGCCTCATCGCAAAGTCATTCGTGAATGGCTTGCCCCCATCGTGGAGCGGCGCACCGCCACCGGCATTGCTTTGCTGGTGTTGGACTTGGTCTTGTTTTTGTCCCTGATGGTCGGCACGGTTGCACTCCAAGCTTGGTGGGCCAAGTTGTTGTGCGCTTTGGCCGCTGGTTTCATGATCGGGCGTTTGTTCATCATCGGCCACGATGCATGCCACCAAAGTTACACCCCGCACCGTGGCCTTAATCGCTGGCTTGGGCGCATCGCTTTTTTACCGTCGCTCACGCCATTCAGCCTGTGGGAAGTGGGACATAACGTGGTGCACCACGGCTACACCAACCTCAAAGGCGTGGATTTTGTCTGGGCACCCTTAACGCAAGCCGAGTTTGCAGCCTTGTCGCCGGGGCGTCGCTTGATGGAACGCATTTACCGCAGCGGGTGGGGGCCAGCCTTGTACTACCTCATCGAAATGTGGTGGCTGCGCATGTTCTTTCCCCGCAAAACCTACATGGGCACACAGCGCAAAGAGTTTTTCTGGGATGGCGTGGTGGCTTTGACCACGGGTGTGTTGTGGATCGCCGCGTTGGTGTGGGCCGCCTTGGCCACTGATCAGTCGGTGTGGTCTGCGGTGGGTTTTGGCTTTGTGATTCCTTTCTTGTTCTGGAACGCGATGATCGGTTTTGTGGTGTACATCCACCACACCCACACGGCTGTTCAGTGGCACGACGACAAAGCCGCTTGGTCCAAAGCCGCGCCCTTTGTTTCTACTACCGTGCACATGACCTTTCCCTACCAAATGGGTGCCGCCATGCACCACATCATGGAGCACACCGCGCACCACGTGGACATGAGCATCCCGCTGTACCGTCTCAAAGACGCCCAGCAAATGCTGGAAGACACCTTGCCCGGACGCATCATCGTTCAACGGTTTTCTTGGCGCTGGTACTTCCAAACGGCCCGCGACTGTAAGCTCTATGACTTCACCCGGCGCTGTTGGACCGACTTCCATGGTCGCCCCACTAGCGACTTCAAACCGGCGCTGGTTTGAAGCCTTGGCTCCTGTGGGGGTCAAGGTGAGACAATACGGGCTTAACCCCCAATGCCCATGACCCAATCCTTCTCCGAACTGTCTCTGTCGCCCAAAATCGCCCGTGCCGTGGCTGAAATGGGCTACGAATCCATGACGCCCATTCAAGCGCAAGCCATACCGGTTGTGCTGGAGGGCAAAGACGTGATGGGTGCCGCCCAGACCGGTACCGGTAAAACCGCGGCCTTCTCGTTGCCATTGCTGCAACGTCTGCTCAAGCACGAAAACCCGTCGACTTCGCCCGCGCGTCACCCGGTGCGTGCCTTGGTGTTGTTGCCCACCCGAGAGCTGGCCGACCAAGTGGCTCAACAGGTCAAGCTTTACGCCAAATACACCGACCTGCGCAGCGCGGTGGTGTTTGGTGGCATGGACATGAAGCCTCAAACCTTGGAGCTTAAAAAAGGGGTGGAAGTCTTGGTGGCCACGCCCGGGCGCTTGCTGGACCACATCGAAGCCAAAAATTGTGTGCTCAACCAAGTCGAGTACGTGGTGTTGGATGAAGCCGACCGAATGCTTGACATCGGCTTTTTGCCAGATCTACAGCGCATTCTGAGCCACTTGCCCAAAACCCGCACCACCTTGTTGTTCTCGGCCACGTTTTCGCCCGAGATCAAACGCTTGGCGGGCAGCTATTTGCAAAACCCCGTGACCATTGAGGTGGCGCGTTCCAACGCCACGGCCTCCACCGTTGAGCAACACTTTTACCGCGTTGAAGATGACGACAAGCGCTTGGCGCTCAAGCAAATTTTGACTGAGCGCGGTGTCAAACAGGCCTTTGTGTTTGTCAACAGCAAACTCGGCTGTGCCCGGTTGGCCCGCTCTTTGGAGCGTGAGGGTTTGGTCACCACGGCTTTACACGGCGACAAAAGCCAAGACGAACGTCTCAAAGCCTTGGAAGCCTTTAAGTCCGGCAGCGTGGACCTTTTGGTGTGCACCGACGTGGCTGCGCGCGGTTTGGACATCAAAGACGTGCCTGCCGTGTTCAATTTCGACATTCCCTTCAACGCTGAAGACTATGTGCACCGCATTGGGCGTACCGGTCGGGCCGGTGCGTCGGGTTTGGCGGTGTCGTTTGTGGGGGGGCGCGACGCCAAAATGATCGCCGACTTAGAGAAGCTCATCGCCAAAAAAATCGAGATTGAGCCTTTTGAGTTGGCCGCTGAGCGCCGCGCACCGAGCGGTCGTTTTAACGATGGGCAACGCGCTTGGCGCGACCCGTCCACGGCCCAATTCGCACCCTCGCGTGCCCCACGGGCAGCAAAAGCCCACGCCGATCCGCTGTTTGACAAGCCTTACGAACCCAGCGTTTCCAACGGCACGCCAACTTGGGAAGCCACACCCGCGCCCAGTGCCCGAAATGGGCTATCGCCCAACATCAAACCGCGCAAAAAAGTGGCCGCCTTGTTCAAGGTGGCTGAGCCCACTCAGGTTGCGTCGGGCGAAACCGAAGGCGCTTGAGAACCAGGGCACTCGGTGCGCACCACCCGGCGCACTTCGCCTTGGGGGCCAATTTCTGCCGCACTGAGGCCACCGCCCCACACGCAGCCCGTGTCCAAAGCCAATAGGCGTGGGCGCTGCAAGCCGCCCAGCGTGGACCAATGACCAAAGGCGACAGGCACCCCAGCGGTTCGCCGATTGGGCACGTCGAACCAAGCCACATAACCCGGTGGCGCGGCATCGGCATTGTCTTTGGTTTTGAACTCCATTTCGCCTTTGGGTGAGCACAGGCGCATGCGCGTCAAAGCATTGATCGCCACACGCAAGCGCTCGGTGCGCGGCCAATCGTCGCGCCAATGGGCGGGCTGGCTGCCAAACAAACCGCCCAAGTGATTCACCCAATCGGTATCGGTCAGGGCCTCGTGCAGTTCTTGAGCCAATCCCAGGGTTTGTGCCACGTCCCAACTGGGCAACACCCCAGCGTGCACCATCAACCAGCCGTGCTCGTGATAAGCCAAGGGCCGCTCGCGCAACCAATCCATCAGTTCGGCGGTGTCCCGGGCGTTGAGCACATTTTGCAGGGTGTCGCTGGGGTGCTGGCGGCGAATGCCGGCGTGCACGGCCAGCAAGTGGATGTCGTGGTTGCCCAGCAAAGCGTGGGCGCTACCCGACCATGCCCGCAACTGGCGCAACACCCCCAGCGAATCGGGGCCGCGGTTGACCAAGTCTCCCAACAGGTAAAGCGTGTCTCGGCTGGGCGAAAAATCGAGGGTGTGCAGCAAACGCTGCAAGGCCGCGTGGCAGCCTTGAATGTCGCCAATCAAATAAACAGACATTTTTTAGCCCTGTTTAGGATATGAACCAACAACGGGTTTTTTCTGACGCACGTACAAGGTTTTGTGAATGCGCGCCACCACATCGCCCGCTTCATCGGTCACCAACGCCACCCGCTCGGGCAAGACCTTTTGACCTCCTTCGGCCAGTGTGCGGATGTCTTCGATTTGTGCATCGGTCCACTCAAACACCGCTTTCACCGCCCCACGCCCGGGTTTGATGAATTCGATGCGGGCCGCTTGGTCCCACACCACATACGAAGGACCCAAACGCGCCACGAGCATGAGGCAATAAAACGGGTCACACATGCTGTACAAACTGCCACCAAAGTGGGTGCCAAAGGCGTTTCGGTTGAGCGCGGTGGCGCGCATTTGCACCACCACACGGCTGAATTGCGGCGCCACTTCGGCCACACGAATGCCCGTCCCCCAATAAGGCGGAAACCAAGTGAGCGCCCAACGAAAGACGCGTGGATGGCGATACAGCCAAGGGTTGCGTGATGCTTGTTTGGTCATGGGGGTGACGCCTCTTGGTCTTGACGCTTCAAAAGAAAAAGCCCGCCACCTGGGCGGCAACGGGCTTGTTTCTTGGATGGTATTGGTGCCGGAGAGATGAATCGAACACCCGACCTTCTCATTACGAATGAGCTGCTCTACCGACTGAGCTACACCGGCGAAGCTGCAAATTATAGACCGGCGTGGTAGCGGGTCACGCGGTCTACTTCGTTTTTGGAACCCAAGAACACACTCACACGCTCGTGCAGCGCGGTGGGTTGCAGGTCCAAGATGCGTTGCTGGCCGTTGGTGGCCACGCCGCCAGCTTGTTCAATCAACCAGCCCATGGGGTTGGCTTCGTACAAAAGGCGCAGCTTGCCGGCTTTGTGGGGTTCGCGTTGGTCCCAAGGGTACATGAACACACCGCCTCGGGTGAGGATGCGGTGCACATCGGCCACCATGGAGGCGACCCAGCGCATGTTGAAGTTTTTTCCGCGCGGGCCTTCTGTGCCCTGCAAACACTCGTCCACATAACGTTTCACCGGCTCGGCCCAGTGGCGCATGTTGCTCATGTTGATGGCGAACTCTTGGGTGTCCACCGGCACTTGCACGTTTTCTTTGATCAGCACAAACGAGCCTTGTTCGCGGTCGAGTGTGAACATCACCACGCCCGCGCCCACGGTCAGCACCAAAGTGGTTTGGGGGCCGTAGAGGCAGTAGCCTGCGGCGACTTGTTCGCGGCCTTTTTGCAAAAAGTCTTGCTCGGTCACGGCGTGACCACCTTCGGGCTTTTTGAACACGCTGAAGATGGTGCCGATGCTCACGTTGACATCGATATTGGACGAGCCATCCAGCGGGTCAAACATCAGCAGGTACTCGCCTTGCGGGTAGCGGTTGGGCACCACGTGAATGGCTTCCATTTCCTCGCTGGCCATGGCCGCCAAGTGGCCGCCCCATTCGTTGGCTTCAATCAGCACCTCGTTGGCGATGATGTCGAGTTGCTTTTGCACCTCGCCTTGTACGTTTTCGCTGCCAGCCACACCCAAAATACCGGTCAGGTCACCCTTGCTCACCGCTTGGCTGATGCTTTTGCAGGCCCGCGCCACCACCTCCAGCAGCAAGCGCAGTTCGGAGGGAATATTACCGTGCTCGCGTTGTTGTTCGACGAGATAGCGGGTGAGGGAAATGCGTTGGCTCATGGTGGGCTTTCGTTCAAGGGTGGCTCAGCGCTCGGCCGACGACCTCGCGCACATCGTTGCTCAGGCTGGGTTTGGCGGCCACGCGCTCAATGGCCGCTTTCGCGGCGCTCTGGTAGGGTTCGGCCAACTTGGACCAACGGTCCAAGGCGCGGGCCAAGCGGGCCGCGACTTGCGGGTTGATGGCGTCGAGTTCCAACACGCGGTCGGCCCAAAACACATAACCCGCCGCATCGGCGCGGTGGAAAGCGCCGGGGTTGGCGCTGCACAGGCTGAAGATCAGGCTGCGGGCGCGGTTGGGGTTTTTGAGCGTGAAGTCGGTGTGGTTCATGAGTTGGCGCACCGAAGGCAAGACCTGTCCACCCACATCGGGGGCGCTGGCTTGCAGTGCAAACCATTTGTCGATCACCAAGGCCTCGTCTTTGAACAGGGCGTGAAAGTGGGCCAAGGCCGCGGCGGCCAGCGGGTGGTGGCTGACCACCAAAGCCGACAGGGCATTGAAGCGGTCGGTCATGTTGGTGGCGTGTCGCACTTGTTGCGCCGCACGGTCAGCCCAAGTGCTGGACCCGCCCTGCGCGGCCACGCACAGTTGCGTCAGGGCCATGCCGCACAAGGCGCGGCGACCGGCGCTGGTGGCGTCGGGCCGGTAGCTGCCGAGATCGGTGTGGGTGAGCAAGACCCAAGCCCAGTCGTCGTGTAAGGCCATGGCCAATTGCAAACGCATGGCCTCGCGCACCGCGTGCACACGCTGAGGGTCCACCACATCCAATTGTTCGGCGATGTAGGTCTCCGATGGCAGGGTGAGTGTGATCTCTTTGAAGGCAGCGTCGAGATCGGGGTGGCGCAGGACGGCCCGCAAGGCATCCAAAGTGGCGGCATCCAGCGGTGTGGTCGAGATAGGCCCTTCGCTGTGCACGGCCCGCAGGGCTTGGCCGAGCATCAATTGCTGACCGGCTTCCCAACGGTTGAAGGCGTCGCTGTCGTGGGCCAATAGGATGAGTCGTTGAGCGTCGCTGTGCTCGGTGTGCAGCAGGACAGGGGCAGAAAAGCCGCGCAGGATCGACAACACCGGTTCGGCATCCAAATTGTCAAAAACAAAGTCTTCGCTGGCTTGCGTCAACACCAAGGTGGTTTGTGTTTGGGCGTTGTGGCCCGCGCGCTGCACCGGCCAGGTTTGGCCCTCGGGGCTGAGCAGGCCCACGGTGACGGGGATGACCATTGGGGCTTTGTCGGCTTGGCCTGGCGTGGCTGGGCAGCTTTGGCTGAGGGTCAGGGTGTAGCGGCGCTGCGCGGCGTCGTATTGGCCGGTGGCCCTCACGCGGGGTGTACCGGCTTGGCTGTACCAACGCTTGAAGGGCTCCAGCAGGCGAGCGAACTCACTGCCGGGGTTGGCGTCGGCAATGGCTTGAGCGAAGTCGTCGCAGGTCACGGCTTGGCCGTCGTGGCGCTCGAAATACAGCTTCATGCCCCGCGCAAAACCGGCGCGGCCTTCGGCGTCACCCTCGGTGGCCACCAAGGTTTGCATCATGCGGACCACCTCGGCACCTTTTTCGTAAATGGTGACGGTGTAGAAGTTGTTGATCTCGGCGTAGCTGTCGGGGCGCACCGGGTGGGCCATGGGGCCTGCATCTTCGGGGAATTGGGCGGTGCGCAGCAAGCGCACGTCTTCAATGCGCTTGACCGCTTTGGCCGACGGGCTGGTGCACATGTCCATGCTGAACTCTTGGTCGCGAAACACCGTGAGGCCTTCTTTGAGCGAGAGCTGGAACCAGTCGCGACAGGTGATGCGGTTGCCGGTCCAGTTGTGGAAGTACTCGTGGCCCACGACGGACTCGATGTTGGCAAAGTCGGTGTCGGTGGCCGTGGCCGCGTTGGCCAAGACGTACTTGGTGTTGAAGATGTTCAGGCCCTTGTTTTCCATGGCCCCCATGTTGAAGTCGCTGGTGGCGACAACCATGAAGCGCTCCAGGTCCAGCGGCAGGCCAAAGCGTGTTTCGTCCCAGGCCACGCTGGCCATCAGTGACTGCATGGCATGTTCGGTCTTGTCCAAATCGCCGGGGCGGACAAACACCTGCAACAGGTGATCGCCGCCGCTGCGACTGGTGATGCGCTGCTCGCGTGCCACCAATTGGCCCGCCACCAACGCGAACAAATAGCAGGGTTTTTTGTGTGGGTCGACCCAACGCGCGAAGTGGCGGCCATCGGGCAAGTCGCCTTGTTCGACCAAGTTGCCGTTGGACAGCAGCACAGGGTATTTGGCTTTCTCAGCGCGCAGCGTGACCTGGTAGCTGGCCATCACGTCTGGGCGGTCCAGAAAGTAAGTGATGCGGCGGAAGCCCTCGGCCTCGCACTGCGTAAAAAACGTGCCTTGGCTGACGTACAAGCCCATGAGCTGGGTGTTCTTTTCGGGCACGCAGGTGGTGAAAATCTCCAAATCAAAACCGGCGGGGTCTTCGGGCAAGTTGTCCAGCACCAGTTGCGCGCCGTCCATCTTGAACGAGCAGCCCGCGCCGTTGACCAGCACGCGCACCACGGTGAGCTCTTCGCCGTCCAAGCGCAGCGCTTGCGCGGGCACGTCGGGGTTGTGGCGCAGGTGCATCTTGTTGAGCACCCGCGTCTTGGCCGGGTCCAAATCAAACGTCAGATCGACGGTGTCAACCCAATAGGCTGAGGGGGCGTACTGCTCGCGCAACACCAAAGTGGCTTGTCCTTCACGCATCTCAATGTCCTTAATCAAACGCCTTGTTTCAGCGAAGCTTCGATGAACGGGTCGAGGTCACCGTCGAGCACTTTTTGGGTGGCCGAGATTTCCACGTTGGTGCGCAAATCTTTGATGCGGCTGTTGTCCAACACATAACTGCGGATCTGGTGGCCCCAGCCCACATCGGTTTTGGTGTCTTCGAGCTTTTGCTGCTCTTCTTGGCGCTTGCGCATTTCAAAGTCATAGAGCTTGGAGCGCAGGCGCTGCCAAGCGATGTCGCGGTTGCCGTGTTGGCTGCGACCGTCTTGGCACTGCACCACGATGCCGGTGGGGATGTGCGTCAAACGCACAGCCGAATCGGTTTTGTTGATGTGCTGACCACCCGCACCGCTGGCGCGGTAGGTGTCGGTGCGCACGTCGGCCGGGTTGATGTCGATCTCGATCGAATCGTCGATCTCGGGGTAGACGAACAGCGAGGCAAACGAGGTGTGTCGGCCACCCGAGGAGTCGAACGGGCTTTTGCGCACCAAGCGGTGCACACCGGTTTCGGTGCGCAAGAGGCCGTAGGCGTACTCACCTTCGATCTTGATGGTGGCGCTTTTGATGCCGGCGGTGTCGCCTGCCGTTTCTTCTTCCACCGTGGTTTTGAAGCCTTTGCGTTCGGCGTACTTCAGGTACTGGCGCAGCAGCATACTGGCCCAGTCGCAAGCCTCGGTGCCGCCCGCGCCGGCTTGGATGTCGACGAAGCAGTTCAATGGATCGGCCGGGTTGTTGAACATGCGACGGAACTCGAGTTTTTCGACTTCAGCGGCCACCGAACGCGCTTCGCTCTCGATGGTGATCAGACCGTCTTCGTCGCCGTCGGCGAAGGACATTTCGAACAACTCGCTGTTGTCGGCCAACTCTTGTGTCAAGCGGTCCAACACAATAACCACGTCTTCCAGCGATTTCTTCTCTTTGCCCAATTCTTGGGCGCGCTTGGGGTTGTTCCAGACCGTGGGGTCTTCCAGCGCGGATTCGACTTCCTTTAACTTCGATGCTTTGCGATCGTAGTCAAAGATACCTCCGTAACTCGACCACGCGAGCGCTGAGGTCTTGGAGTTGGGCTTGGATGGCGTTGCTGCGTTCTGCTTCCATGGGGACCTTATGCTGTCTGATACAAAAGGCTGATTTTCTCACGTTCCCGCACTGGTTCGTGCCGGGCTTGCTACAGTGACGTCACAGGAGACACACGATGGGATACGACGCTTTGCACCGGGGCTTTGGTTGGTCGGTGCCCGACCGCTTCAACATGGCTGAGGTGTGCTCGCGCCGCTGGGCCGCCGACCCCAAGCGTCGCCGTGACGTGGCCGTGGTGGCCACCGCCCCCGACAGCCCCGACCGATCACACACCTACGCCGAACTGCAATCAGCAGCCAACCGCCTATCCAACGCCTTGGTGCGCCTCGGTGTGAAGCGCGCAGACCGCGTGGCTATCGTCATGCCCCAGCGCTTTGAGACCGCCGTGGCCTACATGGCGGTCTTACAAATGGGCGCGGTGGGCATGCCCCTGTCGCAACTCTTTGGCCCCGAGGCCTTGGCGTTTCGCTTGCAAGACAGCCAAGCCGTGGTGGCCATTGGCGACGCCAGCACGGTGGCGGCCTTGTGTGAGGTGCGCGGTCAATGCCCTGCATTGCGCGAGGTGTTGGCGGTGCACGCACCCGCCCCCGGCACGCTCGATTGGTCCCAAGCGCTGCAGGCCAGCGCGGCCGAGTTTGATTTGGTGGATACCGCGGCCGACGATCCGGCGGTGCTGATCTACACCAGCGGCACCACCGGCAACCCCAAGGGTGCGCTCATTCCGCACCGTGCGCTCATCGGCAATTTGAGTGGTTTTGTGTGCAGCCAAAACTGGTTTGGCTTCGACCCACAAGACGCTAGCCGCCCCAGCCAAGCCGTGTTTTGGTCGCCGGCCGACTGGGCTTGGACCGGGGGCTTGATGGACGCGCTCTTGCCCACGCTTTACTTTGGCCGGCCCATTGTGGCCCACAGCGGGCGCTTCAGCCCGGCCGTGGCTTTTGAGCTGATGCAGCGCCACCGCGTGACGCACACCTTCTTGTTCCCCACCGCGCTCAAGGCCATGATGAAGGCCTTTCCCGAGCCCCGTGGCCAGTTCCGTTTGCACTTGCAAGCCATCATGAGCGCGGGTGAGGCCGTGGGCGACGCGGTGTTTGCCTACGGTCAGCAGCAACTCGGTGTGACCATCAACGAGATGTTTGGTCAAACCGAGATCAATTACGTCGTGGGCAACTGCAGCCTCATGTACCCCGCCAAACCGGGCTCCATGGGCAAGGGCTACCCCGGGCACCGCGTGGCCGTGATTGACGACGAAGGCCGTGAATGCCCCGTGGGCGTGGCGGGCGACGTGGCGGTGCACCGATTGGACATCCACGGTGACCCCGACCCGATTTTCTTTTTGGGTTACTGGCGCAACGAAGCCGCCACCCGTGCCAAATTCACCGGTGACCCCAATCACAGTTGGTGCCGTACCGGCGACATGGCCGTGGCCGACGCCAATGGCTACCTGTGGTACCAAGGCCGCAGCGACGACATGTTCAAGGCCGCGGGTTACCGCATTGGGCCGAGTGAGATTGAAAACTGTTTGGTCAAACACCCGGCCGTGGCCAACGCCGCCGTGGTGCCGCAACCCGATGAAGAGCGTGGTGCGGTGGTCAAAGCCTATGTTGTTTTGGCGCAGGAATACCTCAGCGCCCAACGCGCACCGGTTCGCGGCGACGCGGTCGCCGAGGCCGCGCTGGTGCGGGAACTCCAAGCCCACGTCAAAGGCCAACTCGCGCCCTACGAATACCCCAAGGCCATCGAGTTCATCGACGCCTTGCCGATGACCACCACCGGCAAAGTGCAGCGCCGCGTCTTGCGCTTGCAAGAAGAAGCGCGCTTTGCCCAACGAGGAGCCCAACCATGACCCATCCCTTCACCCCCGTGGCCTTGGGCCACAGTGACTTGCGCGTGGCCCCCATCTGTTTGGGCACCATGACCTTTGGTGAGCAGGTCGACACCGATTTGGCGCACCGCATCTTGGACCGATCGCTCGAACGCGGCGTGGACTTCTTGGACACCGCTGAGATGTACGCCGTGCCCGCCAGGTCCGAGACCTATGGCGCCACCGAAACCATCATCGGCCAGTGGTTCGCCAGCCGCCCCGGCGTGCGACAGCGCGTGGTCTTGGCCACCAAAGTGGCGGGTCCCTCGCGCGGCATGCCTTGGATTCGGGGTGACCAATCTGGCCTGAGCCGCGCCGAGATCGTCTCGGCCTGTGACGCCAGCCTGCGCCGCCTGCAAACCGACGTGATCGACCTCTACCAACTGCACTGGCCTGCGCGCAACGTGCCGGCCTTTGGTCAGCTCAGCTTCGACCCCAGCAAAGACAAGGCTTGCGCCAGCATCCAAGAGCAGATTGAGGCCTTGGCGGGTTTGGTGCAAGCCGGCAAGGTGCGCGCCGTGGGCCTGTCCAATGAGTCGCCCTACGGCGTGCACGAGTTTGTGCGCTTGGCCGAGCAACACGGCCTGCCGGTCGTGGCGTCGGTGCAAAACCCCTACACCTTGGTCAACCGCAGCGTTGAAAACGGCTTGGATGAAACCTGTCACCGCTTGGGCGTGTCTTTGTTGGCCTATTCGCCTTTGGGTTTTGGTTTGCTCACCGGCAAATACGACGCCACCGGTCTGACCGCACCCGAGGCCCCGCGTGGGCGTTTGGCCTTGTTTGAAAACTTCCGCGCTCAGCGTTGGGGTCGCCCCATGGCGATGGACGCCGCGCGGCGCTACAACGCCGTGGCCCGCGAGCATGGCCTCACCCCCACCGCCATGGCCTTGGCCTTTTGTTACCGCAACTGGCGCGTGGCCAGCACCATCATTGGTGTGACTTCGCTGGCCCAATTGGAC
This sequence comes from Comamonadaceae bacterium, assembly GCA_011391745.1. Classification (GTDB taxonomy): domain Bacteria; phylum Pseudomonadota; class Gammaproteobacteria; order Burkholderiales; family Burkholderiaceae_C; genus Hydrogenophaga. The sequence goes on from JAABPX010000036.1 coordinate 26,003, forward strand.
GAGTGCATCGACGCATGGCACGTCACCCTCAGCCCCGCGCTGTTGGAGGCCATTGACGCCATCCGCTGGACGCACCGCGACCCGGCCCAATAAGCCCGACTGGTGGGCGGGGATAATCGGCGGTTTTGACCGATGGAGAGCGCACATGGAGAGTGGGGCACCTGTTCTGGCCGTCTTGGCCGCTTATTTGTTGGGGTCCTTGTCCTTTGCGGTGGTGATCAGCCGCCTCATGGGCCTGAGCGACCCGCGCACCTACGGCAGCAAAAACCCCGGCGCCACCAACGTGCTGCGCTCGGGCAACAAAGCCGCGGCGGTGCTGACCTTGCTGTTCGATGCCCTCAAAGGTTGGCTGCCGGTGTACTTGGTCAAGGCCCATGGCGCAGACTGGGGTTTGGGTGAGGGCACTTTGGCTTGGGTCTTCTTGGCCGCGTTTGTGGGCCATTTGTTTCCCGTGTTTTTCCGCTTCAAAGGCGGCAAAGGCGTGGCCACGGCGGCGGGTGTGTTGATCGCCTTGGAGCCCATGCTGGCCTTGTCGGTGTTGGCTTCGTGGCTGATCGTGGTGTATTTCAGCCGCATGGTGTCTTTGGCCTCCGTTGTGGCGGCGCTGTTTGCGCCGGTGTACTACCAGTTTGGCGATGGCGTGGCGTGGAGCGCCCCGGGCGCACAGGTCTTGGCCGTGGCCGTCATGGGGGTGTTGCTGATTTGGCGTCACGCCGAGAACATCGGGCGCATCATTGCGGGCACCGAAAGCCGTTTGGGGGCCAAAAAAACATGAACACCGACATCCAACGCTTGGGCATGGCCGCACGCTACAGCGAGGCCGCCGTGTTCAATGGGGTGGTGTACTTGGCGGGCATGGTGCCCGAGCGCGGTGACACCACCATCGAAGGCCAAACCGAAGACGTCTTGGCCCAGGTGCAGCAGCGCCTGACGGAGGTCGGCAGCGACAAGTCGCGCATCTTGCGCGCGCAAATTTATTTGGCTGACATCCAAAACATCGCGGCCATGAACACGGTGTGGGACGCTTGGGTGGTGCCCGGCACCGCACCGCCGCGCGCCACCGTGCAAGCGGCCTTGGCCCGCCCCGAGTGGAAGATCGAAATCGTCGTCACTGCGGCGGTGGGGCGCTGATCGCGCCCGGCGCGCTCAGTCGCGGAAGTTGTTGAAGGACAGCGGCAGGTCCTTCATCTCGGTCTTGATGACCTGCATGGCGGCTTGCAAATCGTCGCGTTTGACGCCGCTCACGCGCACCGCGTCGCCCTGAATCGCGCCTTGCACCTTGAGCTTGCTGCCCTTGATGGCCTGCTGGATTTTTTTGCCGTCTTCGGTGCTGATGCCGTTGCGTACTTTGACGATCTGCTTGACCTTGTCGCCGCCCATTTTTTCGACCTTGCCGATGTCCAGGAAGCGCACGTCCACGTTGCGTTTGGCCAGTTTGTTGCGCAGCACGTCTTCGATTTGGGTGAGCTGAAAGTCGGCGTCGCCGTGCATCGTGATCTCTTTGTCTTTCAGGTCGATGGATGCGCTCGTGCCTTTGAAGTCGAAGCGGGTGCCGATTTCGCGGGCCACTTGATCGACGGCGTTTTTCACTTCCACCAAATCGGCTTCCAGAACGGTGTCAAAAGAGGGCATGGGGCAAATCCTTAAACGGTGAATGAGACAATGGAGGCATGTTAGTCGAGAATTTTGCGCCCTTGCAGCGCCTCAACACCTTCGGCATCCAAGCGCGTGCCCATCGACTGCTGCGCGTGCACAACGACAGCGATGTGGTGGCGTGGGTCTGCAGCCCCGAGCGCGGCGATCAAGAGCCAATTGTGCTGGGCGGCGGCAGCAACATCGTCATCACCGGCGACCTCAAACCCTGGGTGCTCAAGGTCGACCTCATGGGCCGCCAATTGGTCGAAGAGACCGACGCGGGTTGGCTGGTGCAAGGTGCGGCGGGCGAAAACTGGCACGATTTTGTGGCTTGGACGCTCGATCAAGGTTGGCCAGGCTTGGAGAACATGGCCCTGATTCCCGGCACGGTGGGTGCCTCGCCGGTCCAAAACATCGGTGCCTATGGCGTGGAGCTGCAAGACCGCTTCCACAGCTTGGACGCCATCGACCTGCACACCGGTCAACGCTTCACGCTCAACGCCGCGCAATGCGGTTTTTCTTACCGCGACTCGGTCTTTAAACACCGCTCCTCCGGCCCCAACGGTTTGGGTTTGGCTGGGCGTGCGCTCATCACCCAGGTGCGGTTTTGGCTGCCCAAACGCTGGGTACCCGAGTTGGGTTACCTCGACCTGCAGCGCAAAATCGAAGAGACCGGCGTGTCCGCGCCCGATGCGCGCCAAATCTTCCAATGGGTGTGCGAGATCCGCCGCGCCAAACTGCCCGACCCAGCGATCATCGGCAACGCAGGGAGCTTCTTCAAAAACCCGACGGTGAGTCCGGAGCAGTGCGAAGACATCATCGCCCGCGAGCCCAAGGTGGTGCACTACGTTTTGGCCGACGGCCGCATCAAGCTGGCCGCGGGCTGGCTGATCGACGCCTGCGGCTGGAAGGGCAAGACCATGGGCCACGCGGGCGTGTACGACAAGCAAGCGCTGGTGCTGGTCAACTGCGGCACGGCTGAGCACCCTTGCACGGGCGGCGAAGTGATGACCTTGGCCAAAGCCATCCAAACCAGCGTGTACGAACGCTTCGGCATCCGCCTCGAGCCGGAGCCGGTCGTTCTTTGAACGGTCATCTCGAGCGCTGTGCAGCGGTCTCCGAGCCGCAGCCCCGCACTGTGCACCTCCAGCGCCCGGGTGTTCGCTACGCCGCTCATGTCCCCCGGCGCCCTGCGGGCGCCTCCTCCTTGACTTCGCTTTGCAGCGAACGCCCGAGCGCTGAGCCCGCAAGTTGGTGCGCCCAAACGCTCACATGCTAGCAGCCCTGCGCTGGGGCCGCCGCGCAGCGAAGTCAAGGAGGAGCCGGCCATCGGCCGGCGGGGGACATGAGCGGAGCGGCGGCCACAGTGCGGGGCTGCGGGTCGGAGACCGCTTCGCTTGTGGATCGCTTTGCCGCGCTCGCGATGACGGAAGAGGCGAGCGTTACTTCGAGCCGCCCTCGAGCTTGAAAATGTGCGGACCTTCGCTCGACGACAACAAACCGCTGTGCGCGTAAATGCCCAGCTTGGCGCGGGTGTCGGTGATGTCCAGGTTGCGCATGGTCAGCTGGCCGATGCGGTCCAGCGGGCTGAACGGCGCGTCTTCCACCTTTTCCATTGACAGGCGCTCGGGCGCGTACGTCAGGTTCGGGCTTTCGGTGTTGAGCAGGCTGTAGTCGTTGCCGCGACGCAGTTCCAGCGTCACCGTGCCGGTCACGGCGCGGGCCACCCAACGCTGGGCGGTTTCGCGCAGCATGATGGCTTGTGGGTCGAACCAGCGGCCTTGGTACAGCAAGCGGCCCAGTCGCAGACCGTTGATGCGGTACTGCTCGATGGTGTCTTCGTTGTGGATGCCGGTGACCAAACGCTCGTAAGCGATGTGCAAGAGCGCCATGCCGGGGGCTTCGTAGATGCCTCGGCTCTTGGCTTCGATGATGCGGTTCTCAATCTGGTCGCTCATGCCCAAACCGTGGCGGCCACCGATTTCGTTGGCCTTGAGGAAGAGGGCCACGGGGTCGGCGTATTCCACACCGTTCAAGGCCACGGGCACGCCTTCTTCAAAGCGTACGCTCACTTCTTCGGCCTTCACGTCGACTTCGGGCTTCCAAAACGCCACACCCATGATGGGGTTGACGATGCGGATGCCAGCGTTCAGCTGCTCCAAGTCTTTGGCTTCGTGGGTCGCGCCCAGCATGTTGCTGTCGGTGCTGTAGGCCTTCTCAGCGCTCATCTTGTAGCCAAAACCGTTGGCCGTCATGAAGGCGGACATTTCGGCGCGGCCACCGAGTTCGTCGATGAAGAGCTGGTCCAACCAAGGCTTGTAAATCTTCAAGCTGGGGTTGGTGAGCAAGCCGTAGCGGTAAAAGCGCTCGATGTCGTTGCCCTTGAAGGTGGAACCGTCGCCCCAGATGTTGACATCGTCTTCCTTCATCGCCGCCACCAGCATGGTGCCGGTCACGGCGCGGCCCAGGGGTGTGGTGTTGAAGTAGGTGATGCCACCGGTGGAAATGTGAAAGGCGCCGCTTTGGATAGCGGCCAAGCCCTCGTGGGCGAGCTGCAAGCGGCAGTCGATCAGGCGCGCTTTTTCGGCGCCGTATTCCATCGCTTTGCGCGGGATCTCGTTGTAGTCCGACTCGTCGGGCTGACCCAAGTTGGCGGTGTAGGCATAAGGCACAGCGCCTTTTTGTTTCATCCACAGCAGCGCGGCGGACGTATCCAAGCCGCCAGAGAAAGCGATGCCGACTTTTTGCCCCTTGGGCAGGTTTTGCAAGATGGTGCTCATGGGAAGATTCCGATCAACCGAAGTGGCAGATGTAGTGGTAGGGCTCGGTCACGCGGATCTCGAAGCTGGAATTACCGGGCACGCTGAACTGGTGGCCGGGGCCAGACTTCAGCCAGGCGTCGGTGCCGGCGAGTTTGTACTCGCACGAGCCGGCCACACACTCCATGATTTCGGGCGCACCGGTGTTGAAGGTCAGGGTGGCGGGCAGCACCACGCCGACCGACTTCTTTGTGCCATCGGCCAAGGTGATGCCGTGGCTGATGCATTTGCCATCAAAGTAAACGCTGGCTTGGGTGTTAACGGTCACGCCGTTGAATTGGGTGGTGGTCATGGTGGGCGGTTGGCTGGCAAGAAAAAAAGAATCGTTGATTTTAGGTGCCCAAGCGGTGCGCCCAATCGTCGGCATCAAACCCCACGCTCACCCCGCTCGGCCACTGCACCACGGGGCGTTTGATCACACTGGGTTTTTCCAGCATGAGCGATCGCGCGCTGGTTGCGTCGACCACCATGGCGCGGGCGGCCTCGTCGAGTTGACGCCAGGTGGTGCCTTTGCGGTTGACCAGCACCGTCCAATCGAGGGTGGCCAACCATTGGTCCAGCGCCTGCTCGGGCACACCTTGGCGTTTGAAATCGTGAAAAACAGGTTCGACACCGCGCTCGCTGAGCCAGGCGCGGGCTTTTTTGACGGTGTCGCAGTTGGGGATGCCGTAGAGGGTGATCATGGCCACATTGTCCTTCAAGCGCTGCCGGGCTTGGGTGGGTGTGACAATAAGCGCATGCAAGCGATTGAACTGCCCCCCAACCACCCCAGCACCTTGGCCGATTGGCTCGCCCACTGTGAGCGGCTGCACCCCCAAACCATCGACATGGGTTTGGAGCGCGTGGCCCGGGTGGCCCAGCGCATGGCCTTGTCCATGCCATGCCCCGTCATCACCGTGGCTGGCACCAACGGTAAGGGCTCGACCTGCGCCATGCTCGAAGCCGTCTACACCCAAAGCGGCTACCGCACCGGTGTGTACACCTCGCCGCATTTGGTGCATTTCGAAGAGCGTTGCCGGGTGGAAGGCCAGTTGGTCGATGCCGCTGATTTGTTGCCCGGTTTTGCCGAGGTTGAGGTCGCTCGCGTGGGTGCAGGGGCACCCGATGGTCAAGGCGAGATCAGCCTGACGTATTTTGAGTTCACCACCTTGGCGATTTTGCGCACGCTGTCGCGACGCGGCTTGGACGTGGTGATCTTGGAAATTGGCTTGGGTGGGCGGCTCGATGCGGTCAATGTGATCGATCCCGACGTGTCCGTCATCACCTGCATCGCTTTGGATCACATGGCTTTGCTCGGCCCGGACCGCGAAAGCATTGGCCGCGAGAAGGCGGGCATCATGCGCACCGGACGACCGGTCATCGTGAGCGACCCGATGCCACCACAAAGTGTGTTGGACCGTGCGTTGGAGATCGACGCAGACCTGTGGCGCATTGGGCTGGATTTTCACTTCGCCGGCGACAAACAGCAATGGGGCTGGGCCACACACCCCAAGCGCGGCGGGCGGCGCTACAGCGGCTTGGCCTACCCGGCCTTGCGCGGGGCCAATCAATTGGTGAACGCCGCTGGGGTTTTGGCGGCGGTGGAGGCGTTGCGTTCGCGCTTACCCGTCACGGCCCAAGCGGTGCGCAACGGTTTGGCGCTGGTGGAATTGCCCGGGCGTTTTCAAATCGTGCCGGGCACCCCCACCTTGGTGCTCGATGTGGCGCACAACCCGCACTCGGTGGCCGCGCTCACTGAAAACCTCGACGCCATGGGCTACCACCCCACCACCCACGCCGTGTTCGGTGCCATGGCCGACAAAGACCTGCGCGCCATGCTTGAGCGCATTGCTCCGCTCATCCAGCGTTGGCACCTGTGCGACTTGCCCACCGAGCGTGCCGCCCGCGCCCACGATTTGGCGGCCCAAATGCCCGGCCCCGGCGTGGTCGCTGGACAGCACGCCGACCCCGCTCAAGCCTTGCGAGCCGCCGTGGCCGAGGCCGACCCCGCTGATAGAATCGTTGTCTTTGGTTCGTTCTTTACCGTGGGCGGTGTGCTGCACAACGGCGTGCCCCGTTTGGCAGCCAAACATGTGGTGTCATGACCTTTCTTAACCGCACAATGTTCAAATCCCGCCCTGACTCCGATACCACCACCGAAACACCCACGGTGGACGTTTTGCGTCGTCAAGCGCGCCACCGCTTGATGGGTGTCGCGGTGTTGGTTTTGGTGGCTGCGGTGGGTTTTCCGATGGTGTTTGACACCGAGCCAAGGCCCATTGCGGTGGACATCCCCATTGTGATCCCCGCACAACCGGTGCTGGCACCCCTCAAACCGTTGACAGCAGCAGCGCCAGTTCCAGCGCCCACACCGGAGCCAGAGCCTAAGCCAGAGCAGCCCCCCATCCCCAAGCCAAGCCCACCGCCCGCGAAGCCTTCCGCTCCCAGCGCACCGGCCAGTGCAGCCCAAGCCACGGGCGAGCGGTTTGTGGTGCAAGTCGGGGCTTACGCCGACGCCGCGCGGGCCCGCGAAGTGCGACTAAACATTGAGCGCATGGGTCTCAAAACTTACGCACAGGTGGTCAACACCGCCCAAGGCAATCGGACCCGCGTTCGCTTGGGGCCTTTTGCCAGCCGTGCCGAAGCCGAAAAGACCGCCAAGAAACTTCAATCCTTGGGCCTGTCGCCCAGTGTCTTGAGCCTCTGAGCCAGATCACCCATGGACATAGGCTGGCTCGATTGGACCCTCTGGGCCGTACTGGCGATATCGGTGGCTTTGGGTGTGCTGCGCGGTTTGGTGCGCGAAGTCGTGTCATTGGCGGCCTGGGTCTTGGCGTTTGTGTGGGCGCAGGTGTACGCTGAAACCGTGGCGGCTTGGCTGCCCGCTGCGGTGTCTGTGCCGATGGTTCGTTTGGCCTTGGGTTTTGCCTTGGTTTTTTTTGGCGTGGCCTTGGCCGGGGCTGTTTTGGCTTGGGTCTTGGGTCGATTTTTGCAAGCGGTGGGTTTGCGCCCCATCGACCGCATTTTGGGGGCCGGTTTCGGTTTGGCCCGTGGCGCGGTATTGCTGTTGGGTGTGACCTTGGTGGTGGTGGCTTTGGGCCAAACAACACACCCGGTGTGGGCGCAGTCTGAGACCGCGACCTGGCTCACCGACACCCTGCAAACGCTCAAGCCCTTGTTGCCCGGTGCCTTGGCCGAGGCCATTCCCTGATTTTTGAGGATATTCAACCATGTGTGGCATCGTCGGCGTTGTTTCCAACGCACCCGTCAATCAGCTGATTTATGACGCTTTGTTGCTCTTGCAACATCGCGGTCAAGATGCCGCTGGCATCGTCACCGAGCAAAGCAACAAGTTTTTTATGCACAAGGCCAAGGGCATGGTGCGCGATGTGTTTCGCACCCGAAACATGCGGGCCTTGCCGGGCCACCACGGCTTGGGCCAGGTGCGTTACCCCACCGCAGGCAATGCGTTCAGCGAAGAAGAGGCGCAGCCGTTTTATGTCAACGCACCTTACGGCCTGGTGTTGGTGCACAACGGCAACCTGACCAATGCGCAAGCACTCAAGCAAGAAATTTTCAAAACCGATCATCGCCACATCAACACCGACAGCGACTCGGAGGTTCTGCTCAACGTCTTGGCGCACGAATTGGAAAAGGTCACCCGAGGCGTTCAGCTTCGGCCTGCCGATGTGTTTGCCGCTGTGCGCGGTGTGCACCAGCGTGTGCGCGGTTCTTATGCCGTGATTGCTTTGATTGCAGGTCATGGCTTGCTTGCCTTTCGAGACCCCTTTGGCATCCGTCCTTTGTGCATGGGCCGTTTGAATGGCAGTGTGATGGTGGCCAGCGAGTCGGTGGCGTTGGAGGGCAACGGTTATGCGCTGGACCGAGACATTCGGCCCGGTGAAGCCGTGTTTGTGGACTTGCAAGGCCAAGTGCACACCCAAGCGTGTGCTGAACAAGTCAAGCACACCCCGTGCATTTTTGAATACGTGTATTTGGCCCGACCCGACTCGGTGCTCGACGGCATTTCGGTGTACCAAGCCCGATTGAACATGGGTCAGACTTTGGCCAAGCGCGTGATCTCCATGGTGCCGCCCAACCAAATCGACGTGGTCATTCCCATCCCCGAATCGTCGCGTCCCAGCGCCATGCAGCTGGCGCAATTGCTGGGCTTGCCCTACCGCGAAGGGTTTGTGAAAAACCGCTACGTAGGCCGTACCTTCATCATGCCCGGTCAAAGCGTGCGCAAAAAATCCGTTCGCCAAAAACTCAATTGCATCAACAGCGAATTCAAAGGCCGCAACGTGCTGTTGGTGGACGACTCCATCGTGCGCGGCACCACCTCCAAAGAAATTGTGCAAATGGCGCGCGACGCCGGCGCCAACAAAGTCTACCTCGCCAGCGCCGCGCCGCCCGTGCGTTTTCCCAATGTGTACGGCATTGACATGCCCACGCCCGAAGAGTTGGTGGCGCACAACCGCACGGCCGAGCAGGTGCGCGAGATCATCGGGTGCGACGCGCTGATTTACCAAGACGTCGACGCCATGAAACAAGCCGTGGGCTCGCTCAACCCCGCGCTCCAAGGCTTTGACGCGTCGCCGTTTGACGGCGTGTATGTCACCGGTGACATCACGGCCGCCGACATTGTTCGTCTCAACCAAGGCCGTGAACAAACGGAAGAGGGCGCCGAAGACAACTCGCGCTTGGCCTTGCCCAACGCCCAATAAACCCCAGAGGTCACGCGCATGAACCACGACGACCCCACTTGGCACCGCGACACCTTGGCTGTGCGCCAAGCCGTGCCGCGCAGCCCTTACGGCGAAAACTCCGAAGCCCTGTACCTGACCAGCGGTTATGTGCAACCCTCGGCTGAAGCGGCGGCACGCCGTTTTGCGGGCGAAGAAGACGGCTACACCTACGGACGCTACGGCAACCCGACGGTCTCCAGCTTTGAGCAGCGCTTGGCCGCGCTCGAAGGTGCCGAGGCCTGCATCGGTACCGCTTCGGGCATGTCGTCCATCCTGATGCTGTGCTTGGGGCTCCTCAAGGCCGGCGATCACGTGCTGTGCTCGCGCTCGATGTTCGGCTCCACCATCAAGCTCATCGGCTCGGACCTCGCTAAGTTCGGCGTGGAGTCCAGCTTTGTGTCGCAAACCGACCTGTCCGCTTGGCAAGCTGCCATCCGCCCCAACACCAAACTCTTGTTTGCCGAGACGCCCACCAACCCGCTCACCGAGGTTTGCGACATCCAAGCCTTGGCCGACATGGCGCACAACGCGGGCGCTTTGCTGTGTGTGGACAACTGCTTCGCCACACCGGCCCTGCAGCGTCCCATCGCCTTGGGTGCCGACATCGTCATGCACTCCGGCACCAAGTACCTCGACGGTCAAGGCCGCGTCATGGCCGGGGCCTTGTGCGCCAGCCAAGCCTTCATCACCAACACCTGCTTGCCCATTCAAAAAAGCGGCGGCATGACCTTGGCACCGTTCAACGCTTGGGTCGTCCTCAAGGGTTTGGAAACCTTGGACATCCGCATGCAAGCCCAATCGGCGCGTGCGCTCTCGGTGGCCCAGTGGCTGCAAGACCACTCCGCGGTGGCGCGTGTGCATTACCCCGGCCTGAGCAGCCATCCCCAGCATGCGTTGGCCATGGCCCAGCAATCGGGCTTGGGTGGTGCGGTCTTGTCTTTTGAAGTCAAAGCCCAAGACCCAGAGCAAGCGCGCCGCCGCGCCTTTTATGTGCTTGACCAAATGCGCATGCTGTCCCTGTCCACCAATCTGGGTGACACCAAAACCTTGGCCGCCCACCCCGCGAGCACCTCGCACGGCCGCTTGACCGAAGACCAGCGCCAAGCCGCGGGCGTGGTCCAAGGCTTGATCCGTGTGGCCGTGGGCTTGGAGCACTTACAAGACATTCAAACCGACCTCGACCGTGGCCTGTCCACCATCGCCCAAGCATGACCCGACCCATCCGTACCCGTTTCGCCCCGTCGCCCACCGGTTTCATTCACCTAGGCAACATCCGCTCGGCGCTTTACCCTTGGGCCTTCGCCCGCAGCACCGGTGGTGCGTTCATTTTGCGTATCGAAGACACCGACCTCGAACGCTCGTCACAAGCCGCAGTGGACGTCATCATCGAAGGCATGGCTTGGCTGGGTTTGAACCACGACGAAGGCCCGTTTTTTCAGATGCAGCGCATGGACCGCTACAAAGCCGTGCTGGCTGACATGCAAGCCCAAGGCTTGGTCTACCCCTGCTACATGAGCGTCGAAGCGCTGGACGCTTTGCGCGAACGCCAAATGGCGAACAAAGAAAAACCCCGCTACGACGGCACCTGGCGCCCCGAGCCGGACAAAACCCTGCCGCCCATCCCCGAAGGCGTGAAGCCCGTATGGCGCTTCAAGAACCCCGCCGACGGCGTGGTGGCTTGGGACGACAAGGTCAAAGGCCGCATCGAAATCGCCAACGCCGAACTGGACGACTTGGTGATCGCGCGCCCCGACGGCACACCCACCTACAACTTTTGTGTGGTCGTTGACGACATCGACATGGACATCACCCACGTGATTCGTGGCGACGACCACGTCAACAACACGCCGCGCCAAATCAACATCTTCAAAGCGCTGGGCAAAGAACCACCGGTGTACGCCCACCTCCCCACCGTGATGGCTGAGATGGTGGACGAGCAGGGCGAGAAGCAAGTTGTAAAAATGTCCAAGCGCAACGGCGCCAAAGCCGTCACGCAGTACCGCGACGAAGGCTACCTGCCCGACGCCATGGTCAACTACCTCGCCCGCTTGGGCTGGAGCCACGGCGACGACGAAATCTTCAGCCGTGCCCAGTTTTTGGAATGGTTCAACCTGGACCACCTTGGCCGCAGCGCCGCGCAGTTCGACGAAGCCAAACTCAAGTGGGTCAACGCTCAACACCTCAAGGCCTTGCCCGACGCCGAACTGGCCGAACGCGCACAGCCCTTCTTGGCCCAACGCGGCATCAACGCCGACGAGCGCTTGGCGGGCATTTGCGCCTTGTTCAAAGACCGTTGCGACACCTTGGTGGTGTTGGCCGATTGGGCACAAGCCTTTTATGCCGATGTGCAGCCCAGCGACGCCGACCTGGCCCAACACGTCACCGAAGCGGTGCGCACCGCGGTTGAGCTACTCGCCCAAAAATTGCAAACCTGTGTTTGGGACAAAACCAGCATCGGTGCGGCGCTCAAAGAAGTGTTGGTTGCAACCGGCTTGAAGATGCCCCAACTGGCGATGCCGGTCAGGGTGTTGGTCATGGGGACACCCAACACACCATCGCTCGACGCCGTGCTTGCGCTGCACACCCAAAAAAATGTGATTGCTCGTTTGCAAAAGGCTTAAAAGCTGGTCTATAATCGTGGTCTTGCTGATTTACGCAACGGGCCAAAACCCAATGTGTACAAAAGCAAAATTGTGGGGGTATAGCTCAGCTGGGAGAGCGCTTGCATGGCATGCAAGAGGTCAGCGGTTCGATCCCGCTTACCTCCACCATAATTTAAAAGTTTCGGGTTTTGGCGCATGCTAGAATTCGGCGCTTCGGAAGTTCCAAGGTTTTGACCCTATCGTCTAGAGGCCTAGGACATCACCCTTTCACGGTGAGTACCGGGGTTCGAATCCCCGTAGGGTCGCCAAGTTTGTGGCACTTGGCTTCGATGCAAATCGAAGCAAAGCCATCTGCCAGGAGTGGTAGTTCAGTTGGTTAGAATACCGGCCTGTCACGCCGGGGGTCGCGGGTTCGAGTCCCGTCCACTCCGCCAAAAGCAATACAAAAAGCCGTTGAATTTCAGCGGCTTTTTGTTTTTCTGCTGCTTTGACTGGCGAGTTATTACAAACTTGCGAACAGCGAGTGATGGTGCCATAGAGAATTTTTTTGTTATTCGATGTCTTGCCGATAAACCACGCAGCTTCGCTGCACTTTGTCGCCAATTACGGACTTTATATCCTAATCACATGATAAACAATACACCTCACAGTTCCCAATGGCGTCGAGCATTGCTACGACCCTCCCAGACGTTGCCCAGCAATGGACAGGCAATTGCGCTGATTGATGTTCGGTACTTGCGTTGGTTATCGAGCACCGATTCCAAAGCCAGTACCACTGGCATTAGAGAGCGCATGCCTGATTTGTTGACTCATTTGTTGAGATCCAATGGCTTGCAAATGCAGCTGTTGCGTATTTATTGGTACAGCGATGATGATGATCAAGCCGTATTTGATAACCAAACCATGCGCTGGGTCCATTCCGAGACGGTTGATGGCGGTGCGTCTTTGGTTCGCGTCATGATCAACGATTTGGAAAACATCGTCCGCTACGGCGCCGTCCAAACTTTGGTTATTGCCAGTGATGATGACCGTTTGATTGCGACAATCGACCAAGCCAAATTGGCTGGTTGTAGTGTCTGTTTGCTGGCCGATGAACGGGCCGCATCGTTGTCGCGACTGATGCAAGAAGACCCGACTTGGGCCCGTTTGCTGCGTGAAGCCGATCGCCGTTTGATCGTTCCAGCCAGTGACTTGGCGCAGGCTTTTGGTGCCCAAGATGGGCTGATGGTGGACAGTTCGGCTCAGAACGAAACCTTAAAGGCCATCGTTAATGAGTGGTGGGATGAGCAAAGCAACAATGCCAAAATTGCCCTACGCGATGAGGTTCCGCTCATACGGGGTTTACCCAACGAAGCCGACCGCGAGCTGTTGTTGAGGGGTAAAAACAAACTTGGTCGTGCTTTGACTTTTCAAGAAAAACGCATGACGCGTGATTTGGCCCGCCGTGTGGTCGTGGGTGAAGGCGATGTGCCGGTGAACACGGTTACGCAGGTGCCCGACGACGCGGCCAACTGACCAAACCGGTTGACAGCGCGGTGCCCACCAAAATCACCGCGCCGCAACCCACCATCCAGGGTGTGATCACTTCCCCCAAGAAAGTCGCGCCGTAGATCAAGGCGAAGACCGGGATCAAAAACGTCACCGTTAAGGCCTTGCTCGGGCCCACTTGGTCAATGACATGGAAAAAAATCATGTAGGCCAAGGCCGTGCCGAGCAAAGCCACGGCCGCTATGGCTCCCCAGGCCGCGCCGCTGACGGGCTCGCTCGGCCAGAACCACAGCATCGGCACGGCCAGGCCTAAGGCCGCGCCGATCTGGCTGCCGGTTGTGATGGCCAAGGGTTTGACACCATCCAAATAGCGCCGCGTGAAACTCGCCGCGATGCCATAGCACAGCGTGGCCACCAAGGCCGCTCCCATGGCCAGCAAGCTCATGGGGTTGATGGTGTTGAGTAACTGGCCGCTGGCGTCACTGCCCGACTTGCCCAGCACCAACAAACACACACCCGCAAAACCAATGGCCAAGCCCAACCAGCGGCTGCCGCCCGGTTTGTCGCGCAGCCAGAGCCAAGCGATCACCGCGCCCCAAAGGGGCACGGTGGCGTTCAAAATGGCTGTCAACCCAGTGGAGATGTGCATCACCGCAAAAGCGAACATGCCAAACGGAATGGCCGAATTGAGTAAGCCCACAAACAAGATCGGTTTGGCGTGCTGTTTGAAGTCGGCCCACACGCCCGCCACCGCAAAGGTGGGCAGCAAAAACACAGCGGCCAAAGCGACGCGTAAACCTGCGGTGGGCCAAGTGCCCAGTTCGGCCGCGCCGATGCGCATGAACAAAAATGACGAGCCCCAGAGGGCCGCCAGCACCACAAATTCCAAGATGAGCAAACGGGGCATATCAGCGTTTCAGTTCCAAATTCAACAAAGCCACTTTGCGTGGCAAACCACCGGCATAACCCGTCAAAGCGCCACTGACGCCCAACACGCGGTGGCAAGGCACCAGCACCGACCAAGGGTTTCGCCCCACCGCTGAGCCCACGGCCCGAACGGCTTGAGGGCGACCCAATTGTGTGGCCACTTCGCCATAGCGACGGGTTTGACCATGGGGTATGTCCATCAAAACGCGCCACACCGCGCGCTGAAAGTCGGTGCCCTGCGTCCAGTCCAGCACCAATGGGCTTACCAGCGCTTGGCCCGTCCAGTAAGCCGTCAACGCCGATTCGGCCGTCTGGAGGACAGCGTGATCGCCAGCGTGCCAAGCAGCCATGGCCGATGGTGCTGGCAGGTGACGCTGATCGGTGAACCAAACGCCACGCAAGCCCGCCGATCCACCAGCGATCAACATGTCGCCCAGTGGCGTAGAAACAATGCGGTGAAAGATGACGGTAGAGGGCATGGCTGAAGTTCCTACAATAGAGGTATTTAACCACCGAACGCACACCATGCAGCTCATTGCATCCATCTTCAAGGCCTACGACATTCGCGGCGTGGTGCCCAGCACGCTCAACGCCGACGTGGCCCGCGCGCTGGGTCGGGCGTTTGGTACCCACGCCCGCAGCCAAGGCCAAACCGTCGTGGCCGTGGGTCGCGACGGGCGTTTGAGTGGCCCCGAGTTGGTGACTGCCTTGATCTCGGGCTTGGTCGATGCGGGTATTGAAGTGATTGACGTGGGCATGGTGACCACGCCCATGCTGTATTTTGCGGCCAGCACGTTGTGCCGTAGCGGTATTCAAGTCACGGGCAGCCACAACCCCAAGGACTACAACGGTTTCAAAATGGTGCTCGACACCCGCGCCATCCACGGCGAAGAAATCCAAGGCCTGCGCCAAGCCATGGCCGATGAGCGCTGGACGCCTGAGGCCGGTGGCTCGGTGCGCTCGGTTGATGTGTGGCCCGCCTACCGCGACCGCAT
>JAABPX010000037.1 GCA_011391745.1 Comamonadaceae bacterium
CCCCAACCACCACCCCGACCCTTCCAAGCCCGAGAACCTGCGCGACCTCATCGCTGCGCTGGCCAAAACCGGTGCCGAATTGGGTCTGGCCTTTGACGGCGATGGTGACCGCTTGGGCATTGTCACTCGCGAAGGCCAAAACATTTACCCCGACCGCCAAATGGCTTTGTTTGCCCAAGACGTGCTCAAGCGTGTGCCTGGTGGCCACATCGTGTTTGACGTCAAGTGCTCGCAGCGTTTGGCCCCGGCCATCGAGGCCGC